>DAOTUI010000196.1:0-26103 GCA_034437035.1 Chloroflexaceae bacterium
AAAAGTTCCTAAAGAAAATATACGTGGAACAAGTGCCAAAAAAAATATCAACAGAGTACAGATAGCTTGTTTACGAAAGTAACATATAGAGATGACACGTCGTATTGATCGTGATATAGTCAACATAAACCCCTCGATTGCTACTAGTATTAATGTTTATGAGGTAGTACCGAAAATCTGGCAATTTAACTAATAAATTAAAATTGCTACATTTTGTAGATTCACCAGAAATAGTATCTCTACTTGAGTGACATTTAATAGGGGTGATTAGATAAATTGTACATTCTATTGTTTTTGGTTTTGTTTATGAAACGAAATAGCCTATGAATATACGATAAATAAATATCTTTTGTGTATAGATTTATTCGGTATTCTTTGCAGTTTCTTCGGACGGTGAGGTTTCGCCATAGAACAGCAGAAAATAGAATCGCATCGAACTGGTTGGATGCTCGACATAATGTATAACTTCTGCCTCAGGAAACCGTTGGGGCACCGACAGGAGATTATACTCTTCGCCATCCAGCAAAAGATAGGTGGGATAGCGCATCGTCAACTGGTGTAGTTTTTCGGGTGCCGCTGCTGTAGTAAGATCAATATCCTCGATAATGACACCAGGATTGTCTGCCAGATAAAACTTTGCTGCCATATGGATAAGACGACCGCGAGCGTGGTTGACCAGCACCATTTGCCCTTGCTGCTGCGTCTCTGCTGCTATTACTGCCATCATCTCTGGAATATTATAACCGGCTGTCCAGTTCTCCAGGTAACCGCGCCGATCAGTTGCGACCAGCGGGGCAGTTGCCGGGTCATGTATTAAGCGCAAAGCAAAATAGCTGTTCCAGATCAATGCACCACTAAGGGCAATAAGCGAAACCCTGCGTGCAATATTTTGCTTCTTTTCTGGTCGTTGCCATAACGTTTCTATGCTTATAGCACTGGCAAGCAACAGGGCAGGCCAGGCAGGCATAAGGTATCGTGAATGAATCGTGTTACTGATAACCAGGAAAGTAGCAATGAGGATGATTCCACTTGTGGTTAGTAACAAAACGGTATGGTGAGCAGGGGTCTTCGGGCGTGATAGGATTAGTAGAAAGACTGGCGGCAGAAGCAAAACACCTGGCAGATAGAATAACAATAGCTCTCCAATATACGTTGCATTTTCTTCAAGTGTCACGACTTTCTGAGCGATAGAGGACGTTTCAGCATAATCGCGTTCAATCCCTCCATAGTGAAATGGAGCCAATACTGCGACAAACAGCAGGGCTACCATCAGTGTTGTTCGTAGCAGCGCGAACCGTTGACGGCGCTCCGTCCAGGACATATTCATTAATAGGGTCATCAGGACAGGCAGAGCAAACAGAAAAAGACCAGTCATTTTAACCAGACCGGCGAGACCAATAAGTGCTCCGAGGAGTGCTGCCTGTTTCCGTGAGAAATGAGGCGTCTGGATAAACGTAATACTCAGGAGGAGTGTAAAACTGGCAACGCAGGTGAGCATGCTATCTGGCAATGCCAGTCGATCAAAAAAGACGGTCATAGGGGCAGTGGTATAGAGCAACCCTGCCAGTAGCCCGGCATGCGGATGATTGAGTAGCCGTGCAATGAGAAAGATGGCGACCAGCGTGCCTAGCCCACAGGTAACAGACAGGAAGCGACTGAGGAGCACCGGATTACCCGGAAGTTGAATAAGGAGCGCGAGGAAGAGTTCCTGTAGGAGTTTACCATTTGTAAGTGTACCTGGTAACATTTCCGGAAAGTGACGGGCACGCATAAGATACATCGCCTCATCATTGAACAGGGGGAAGGTTCCCAGAGAAACGAGCCTGCTTCCGAGATACACCAGTACGAGACTTGCGAGCCAGACACTTTTGTTTCGCACGAGTTGGTGCAAAGGGGTATGATTTGTTAGTAGTACGGGGGTCGAAGGAACATTAGCCATGACAATGGACCTGTTATCAAGGGAGTGCAGTTCTCCTGTCGGTTTTCAGCAATACTTATTATAGTGTTGTTATGGGATGTGTCCATAGTGCGATCATACTATCCTCATATAGGACAGTGACGCAGGAAGTTGCGGTAGCGCAGGTAGCATAAAACAGCGTGATACAAAGCATCCTGCTTGCTTTGTATCACGCCATATATTCGGTGGTGCCGGTTCAAGCTATGCCTGCGTTGCTCAGGAAGTAGCCTCCTGCCGAATGATCTCAAGCATCTCGGGCACGCGGGTGATTTTTACCCGCGGGCGGCCTTGCTGGGTGCCACGGGCCACCTCAAACTGGTCAAGGATCTTCCACTGCTCATAGGTGACATAGTCGATGTTGCGTTCGCGGAGCAGCGCTATAATCTTGTCCGGGTCGCGGTTGGCGTCGGGAATGCCCGGCAGTTTGTAGAGATCATCGATCATCGCCGTGACCGTTGCGTAGGCATCGGGTTTGTTTGTGCCGATAATACCCGATGGTCCGCGCTTGGCCCACCCGACGACATACTCGCCGGGTATCGGGTCGCCCTCAGCCATGGTGGTGACACGGCCGGCCACGTTTGAAATGGTGTAGGTATACTCATCAAACGGAATGCCTTTGAGCGGTGTACTGCGATAGCCGACCGAACGCAGGATAAGCCCGGCCTCAATCGTTTCGAACTCTCCGGTGCCCCTGGCGCGGAGCGCGCCACTCTCCGTCAGGACAAGCCGGTTGTGTTCGACCCGGACTGTGGCAACTTTGCCGTTTGTGCCGATGATTTCCACGGGTGAGGTAAGAAAGCGTAACTGGATGCGGTGCTTCGCCGTGTGCTGCTGCTGAGTGGTGTAGCTCCGCAGCGTATCAACATTCTTTGCCGCCGTCTTATTCGTTTCGAGCGACGCCAGACTATGCTCGTCAAGCTCCATAGCCTCTGGGTTAACGAGAATATCGACATCTTCAAGTTCGCCAAATTCTTTGATTTCAGCATGGGTGAAGGCGGCCTGCGCGGGACCACGGCGACCCAGCACAACTACTTCACGCACGTTACTTCGGCGCAACTGCTCCAGCGCATGATCGGCGATATCTGTTGTTGCCAGGCGATCGGGCGGCATGGCGAGGATGCGGGCTACATCCATAGCAACATTGCCGTTGCCGACAACAATGGCCCGCTCGTGCGAGAGATCAAAGTTGAAGTCGCGGTAATCCGGGTGCCCATTGTACCATCCCACAAATGCCGTTGCGGGAAAACTGCCGGCAAGATCTTCGCCGGGAATACCCATCCGTCGGTCGGCCTGTGCCCCAACAGCATAGATAATCTGATCGTACAACGGCTTCAGATGCTCATGCTCGATATCGGTGCCAAAGGTGACATTGCCAAAGTAGCGTACACGGGGATCACTGGCGATGCGATCATAGATGCGTGTCACCGATTTGATCGACTGATGATCCGGCGCGACGCCATCACGGACAAGGCCAAACGGCGTGGGAAAACGATTGAAGAAGTCAATAGAACAGACGAGATCCTTTTGTTTCAACAGTCCTTCGGCAGCATAAAAACCGGCGGGACCGGCTCCAATAATGGCAACGCGCAGTGGGCGCGCTTCAGTTCCCAGGCTCTGGTTCACGTTTCCCCCTCATTCTATCTATACGTCAAGACCATGCTACGTACGCATGTCTGATAACGGGTAGATGGTAGATAATCGGCCGGGTGCGGCGCGAACCGGGGAACAGTTGCTGCTGGTTCTGCAATGACCCCGTCACCGGGTCGCGCGCCCCACATTGGGTCACTAGATATACATAACATAATGTACGCTATGCTTGCATGGGAAGGTGTGCTGCCTCCACCAGGCTGGCACACGCGCTCCGCTTCTCCCAGCAGACGTGCAAATCGTCTCTGTCTGGGGAAAAGCAGATAGAACCCCACTACCACAAGGTTGCGACTGGCTATCGGGTAGACAAACCGCCCTGAATGTGTACGTTATGTTATATGCCGAATTGATAGAGACAGATTGAACTACGATACTGTAGCATGCAGTTTCCTGACTGTCAACCGCGCTCACATAGGCACTGCCTTACTACGCGGCGTCGGTTTCTTCCGATGCTGGTATCTCACCCGGTGTAGGGATGGGAAGCGGGGTAATATCCGCTTCCGGCACAATCGTCGAGATAGCTCCCTGCGGAGGGTCCGGCTCTTCCGTGGGTGGGGGGGCTACCGGCTCGACTGTTGCTGTGGGTGGCTCTGTTGCTGCGGGTGGTTCCGTTGCTGTACTGGTCGCCGCCGGCGATGGTTCGGGGGCAGTGGTCGGTGTCGGTGGCAATCGGGTTGCGGTTGGGCGTGGCGGGGAGCGCAGCGTCACCTGCACTTCCGGAATGGAACCAACGGTAATTGCTTCGGGCAGACTGATTTCGGGCGTGCGCGTATAGGTGCCGGGAGTAAGCCCACTGAGATCAAGGGTTGCCACGAGGGTTTCGGTGTCGAGTTGGGAAAATGCCTCAACTGGGCCAGACAGTGCGACTCTAATTACCTGCGGATCTACATCGATGTTAACCCCGGCCGGTTCACCCGTAACTTCAACCGGGAAGGGGAGTTCAATCTGGAAGCGTTGTTCCAGAGGGGTGACGCGCACGGTTATCGTTGCCTCCTGCGGCTCACCTAACTGGGGTGAGGTGCCTTCCGGAATATTGAGCGGAACGGTACGGGTAATGGTGCTGGTGATCCCGGTGATATCGACTGGCGCTGTTTCAACCTGCTCGATTGTTTCGAGCGTTTCCGAACTGCCGGTCAGGTTGATCAATGCCGGTTCACTCTGAATATCGGTGATAACATATCCGGGGGCCGGGGCTCCTTCGATATTGCCGATGATTGGGAGTCGCTTGAGCCCGACCACCGAGCGAATGGGAATTTCTACATTGACGGTTGCCGGGTCGAGTGTCACCCCTTCAACGACTTGATCATTGGCATTCAGGGGTTGGAGTTGTACCGATGACTCGTAGTTGGCGCTCAATCCCTCAATTCTGGTCGTTGCCCGCGCAATAACAACTTCTTCGACGCGATTCTCCGGCCCGCTCACCACAACTGTTACTTCATCGGGGGGCTGATCATTTACCTGCGGATTGCCGCGCCGAAAGCTAAACGGTGGATCGCCCTCAACTTCAATCTGTACGGGTACTGCGCGGGTGATCTCTTGATCCAGACGGACCGTAATTGTTTCCGGTTCAACGTTTTCTGTATCGATACGGCGATCAAGGGAACTTTCGATTGCGGTCTGGACAGGCACCACATGTTCACCGGCACCGAGACCGCTGAGATCAATAAACGCCTCAAGATTTGCCTGCAGTTCCGATGATGAGAGATCTGCCAGCGTGTTTTGATCGGTTTCGATGGTAACGCCGATACTGGGAAATTCTGTACGCCGTGATCCCTCCTGATTAACAATGACCAGATCTTCTGCCTGACCGCGTACGACCAGCGGCAGGCTAAACGGGTCACTGACTCTATTCGGATTCTCACGGAAGGAGACAAAAGCCCAGAGGGCGAAACTGAGCCCCAGCGCCAGGATAAAACTTAATGCTTGATTACGAATCGCGTTCACCGGGTGGTTTCCTCCGCCGGCGGTACTTTCATTAATCGGGCCAGCATATTCCGTAGACGCGTCTCATTCAGGTAGCCGACCATCCGGCCATCGGTCACCAGAGTAATTGCTCCGGTTTCTTCGGATACGACCACCACGATTGCATCGGTCTGCTCACTGATGCCTTTCGCGGCGCGATGGCGTGTACCGTAGCGCCGCGGGCCAAGCACATCCTCGCTTAACGGCAGCACCACATTCGCGGCAAGAATGCGGTTTTCGCGGACAATCACCGCCATATCATGCAGCGGTGAGTTGGGATAGAAAATATTCAGCAGCAGCGGCACGGCCATCCGTGCATCCAGGATAACGCCGCGGTCGGCATATTCTTGCAGTTGGGTTTCCCGCTCAATGATCATCAGGCCGCCGATCCCTTGCTGTGAGAGTTGGACGGCCGTGCGCGTAATGACATTGATGGTTTCTAAAACCTCAGAACGCGTATTGCCGCCGAAGAGCGGCCGGTTGAAAAACCCACCGGTCCGCCCCAGCCGTTCCAGGGCGCGGCGCAGTTCGGGTTGAAATAAAACAGGGATGGCAATCAGGAGCGGTGTAATCGCATTTTCCAACAGCCAGCCCAGCATGGTCAGCCGCTCAAAGGCTGAACTGATGAAGAAGGCAATCGCCAGAATAATGCCGATGCCGCGAAGGAGTTGGACTGCGCGTGTGCCACGAATAACGCGAAGCAACCAGTAAAAAAAGAGCGCAACAATTAGAATATCAAGCAGGGCAAACGGGTCAGTAAATGGGTTGAGTCTCTCCCAGAGACGTACTAGATCTGGCATATGATATCGTTAACACCAGACGACAGACATACGGCAGTTGAACCTGCGCACCGTCCGTCATCGCAGCATGTCATGGTATATTTCTCCCAGGTCAGGCGTGGGATTTTTGGGTAAGCATTCGATTTGCCGCTGAAATAAGTGCCTTGATCCGATCAGTATCGGCCCCATCCAGTTTCAACATCCGGTTATAGAGATTCACGGCTTGCGTGTACTCTTCTCGCCGCATCAACATATCCCCCAGCAGATAGTAGGCATCCAGATCGCGCTGATCCAGGCCGATGATCTGATGTAGTTCGGCGATAGCGTTTTCGTAGTCGCGCTGCTGGGTCAGGATGCGCACAATCTGTTTCTTCTCAGCGACGGCATCGGACGTGCGGAACGAGAGGGTGTACATCAACGCCAGCCACTGCCGTGCTTCGACATCGTTGGGGGCAATCTGAGTGATCCGGTCATAGAGCGACCGGGCCTCCTCGTGCTTCCCGAGGGTCCAGTAGACATCGGCCGCCTGCTGAAGGCTGGCAACCGCGTCTTTGAGTTGGCCCGCTTTGCGTTGCAGTTCGGCAACCCGCACCAGACCTTCCAGCCCCCGGTCAAGCATTCCGCGCCGGAGGTACATCCGCGCCAGGCGTCCCCCAACTTCGGTGTTGCTGGGCGCGAGTTTCAAGCCATACTCCAGCGTCTCAATCGCGCGATCCAGATCTTGCCGTTTCTCATAGTGCGAGGCGAGGTCTTCAAGCTGGATCAGGGCTTCTTTGAGTTTCCCCTGCCGGAAGTAGACATCGGCCAGTTTGGTGTAGATGGTCCGGTCGTAGGGCAGCAACCGCCGCGCCTCCAGCAGTGCCTGCTCGGCTCCGGCCAGGTCATCGGTAGCGGCATATGCCTCGGCCATGCGCCGGGTCAGATCTCCATGGGAGAGTGGGATGGCAAATGGATGCTTGATTGATGGATCGATCCGGGCCTGTTCCGCGACCGCCTGACCATGACGGAGTTGTTCCAGTGCTTCTTCGGCCTGGCTCAGGGCAATATGGCTATCGGCCATGGCCTGATGCACCAGTACCAGTGGCAGCATAGGCTCCTCGTCGCTGTCGTACAGAGTTTGCGCCTGCTCAAACTCAAGCAGGGCCGAGGAGTGTTGCTTACTCTGCTGCTGAATAATTCCCAGGATATAGTGCAAAATTGCGGTATCGGCTGTGAGCAGGGCCGCGCGGTATTCCGCCTGGATAACGTCGCTCAACTCGGGCTGGGCCTTCATCTGTTCCAGCAGCGCCGCCAGCGAATCCCAGACCGCGTGAGTATTCTCGCCCATCATTGCCAGGGTCATATTCATGCGGGCAATGGCAACGGCATCATTAGCACCCAGTTCCAGCGCTTTGCGAAACTCGCCCAGGGCAGCTTCGTACCGCTCCAGCTTAAACAGCGCCATGCCATACTCGGCGTGAACCTCTTTACTCCTGGGTGCCCACTGCAACAGCCGGCGATACTCCTCCAACGCCCGGTTGGTCTGTCCCAGGCGGAAATAGGCGGCGGCAACCTGAATAAGCTGTTTGCAGGCTTCTTCGACTCGCCCGGCATTCTTGAGGAGGTCCGCCAGGCGCGACCGCGCATTGATCGTATCGGGCGAGAGTTCAATAATCCGGAAATAGACATCAATCGCCTGGGTTCCCTCGTTACGAACAGTATAAGTATCGATCAGGATTTGATACTTCGTCAGCGCGTCTTCGTTGCGTCCCTGCCGCTCGAAGATCTCGCCCATGCGCAGATGAATGGGCAGATACTCCATATTCAGGCGAACAATTTCGTGACAGGCATCGAGGGCCGCTTCAAGCAGTCCCTGTTCAATATATTTCTCGCTGGCCGTGACCCAGCGCGCCGTCTGCTCGTCCAGCCCCCTGATATCGAGCTTTGTGACCGGAGCGAAAGTTGGCTGCTCCGGCGTGGGCAGGTTGTCCAGCATTTTCAGCGGGTCGGCGGGTGCGGCCGGCTCGGCGGGCATACTCAGGCTGCTGGTTGATACGGCGGTCCCGTCCGAGCGCAGAAAATCGGTGATGGAGCGGATCTTGCCCCAGGTTTCGGGCATAGCCTGGGTTTCGGGCTCCGGTTCCAGTTCGCCCGCTTCAACCGGGGTCAGTGCGCCGGTACCGAAGTTGCGCAGTTTGTTGAGCACATTTTGCTCAGTCAGTTCCTTCGCTCGCCGGTTAAACTCGGCGGCGCGTTCTTTCCCCCAGCGCTTCGTTTGCAGGAAACTCGCCAGCATGGAGAAGAGCGAGGCCGCCCGGGCCACATCCCCCAGTTGCTGGTAGATCGCAACTGCACTCTCATACATCTGGATCAGATCTTCGGACTCGGCTCGGCCGATGGATTCCAGGTCAACCAGGCTGATTGTCTGCTCATACTCCTGGGCCGCCTGCGGCAACTTGTTCAACGCCTGGTAGGAACTACCCAGCGCAAAGTGCGCGGAGAGGGCATACTCCTGATCATTTGCGGCTTTATCCAGCGCGCGCACAGCCGCCTCATGATCGCCCCGCTCCTGGTAGAGCAGGCCCAGGCTGTAGAGCACATCGGCCCGTTCCATCCCACCTTCAACTGCGCGCTCATACTGTTCGAGCGCGCCGTCGATATCACCGGCCTGTTGCTTTTCGATTGCCAGCGCAACAATGCGTTCCATGGCAAACTGTTGTGAGCGGAGATTGCCCGTCATCCCGGCCATCGCCGGGCGTAACTCGGCGGGCAGGTCGGTCTCCCCTTCCGGCAGATCGTGTGCGGCCCGGGCCATGGCATCGCGCACCGCAATCAGCAACTCTTTTGCTTCGCGGTTATTGGGGTCCAGCCGGAGCGCAAGTTCGGTAATCTCGGCGGAATCATCCAGGCGACCCTGCTGATGGTACCGCCGGCCGAGCAGCATATACTCGGTGGCGGCTTCGCGGGTAGCGTTCACATCCTCCAGCAAGTGGGCCAGGCGCTGCCGCTGGTCGTCCAGTTCGGGCCGCAGACGCAGCACGTCGCGCAGCGCTTCGATGACGCGGGCAGTCATGCGCTGATGCTCGTGCAGTTCTACCAGTTGTTGGTAGGACTCAACGGCGGCGGTGGTATTGCCCTGGCGTTCCTGGGCACGCGCAATATACCCCTGGAAGAAGGGGTTGTCAGGATGGGCGGCGCGCAACTCCTCAAAGATTTGCAGCGCCTTGGATAACTTGTCGGTGTGGAAGAGCGCTACCGCGGTGGCGGTACGAGCATCGGTATCCTGCGGAAATTCCTGGACAGCTCGCACTGCACCCTTCAGGGCCGCATCCCACTGCTTTTGACGGGCAGCCTCGCGGCTCTGGTCCATTGCTCGATCATAAATTGCGCGATTGCCTGGCATAACGGACTCCGACTCAAGATTTTGGATTGTAGATTGTCGATTGTATTGGTATGGTCTCATCCAAAAACCAAAATCTCAAAGCTATATTAGCGATTGAGCAGGGTCAAAATAAGAGCTTTTTGAACGTGTAAGCGATTCTCGGCCTGATCAAAGACGACTGATTGGGGCCCATCGATAACCTCGGCGGTAATTTCCTCGCCGCGATGTGCCGGCAGGCAGTGCATGGCCGGCGCATCAGGTTGCGCCCGGGCCAGCAGCGCGCTGTTCACCTGGTAGGGCTGGAAAACCGGACGACGGCGAGCGGCCTCGTGCTCCTGTCCCATTGAGGCCCAGACATCGGTGTAGATGGCGTGGGCACCCTCAACCGCCTCCCCCGGATCGGACGAAACCGTGATGGTAGCTCCGTGGGCCACCGCCAGTTGCTCGGCCTGGGCCAGGATGTCGGGATTGGGGCGGTAATCGGGAGGGCAGGCCACCGCGATATGCATGCCTAGCGTTGCGCCCAACAGCATCAGGGAGTGACAGACATTGTTGCCATCGCCGACATAGGCCAGGCGCAACCCATCCAGCCGCCCGTAGCGTTCCAGCAGGGTGAGCATATCGGCCAATGCCTGGCAGGGATGTTCCCGATCCGACAGCGCATTGATCACCGGGATGGTGGCATGTTCGGCCAGGATCTCGACGCTGCTATGCCGGAAGACGCGCGCGGCGATTGCCTGCACCCAGCGGCTGAGGTTCCGGGCCACATCAGGGATGCTCTCACGCCCACCCATATCAATATCATTGGCGGAGAGATAGCTCCCGTGGCCGCCCAGTTGGGTCATCCCGGCCTCAAACGCCACGCGGGTGCGCAACGAGGGCTTTTCAAACACCAGTGCCAGGGTTTGTGTCTGGAGCAGGAGCGCCGGATGGCCGCCGTTGCGCCACTCCGCCTTGAGTGCCTGGGCACGCTGAAGCAGCGCTTCGGCGGCGGGGCGATCAAGATCGGCAGCGGATAGGTAATGCGTTGGCATGAGAACAACTTTCTGGTCAGAACTGTACCACAGAACGGATATCGGGATGGGCGCAGGCTGCTGGTATGTAACCCCATCCCGGTGTATACCGCGCAGCTACAAACGTGTGCCTCTGCGATAGGGAAAACGCTTATGCAACGACATACGCCGATAATCATCGGCATCAATCATCGTAATTTCTTCAGAGAGTGCGAGGTCACACATACGCGAAAAGATGCGCTGTTCGATATCCTCCGGCTTCCGGTTACTTGTAATAACCGTCGGCAGACTGTAATTATAACGGTGGTTTATTATCTGGTAAAGTTTTTCGCGCGCCCAGGGCGTGGTATTCTCCGTCCCCAGATCGTCCAGCACCAGCAGCGGTATCTCGCGGATTGTCTCAAAGCGCTCGTCATACTGCACGTCGCTATTGGGACCAAAGGTGCTGCGCAGGTGGTCAAGTAGATCGGGGACGATGGCAAAAAGTACTTTGTAGTGGCGTTGAAATGCGGCATTGGCGATAGCCGCCGCCAGATGGGTTTTGCCGCTACCGTAGTTCCCAAAAAGAATTAACCATCCCCGTGGATTTCCGGCATAATTTCGGGCGCGCACGAACGCGCGGCGCACACCGGGGACATCGGGATCAAAGTTCTCAAACGTTTTATCCTTAAATGGACCAAGATTACTCAGGCGGTGAAGCTCGTCGGCCGCGCGCTGTTCTTTCTCGGCCATTTTGCAGGCACAGGGCATCAGAACGCCGAAGTTGGGATTACCCACCGGCACATCCAGCAGATAGTAGCCGACACCTTTGCACGTGGGGCACACCGGTTCCGCCGGCAGGTCGGCTGCGAGGTCGCTATTCGAGGTCGCTGGCATCGCCGCCGCTGCGGAAGAGTCCGCCAAATTCTCCCCGCGTGTACTTCTCCACATCGATAGGTCGCTCGGATTGATGCGGCGCATCCTGTCGTCCATTGGTTGCCCACCTCTCCAAGACTTTGCGAATATAACGCCATGAACGGGCATTGGCGCGGACGGCCTCGCGCATGGCTGCCTCGATCCACTCCGCCGGATACCGCTCCTCGGCCTCGCGCAGTTCATCCACCAGCAGCGGCGTCACCAGGCCAATGTTCTGCTCGTAGAGTGCGATCAACGTGGGTCGCTGCTCCGGTGCGGGCGCATTTGGCTCCAGGGCGGTGCGCGCCTGCGCCATACGCTCCACCCAGGCCCGGTTCGACGCTGTGTTCACCAGATACCAGTTGATCAGCCGGCCGTCGCCGGGAAGGGCGATATGCAACAGCGTTGTCCGCCGGATCGCCGCGTCCATGCCTTCATCCAGCAGATCCGCGGGCGGGCGTAGCTTTGAAACGGCCCGGAGGCTCTGGCGGAGCACCTGGTCACCGGCGAGATCGTCCCAACTCAGGCGGCGCGGCTGACCGCGCTGTTTGCTCAGACGGTAGAAGATGTGGAGCGTCACTTTGAGTTCACTCGGCAACGTGATCGCCGGCACGACTTCGCTGAACAACTCTGGTGGCAGGCCCACAAGCTTATCGGTTGAGAAGCCCGTAAAGGCCATAGCTGCCTCGACCCATCTTCGCGCGCCCGGCGCGCCTGCGGCCACCCATTCAAACTGCCGTCATGTTACCACAAAGATCGGCGTTGTGGTGCAGGAAGCAGGAATATTTGCTCAGAGCAGGTAAGAAACGGTATAATTGACTCCAGTACACGCTGATGCTATACTCGTAGCACAATCGTTTTACACCCAACAACGCTGCCGGAACAGTCGCTGTCGTCGTCCGGCGGCGTTTTTAGCTGTCTTAGAAACACGAACCAGGGGGAACCCAGTTTCATGGCCAGTGACAAGATTGTTATCAAGGGCGCGCGTGAGCATAATCTGCGTGGGATCGATGTGGAACTGCCCCGCGACAAAATGATCGTTCTGACCGGCGTTTCGGGCTCCGGCAAGAGTTCGCTGGCGTTCGACACGCTCTATGCCGAGGGGCAGCGGCGCTATGTGGAGAGTCTCTCCTCGTATGCGCGACAGTTTCTGGGGCAGATGGAGAAGCCCCGCGTCGATGTGATCGAGGGGTTGTCCCCCGCGATTGCAATCGAGCAGAAGAGTACCAGCAAGAATCCACGTAGTACGGTCGGCACTGTGACCGAGATCTATGATTATCTGCGCCTGCTGTTTGCCCGCGTCGGTGTGGCGCACTGTCACCAGTGCGGACGTGAGGTCGGTGCGCAGACATCGGAGCAGATGGTTGACCGGGTGACGGAACTGCCGCCCGGCACGCGCTTTATGATTTTAGCCCCCCTGGTGTTGCAGCGCAAAGGTGAGTATAAAGATGTGTTTGCGGAGGCCCGTGCCGAGGGCTTTGTTCGGGTGCGGGTGGATGGTGAGATCCGTGACCTGAGTGAAGATATCAAGCTTAATAAAAAGGTCAAGCATACGATTGAGGTGGTCGTGGATCGGCTGGTCATGCCTGCCGATGAAGTGCGCGCACAGCGGGCAATGGTCAGCAAGGAGATTGGTGGTGATGGGCAGGGGCCGATTGGCAAAGCCCAGGCCGACGCGGGCAGCGAGTGGGATGCCTTTGTCACCCGCCTGACCGATAGCATCGAGACGGCGCTGCGCGTGGGGGAGGGGCAGGTGCTGATCAGCGTGGTGCCGGATAGCAGCAACAACACCGCCGAAGAGTGGCTGATGAGCGAGGCGAACACCTGCACGCACTGCGGTATCTCCTTCCCCGAACTATCCCCGCAGATGTTCTCGTTTAACTCACCCCAGGGCGCGTGTCCCGTCTGCACCGGGTTGGGTACGCATCTGGAAGTGGACCCGGCGCTGCTGGTGCCCAATGCGCTGCTGACCCTGCATGAAGGCGCGGTGCCCTACTGGGGCGAACTCCGCAAGAAGCGTGATGCCTGGTCTTACCGGGCGTTGCAGTCGATCTCAGCGCACTATGGCTTTAGCCTGGATACACCCTGGGAGCAGTTGACCGCGAACCAGCGCGAGGTAATTGTCCAGGGGAGCGGTAAGGAGAAGATCCGCTTTGTCTGGGAGGGCGAGCATGGCAATCGAGGTGAGTTTCATCGTTCCTGGGAGGGGCTGGCGAGCGAGATCAAGCGCCGCTTTGTGCAGACCGGCAGCGACTACACCCGCGACTACTACGCCCAGTTTATGAGCGATCAACCCTGCCCGGCCTGCCAGGGCGCGCGCCTGCGTCCCGAAAGCCTGGCCGTTACCGTTGGTGGGTTGAGCATTCAGGAGGTCTGCCGGTTGGACATCCATGCGTCGTATGACTGGGCCGTGGCACTGACGCAGGCCGATGGTGATGGGGTAGACGGCGCGACGCACCTGCTGCCGCGCCTCAACCCGACGCAGGTAGAGATTGCCGGTGAGGTGCTCAAGGAGATCCGCGAACGCCTGGGGTTCTTGCTGAACGTTGGATTGCACTACCTCTCGCTGGAACGGGCGGCTCCCACGTTGAGTGGGGGTGAGGCGCAGCGGATTCGCCTGGCTTCGCAGATCGGGAGTGGCCTGGTTGGCGTTACCTACATTCTCGATGAGCCGAGTATTGGGCTGCACCAGCGCGATAACCGCAAGCTGCTTAACTCACTCTTGCGACTGCGGGATCTGGGTAACACGCTGGTCGTGGTGGAGCATGATTTGGAGACCATGCAGAGCGCCGACTGGATTGTCGATTTTGGTCCCGGCGCGGGCGTGAAAGGCGGCGAGGTAGTGGCAGCGGGTCCGCCCGATCAGGTCGCTGCCGGCGGCTCACTAACCGGCGACTACCTCGGCGGGCGGCTGGCGATTGCCACCCCCACGCAGCGCCGCCCCACCCGTGATGCCTGGCTGGAGATCCAGGGCGCAACGATGAATAACCTGCAAAATATTGATGCGCGCTTCCCACTGGGCTGTTTTGTCCTGGTTACTGGCGTGAGCGGCAGCGGCAAATCCTCCCTGATCAGCGAGACGCTCTACCCGGCGCTGGCGGCCCGGCTCCACCGCACGCAGGTGCGCCCCGGTCCCCATCGGGCCATTGCGGGGCTGGAACATCTGGATAAGGTGATCAATATTGATCAGCAGCCAATTGGCCGCACGCCCCGGAGCAACCCGGCCACCTATGTCAAGCTGTTTGATATGCTGCGCGACCTGTTTGCGCAGACACCGGAGGCCAAACTGCGCGGCTACAAACCGGGGCGCTTCTCCTTCAATGTCAAGGGCGGGCGTTGCGAAGCCTGTGAGGGCAACGGCGAGATCCGGATCGACATGCAGTTCCTGGCCGATGTCTGGGTGCGCTGCGATGTCTGTAAGGGCAAGCGCTACAACCGCGAGACGCTGCAGGTCAAGTACAAGGGCAAAACGATTGCCGATGTGCTGGATATGGATGTACAGACGGCGCTGGAGTTCTTCGACAATGTGCCGCGTGTCCGGCGCATCCTGCAGACACTGCACGATGTGGGGCTGGACTATATCAAACTGGGGCAGCCGGCGACGACGCTCAGTGGCGGTGAGGCGCAGCGGGTGAAGCTGGCGAAGGAGTTGGCGCGAGTGGCAACCGGGCGCACACTTTACATCCTGGATGAGCCCACCACCGGCCTGCACTTCGCCGATGTGCAGAACCTGTTGAATGTGTTGCACCGGCTGGTGGATGCGGGCAACACCGTTGTGGTGATTGAGCATAACCTGGATGTGATCAAAACGGCGGACTGGCTGATCGACCTGGGGCCGGAGGGTGGCGATGGTGGCGGCGCGATGGTGGCGCAGGGTACGCCCGAGCAGGTGGCCCAGGTTGTCGCCTCGTATACCGGGCAGTTCCTGCGCGATCTGCTGCTGGAGGTGCAGCGCGCCGCAGCGTAACATTCTGGTATGAATTGTATGGCTACCATGCAGAGGAACGTCGAAAAGAAGATTTACTCTTACTTGAAGGAGGTTGCGGAATGGAGTATAAGATCGCGCTGCTGCCGGGCGACGGTATCGGTCCCGAAGTTGTTGCCGAGGGCGTCAAGGTATTGCAGGCGGTTGGGGACAACTTCGGGCATAGTTTTACGACGAATACCGGACTGATCGGCGGTTGTGCTATTGACGAGACGGGTACGGCTTTGCCTGATGCCACTATTGCGCTCTGCCAGGAGAGTGATGCGGTGCTGCTGGGCGCGGTTGGCGGTCCCAAGTGGGATAATCCGGATGCAAAGGTCCGACCTGAGCAGGGGCTGCTGGGCATCCGTAAAGCGCTGGGACTGTTTGCCAACCTGCGCCCGGTTTCGGTGCATCCCTTGTTGATCGACTCCTCGCCGTTGCGGCCGGAGCTTCTCGGCGATGTTGATCTGATGGTAGTGCGGGAGTTAACCGGGGGGATCTATTTTGGCGAAAAGCGGCGCGAACGGGATGCCAACGGTGAGTGGGCCAGCGACCTCTGCATCTACAGTCAGCATGAAGTCGAGCGGATCGTCCGGGTAGCTGCGAAACTGGCACGCACCCGCCGCAACAAGCTGACACTGGTGGACAAGGCCAATGTCCTGGAGACCAGCCGCCTCTGGCGTAGCATCACCACGCGGATTATGCGCGATGAGTTCCCCGAGGTGCAGTTTGAACATATGCTGGTGGATGCCTGCGCCATGCATCTGATCCGCCGTCCGTCTGACTTTGATGTGATCGTCACCGAGAATATGTTTGGTGATATCCTGACCGACGAAGCCTCCATGCTGCTCGGTTCGATGGGCATGCTGCCGAGTGCCTCGCTGGGTGCCCCGGCTCCGGACAAACCTGTCCGCATGGGGCTGTACGAGCCGATCCACGGGAGCGCGCCGGATATTGCCGGGCAGGGCAAGGCCAACCCGCTGGCGATGATCTTGAGTGTGGCAATGATGCTGCGCCACTCCTTTGGGTTGGAGCAGGAGGCGCTGGCGATTGAGGCATCGGCGGCCAGCGCGGTTGAGGCGGGCACCGTTACCGGTGATATTGCCAAACCCGGCCAGTCGGCCAAAACAACCAGCAACGTAGGTGATGCGGTGGCTGGTTGGGTGCGTGCCGTCGTGGTCAATCCGTAAATTTCTCTACCTTTTAAATTACATGAGTTACGCGGTCCTGCCAATTCCGGCCTGGTGCCGGCCCCAAATACCCGATTCGCCTGCGGCAGCATGGTACTCCTTGTATTCTTGTTTCAAAAAAATTCACTTTGTGAATTTTTTTGAAACAAGATCGGGTTTCTTCCACCCTGCCGGAGGCTGAAATGCCTTTCAGGTCAGGGACCGCGTAACTCGTGTAAATTACATGAGTTACGCGGTGGGTACACAAATTGGACATTTGCCCAGACGGAAGCTCGATTCGCCTGCGGCAGCGTGGTACTTGATCCATCTTTTTCATAAAAAATTTGCACAGAGTGCAAATTTTTTATGAAAAAGAATAGAATCTTCCATCCTGCCGGAGGCGAAACGCTCTGCCAGGTCAGTGATCGCGTAAGTCGTGTTAAATTACATGAGTTACGCGGTGGACGATCAAACTGAGCGTTTCAGCAGATGAAACACATACCGCCTGCGGCAGCATGGTACTTCTTTTATCTTTATTCACAAAAATTTACACTTTATGCAAATTTTTGTGAAAAAGAATGGTCTGTTCCGCCCTGCCGGAGGCGATATCCACTCCTCCGCGTTTTTGCGGCTTTGCGTGCGCTAATGATGCTATTATCTGAAACACGTTGGACACCAGCCGTTGCATATCTTTCGCCCGTTTCGTCTTTTTCGCGGTCCAAACCCCACCATGTCTACACGATGCACAATTTCTTTAGAAGAAGTTTATACGAAAAACATAATAGCTTTTCTGTTGTCGGTTGATTAGGATGATCGGGTAATCCGGCGTAGCCTGGCATTATCGTACGAGATTATATGAACCGGCGGAATTTATCCGCCGGTAGGGATCTCAGTTTTGTCTGCCGTCACCGATACGATGGCGAACCGGTGTAGGCTCCTGCCAGTGATGGCACGCCCCACTCGCACTGATGCGCTGCATATCGGGCACACCCAGACGTGTGTTTCGCCGTTTTGCCCTGTGGAAGTATAAACCTGTGGCAGGAGGAACCCAATGAGCGAACTCATCCAGGAGCCGATCCATGCGCCTGATAGCCCCGTCGGTGATCTCAGCTTCGATATTATGTTCGATAATAATCAGGCTGCACTGCATAACCGGGCGCTGCTCGATGGAGCGCGGCTCTGCTGTATCAACATCCTGGGGAGTGCCGGGTCCGGCAAAACCCGTCTGTTGGAACAGACCGTGACGGCACTCCAGGATACACTGCATATTGGGGTGATGAATGGTGAGGTGTTGTTCGACCTGACGCCGGAATATATGCATACCCATAACTCGCCGCTTGTCGCCGATTTAACCACCGAGCGGCCCTGCCACCTGAATGCCGCGCTGCTCAGTGACGGATTAGCGCATTTTGACCAGGATGGGGGATTGGTACGCTTTGATCTGCTGTTTACCGAGCATGTGGGACATCTGATAGCACCGGCGCGTATGGCCCTGGGGGAGCATCTGCGGGTCGTCCTGGTTGCCGTGACTGAAGATGAGAACCGCCCGCTCCAGGCACCCCTGACCTTCCACTGTGCCGACTGCGTCATCGTTACCAAGCTGGATCTGCTGCCCTATCAGGCGTTTAGCCTGGCGCAGTTCATGGAGAACATCCACGCTGTTCATCCCCACCTTCCCGTTATTTCCCTCTCTGCGGAAACGGGTCAGGGTATGGAAGTATGGTTTGACTGGCTGCGCATGCGGTTTGAGACGATGTCGTTCTGATTTTTCCGTCTCGAAAGCGTATTTCGCCTCCGGCAGGGCGGAAGATGCGATTCTTTTGCACAAACATGTTGCACACAGTGCAACATGTTTGTGCAAAAGATACAAACGTACCATGCTGCCGCAGGCGGTCTGTGTTTCATCTGGTGAAACGCCTGGTTTGATCGCCCACTGCGTAACGTGTGTAGTCTAGGAGAGGGAAAGAGCCGACTATGCTGTGGCACGGGGAAGGCGCGTGCTGTTCTACTGTTCTTGATGGGCTAGAGCGCGGTTGCGAGTGATATCGACCATCCCGCCGCGCCAACTGCCCGTTCGCGCGTGGGTTGGACTAACCGGCTGACCGTCTCCAGGATCTCCTGCGAGTCGAACGGCTTGGTCAGCAGCACCGTTACTCCAGCCGCACGGGCGCGCTGATAATCTTGCTCGCGGCTGCTGCCGGTCAGGGCAATCACGGGCAGCGTACGGTAGCGCTCCTCCGCCTGGAGATGCTCCAGGAAGGACAACCCATCCATTTCAGGCATCATGAGATCGGTCAGGATCAGGTCAACGGGCCCATGCGCCAGGCAGTCCAGTGCCTGAAGACCATTGTGGGCAATGATCACATTGTGGTTATCCTGCTGCAAGATAAAGCGCAGCAAGCGCTGACTTGTCGTATAATCATCAACAACAAGAATTGTAGCCATACGTATTTCTCCCCTGGTATTCAGGTCTGGTCAAAACCGGGGAACTCTTCTCCGATTTACTGCGGTATAGGTACTATGCCATCTTACCAGGCTTATCTCGGATGTACAGTTATTACTCTATCAGATTTTAATGACAAAACTACTTCATATGCTCGTACTGTAGATAAATATTCAAT
Source organism: Chloroflexaceae bacterium (assembly GCA_034437035.1). GTDB lineage: Bacteria > Chloroflexota > Chloroflexia > Chloroflexales > Chloroflexaceae > CAKZQX01. The sequence goes on from DAOTUI010000196.1 coordinate 19,371, forward strand.
CATCATTACTACAAACAGGCGTGTTTATCGCAGGCATGCTCATGAGCCGGAGCAGGCGACACCCTGAACGGCGTGAAGGAGTTCACTCGTGATGATAGAGCGACTCCTCACACCATTCAGGGTAGGGCTTGTTGTAGTCTCTACAGAGAAAGAACAAACAGACAAAGGACACACAACAGACACGTTATCCGATATGAGTTCGGCAGGTACGCTCTATTTTGTGTTGATCTTTTCCATGTATTCTCGCACTATGGTAGTCTGCTGCATTAGCTATGGGATGCCACGACCAGATCATCCACAATCTCAGGCCCAATTCCTGGTTCGAACGGTTTGTACATAATATGCCGGCGATCAACCGGTGTTTTGAGTCCCTGAATAAATCCACTCCAGAGATACAGGAATCGTTTGAATCCTTGTGGTTTCTTAAATTGAAAGATTTTAGAAACAGGGTTCCACAGACCCATAACCAGACCTTCATACAGCAAAACAGTAGCAACACTCCAGTGTCCACATTTGATTGGTTTGGCATACGCGGCACCAATGCCAAACCAGTCTCGTCTGGTTAATTCTTTGCCCTCATGCCATGTACGAAACCCATAGTGTACAACAGCAGTCTGATCTGTTTCATACACCCAGCCGGCGTTCAACAGGACGCGCACAGCAAGATCGCCCTCCTCACACGCAGAAAATGGCGTCCCCGGACCCAGACTCTCGTCAAAGCCTCCAATTGCCACAATTGGTTCGCGCCGCACGGCCATGCTTGCTCCGATGCCACGCGCATGGCACTTCTCCCACATTGTTTGAACCAACTGGCTATCTTGCCGGTGGTATGCTGGAATAAATCCGGCTGAAGCGTCGTGTGGCGCAGGATCTACATTGCAAAAGAGCATGTTGACCTGGGAGTATGTTTCAAATACTCTGGTAATAACATCCAACCAGTTCATTGGTACGGTACAATCATCATCAGTAAAGGCAACAATATCACCTCTGGCATAGGACATGCCAATATTGCGGGCCCGCCCCGCTCCGCAGGTTGTGGAGCGAATATACTGTAAGCGTGGATCGATGAGAAATGGACTGATGGCTTCTTCGGTATCCTGGTTTGTGCTTTGATCAATGACAATCACTTCAAAGTCAGGATATGTGTTTGTCAGAACCGTTTCCAGGGTTGGAACGATACTATCTCCGCGATTCCGTGTGCAAATGACCACGGAGACGTTAAGAGCAGTCACTGTCATAGCGCTTCTCCTGATTCTGTTACTTCTGTATGAGTGTGCATCAACCGGCAGATTCGTTGATAATAAAATCAGTCGGTTGAAGATGACACTGCGGCTACCCTTCCTGGTGCTGCTTTATGGCGAGTTGGGCGAACTGTAACCTTTCTCCCGATAGAAAGCGCACCGGCAACCAGCAAGTCTTTGAGGAGATACCGGGCACGCTTACCATGTTTGGTTAAGTTCAGTAGGTAGATATAGCAGCGTATGCGTTCATGGATAGTCAGGCGGACATCCTGAACTGCTTTAAAATATTCAATATATTCCTGCCAGTGCGGTAAGAGCACTCGTCCACGATTCTGAGGATTGTACCAGGCCATATATGCTAGTGGACGCACCATCATTGTGCCTGACTGCTCAGGGTAACGTTTTGAAAAGAAGAGATAATCCGGGATCTCGTGGAAGCGTCCAAGCAGGCTCAGGTGCGCCAGCAACACTCGATCTGCCGACAAATAGCTGCCCATGCAGGATGTTTGTTTCAGTGCATCGGTGCGAATCAGGCCAAAAATCTGAAAACACCAGTGATAGGGTATGACGATATCTCGAAACCGCGCGTGTGTGCTGGGTGAACCGGCGGTATACTTTCCGTTGAACGCATAATCTCCCAGGTCAGCGCCGTCCGGATCGACCAGGCGTGTCCAGGAATAACAGAGTACGACTGATGGATCGCGATCAAGGACTTCAACACAGCGTTCAAGAAACGATGGATCACAGAGGTCATCATGCGCGGCCCACTTAAAGTACTTGCCTCGGGCCAGTTCAAAAACACGGTTGAAATTCCGTCCAGCTCCTAGATTTTGCGGATTGCGATAGTAGCGAATGCGCTGATCATGGGCAGCATACGCCTCGCACATCTCCTGGGTACGATCAGTTGAGGCATTATCTGCAATAACAAGTTCAAAGTCCGTAAAAGTTTGCTTCAAAATAGCATTTATTGTTTCTTCAAGATGCTTTTCGCCGTTATAGACGGGCAGACCGAGACTTACACATGGTGTATCTTCTGGCATTATTGCTGCTCCTTTCTCTCGAGATTGTACTACTACGTCTGATGTAATAATGACGCATACTGTTAACCGGTATTTTCCGGTGATTGAATACTGACCTGCAAGGATTATAGAGACATCAGCGTACCATCAGACGAATGGAGCGGATGCGTGCGGCTTCCGTACGCGGCTCTAAGCCGCGTCTCCCTGGTGATGGGACGACTTCTTTCTGCTGTCTCTATATATCTAGCTATGCAGGCTGGATCACATCAGGTGAATAGACATTCATACGTTGCCAACATGTCACGCGCACTGTTTCATACGCCGATTAGTTTGCGTTCTTCCCGGGTCTGCCGATGCACTTTTGTCCCGACTGGCCTGATGTGTAGAGACATCGTTCTGCATCGCTGGTATCATCTGGTCTACAGCAGAATCCGGTATCTTTCAACTTGCCTGTTTGAGTTTTCCCTTGCCACACCAGCTAAAAATGCCGTTTGACCTTGCTCTACTGGTGTTTGGAATTAACTGTACCATGTCTTAATGACAAAATTGCTTCAACGTTCATATTGCACATAAATAATGAATCACATCAGACAGAGATAGCGGGCGAACCAGACATTGCTGGTTCGCCCGCCGGGTGAAGGTTATGTTATAGCGTTGCTGCTATCCTGATACGATGTCAGGGTGTACCTGGGTTGCGTGCCCAGATAGAGATATCACGGATGTGCCAGTCACCGCCCCACCAGGGGCCACCCCGGAATGCGACACTGGTTGTTCCTTCCGGGATCGGCGTCCAGTATGAGACAAAACTGCCCGAGTCATAGCTCTTCTGGGCCTGCCGCTGCGCCGCTTGCCAGGTGACTCCACCGTCAAAACTCACCTCCAGGTTCGAGCCGATACCGGAAAACCGCAGTCGGGCATTTGCCGGGGCCGGTTCGGCGAAGCTCACCCGGGTCTCGCCGCCGGGGGCCACAAACCGTCGATCCGCCTGGATCATCGTAAAGGGAACCGCCGGGGAGAGTTCAACATTATCCCAGTGCCAGGTATTGGGTGTGCCACACTGTCCGGCTTCACATTTAGCCGGGTTGTAGGAGTGATGCCCAAACTGCACAATGCCCTGATCCCAGTCCAGCGGTTCAATCGGGCTGTCGATCCACCAGAAGTCATAGTCGGGCATACCGACCTTGAGATGGTCGCGCGACAGCCGGATCTCGAAGGTATCGCGCCGCCGGGCATCCGGCGTGAGAAAGCTATCATACCCGATCCACCACTGAGTCGGGATGTTACCGTGGATCTCACTCATCTGACGAACGCCAAAGTTATCATACACGGCGGCCTGGAGTGTCATATCTTGTGTGAGCAGAAGTTGGACCGCCCGGCGTGGTGGGCCGTTCAGATCGGGATAGAAGTCTTCCAGGGGGAGTTGGATCTGGTCATCATAGGGGGTGATCCAGACATCCCACCAGTCTCGGTTGGAGGTCTTGAGAGTTGAAATATCAAAACGGATGACTGCTTCGCCCTGCGAAAAATCGACCATATGGTTGGGAGTAAGGTAGATCAGGCCATAGCCGCCGGCCTTGATTGCCGTCATCATATGGTTTTTGCAAAGATAGACCGTATCCTCATAGGCGCTGATGCGATGTGTTGCAGGGGGGGGGCTACAATCCGGCCCATGGGCGGCGTCCATCGAGTCCAGGCTGTTCCAGGTATGTCGATCCCGGGAGTGAACGGTGATATCCCAGTTTAGCGGTTGCCAGGGCTGCGGGCTTGTCGGGTCGCCGTCAAAGGTTTCGCGAAAGATGCCCGGGGCCGGGGTATCCCGATCCGGCTGGGAGGGTGGTACGACGGTGTCGGGAGCCGGTGGTGGTGATTGGGGTGTCTGTGTCGGCTCAGCGGTTGCCGGCGGCTGCGGTTTCTCCGTTGGTTCAGCGGTTGCCGGCAGCGTATCAGTTGCTGCTGGTGGTGCTGCTGCCGGCGGCTCCGGCTTTGCACTTTCGGCAGGAGGGGTCATGTTCGCTCCGGCCTCAAAATGGGCGCCAACCTCGGCACTCCCAAGCGCACGGTTATAGATCGCCAGCAGATGGAACTCACCCAGCCAGGGCCGATCCCCCGTTAGCTCGTTGGCCAGCGCCAGCCGATAGCCGGTGTCCCAGTTGGTGAGATCGCCCGCCACCGTTGCCCGGGCCTGCTCTTCCCCATCAAGGTAAAGCCGCACATTCCCGGCAGCATCGCGGGTATACACCACATGCGTCAGATCAGGTTCTAGCGAGCCGTCCGGGGAGGAGAGCGACGGTGAGCCGTTCATATCCGTTGCTATGGTGCGTAGGCGTACATCGTAGAGCGCACCGGGCTGACTCCCCCACAATCCCTGTGCCAGTGTGACGTTGCGGTTGTAATGATCAGCCGAAAGCGTGACAATGCGGGCCGGCCCGTCCTGTTCGCTATTCGCCGGTTTAATCCATGCCTCGATGGTCAGCTCATTGCGCTGCTGGATTGCCGTAATCAGGGCATCGGCACTGGTGTCCGAGGCGATCAGACCAGGTGCCGTGACAGATAGTCCACCGGGTATCCATCTGATCGCCGAGGCGTCGTTTATCGTCAGATGCAGCGGTGTCGCACTCCCGGACACATCATGCACTCGGGTTCCACTACCCTCCGCAAAGGTGTAGAGGGCTTGCAGGCCACCACGAATGGATTCAGCCGGTTGCGCTATTTCGGCAGGCGTCTCGGTCGCCGGCACTACTATTGTACTGGTCGGTAGAGACGTACTGGTCGCTACCGCCGTTTCCGCTGTCTCCGCTGTCTCCGTTGTTGCTGTGGCTGTGGGCAGATCGGCATCAGCGCGTTGACTTTCCGGCGGACCCGGAATAGTATCACCATCGCCGACTGCATTCGCGTCTGTGCTCAACCAGATCCGGTCCACAACCATGCCATCTTCCCGCATCCAGAGATTAAATGTATAGACGCCGGGTGCCGGAATGTTTACAATGGTTGCCCGATTGCTATGCCGGCTCTGCCAGGTAAACTCACTGTTCTGAAAGTGGGTCACCCCCCGTCCGCTATGGGTGGTGACAGCCGCTCCATCCAGTCCGACATGGATCGAATCATTTGATCCCGCCGGATCTGGAGCATACCCACGCACATAGACGTAGTAGTCGCCGGTGGTACGGAAGTCAATCAGATACTGCAGTTGGGGACCACTGGTGGTCAATTCCACATTGGTGTCGGTATCCGGCAGCACCTGCATAGCTGATCCAACGGCTCCCGCATAGCTGCTGGTCGGCTCCCAGGTATGGTTTGCAGCAACGCCACTGCCGGGAAGCCGGTCGGCGAACTGTTCCGCCTCGATGACCACACTGCCATCCTGCTCCAGGTAGACCGGCTCGGTGGATTGAGCACCTGGTGAGGTTGCTGTGACATGGGGTTGGACGGCGAAAATCAACCCGGATAGAACCAGGACAAAACCGGCCAGAAGCATGCCAGGGAAACGAAGTCGGTTCGCTTTCATGCATGTGTTCCTTTCGTTAGATGAGACGAATAGTGATAGGCACGACGAACAGAGCCATATGGCGATAGTGAAAAGGCGCAGAGATGCGCGGAAGCAGCCTGGTCAGACGGATCAGCGCAGCATGCCGGTTATCAAATCAGGTTGATCGGTACCATCAGGTGTAGGGAGCATGGGTGTACCCGTTGTTCAGGGGTACCAGCGTAAAGAAAGATGGAGCAGTTGTGGGTGTGTAGCGCCTGGAGTATAACTGAAGTATATTCATGATGGGTAGAGCCGTGAAGGGGTGTAATGCAGGCATTGATACGTTCCTGATGAGTATGTTTGCGCATAAGCCTCCTTTGCTAAACGGTTCCGCTGTCGTGTTGCAGTTGATTACAAACACGACAGGGTAAGTTATAACAAAAGCGATACCAGTTGAAAATGGGTTAAAGGTACTGGTTAGCATGTGACCTGGTACCTGATCGATGGGGGATCAATCGTACTATCCCGCATCAATGGAGGAACGTGCAGCAGCGCGTCCCTCCACTGATGTCGATCCAGGCGCAGATCGGCGTGTCTGCCGGGGGAAGCATTGTAGCATCGGGGCGGGATGCGGACGTGCAGCAGCCCGTCCCTTCATTGACAGGAGTTACGCGGTGCGCATTCAACCGGAATATTTCACCCGATGGAAGCCAGATTCGCCTGCGGCAGCATGGTACGTTTTTATCTTTTTCACAAACATGTTGCACTGTGTGCAACATGTTTGTGAAAAAGCATGGAATCTTCCGCCCTGCCGGAGGCGAGTCGGGCCGTTTATTCAGGCATATGCCGGGGTTGGAACCGACCGCGTAAGTCCTATCATTGACACGAGTTACGCGGTCATTGTCCCAGAAGAGCATGTCGCCTCCGGCAGGGCGGAACAGGACATTCTTTTTCAAGAAATTTTGGCGCATAGCGCCAAAATTTCTTGAAAAAGATCAAAACGTACC
>DAOTUI010000197.1:0-83161 GCA_034437035.1 Chloroflexaceae bacterium
GGGGCGAGTGCCAAAACATCGTTGGGACCACATGAAGTATGCTGCACCAGAATGCGATCGCGTCGTCCAGGACAGGAATACATGAAGCTGATGAACCCTTCAGACCCTTTGATAGTGACCCCCTTTGAGTCTCACCCCGTTCGATCCGCTCCAGCAGCGGTTGCAGGTAGCGATGCATATGCGTCTGGCCCATCTTCAGCGTCAGCCCTTTGCCAAAGGCAGCCCCAAACGGCACCTTGTCGATCATTCCGCCATACACGCCGGGAATCGAAACTGTGCCCCCCTTGCGACAGGCCTGGATGGCCTCGCGCAGGACATGCGGGCGATCCGTTTCCAGCATCAGCGCAGTTTTGGCCCGGTCGTACCAGTCGTCAATTGCGCTGCCATGCGCCTCCAGCCCGACCGCGTCGATACAGGCATCGGGGCCGCGCCCGCCGGTCAAATCCTTAAGCTGGTCAATGACGCCGCCCTCGGCAAAGTTGATGGTTTCGGCTTTGCTGCGATTCCGGGCCAGCGCCAGCCGCTCCGGAATGCGGTCGATGGCAATTACGCGTTCGGCTCCGAGCAGGTAGGCACTCTGGATTGTAAACTGCCCCACCGGGCCGCATCCCCAGACCGCCACGGTATCGCCCGGCTGAATAGCGCAGTTCTCGGCGGCCATGTAGCCGGTTGGGAAGATATCCGTCAGAAACAACACCTGTTCATCCGCCAGGCCATCCGGGACTTTAAGCGGTCCCACATCGGCGAAGGGCACGCGCACATACTCTGCCTGACCGCCGGCATAGCCCCCCAGCAGATGTGAGTAGCCAAACAACGCCGATGGTGAGTAGCCATACGCCTGTTCCGCCATCCATGCATTGGGGTTTGAGTTATCGCAGAGCGCCCACATCTCCCGCTTGCAGAAGAAGCAGTTACCACACGCAATCGTAAAGGGCACTACCACCCGGTCACCCACGCGCAGCTTTTTAACCTCTGCGCCAACCTCGACAATCTCGCCCATAAACTCATGCCCGATGATATCGCCGCGCTGCATACTGGGAATAAAGCCGTCATAGAGATGCAGATCCGAGCCACAGATCGCCGTCAGTGAAACCTTCACGATAGCGTCGTGGGGATTCAAAATTGTTGGGTCGGGCACCGTTTCAACCCGCACATCGTGCTTGCCATACCAGCAAAGAGCTTTCATTCCCCGTCTCTCCTCCTACGTTGTGCCGGTCCAGCCGGGTGGATCACTCGCCGGGAATGACTCCTCGGAAGCCTCTTGCACAACATCTTTTTCCATTCCAGGCAGATTGCCCGCCTCGGAACGATATGCTGATGGGCCGGAACGCGCTGACCGTCCCGAAGGTTGACCGGCTATGGTTGGAGTCTCGCCGGTTTCCATCAGATGCTTGAAGCGGCGAATATCTTCCTTGATCTGCTGTGCCGTTACCACCTTGAACAGTCGCGCCGGCGTTGAACCGATTGCGCCCGCCGGGGGGTTGTAGCTTAACGCCACCTTCACCCGCGTACCCTGTCCGCCTGGTGCCGGTTCAAAGCGGACTTCTCCGCTGTTCTCAACATCGGCATCGGGGAGCGAGCGCCAGGCAATCAACTCGTTGAGGCGATCCTGGGTAATCTCGGCATCCCACTCAACTGTGGGAGCGGGAGACATCCGCGCTACCCAGTGTGAGCGCCGACTGTCGATCACCTGAACCGCCTCGAGATGTCGCATAAAGCGCGGCAGGTTAGTAAAATCGTGCCAGAACCGGTAGAGATCCTCGGGCGAACGATCAATCGTCACCGAGCGTTCAACTGTAACGCCCCGCCCGTGGGTCGTACCGGTTCTCCCGGCCTGCTCAGTCGTATTTACTCCCAGCGCCTCGTACGCGGGGCAGTGACCGCTCAATCCGCGATATGCCAGAATGCCGCCGATGATGGCCGGCGTGATGGCCCGGCGTTGCAGGCCATAAACGAGCAGCGCACCGCCACCCACTGCTGAAAACCAGCGTTCAGTCTCGCCGACATTGGTACTATCTATGTCGCGTCTGCTGTGTGAAACCGCATAAGCGTGCTGCAAATTGTCGGCAGTTTTCGTTGGCTCCGTCATAATCCACCTCCCTGACCATCCCTACACTACCGCTCGCTCCATTGCGAACCGGTGTACTGACCTTTTCTACTCAGTGAGTGCAAGATATGTGCCAGGGAAGGTGATAGTGCGAGAGGGACGCGCTTGTGCGTGTCCGCAAGAGGTCCGGGACGTGCCGTAGGGATGCGCTTCTGCGCGTCCGCAGGCTGTTCAAATAGCGGCAGGACGCTTACACCACAACCGTCATACCATCACGCGCAATGTAGACGCGGTTGCCCAGGATTTTGCGCGCCAGGAGCAGCATCTGGATGGGCTCGGCGCGGATCTCAGCGCCGTTGTGGGTAAAGTAGACTGCCCCGGTGAACTCTGGCTCCGCCGCCAGTCGGGTGCAGACCGCTTCGACGCTGTGGTGCCCGGTTTCGATCAGGAGCAGATCGCAGTCCGGCAGTAGCGGCAGTAGTTCCTCAACTTGCTCGATATCCCCGGAGTAGACCAGCGTAGTAGCACCATGGCGGATCTGGAAGGAGAAGGAGCGCCAGACGCCATCCGCCGGTATGCCCATATGCCGGTTGTGGAAGCCGGACACCTGGATGTCGTCATTCGCAAAGAAGAGCCCGTCGTGGGGCTGCGCAACATCAATCTGGAATGTCAGTTCAAAGTTGCCTTCAGTACCGCGCAGCAGTTGTTCGATCCCCTGCCAGACCGTCAAATCGGGAATGAAGAGGTTGATCCGCCGAGCGTCGATAGCGCCGGCCTGGGGCATGTAGGGCAGGTTCAGCTTGCGCAGGTTCCAGAGCAGATACGGCAGGCCACCGATATGGTCCATATGCGTATGCGAGATGAAAATAGCCTCGGTCGTCAGCAGATCATAGCCCAGCAGATGCGCGGTGTAGGCTGCCGTCTCGCCGACATCAAACCAGTAGAGCCGATCCGCAATCGCAATGATCAGCGCACTATGGTGGCCCCAGGCCTGCGGCTCGGTGCCCGCGCAGGTACCCAGGAAGGTGAGTTTCATCATATTGCCCTCGATGAATGGGATTTGCCGTGCGGGTATCATAGCATAGGTAGCAGCAAGCTGTGCCCCTGTGCAGGCAGATATGCAAGCTGTTACGTCACATCCAGGTTTGACACCTTCACATACCTTACCTATACTACATCAGCAGCGCACCATCTCACCGTCGCTTTCCTTCTCACTGACAGGAACAGGTTATGGATGAAAAGCTTCGACAACGTATAGCTCTTGATCCGCAGATCATGGCCGGGAAGTCGGTTATTCGCGGGACGCGTATCCCGGTAGAGTTGATCGTGCGGATGATAGCGCAGGGTATCACAAACGAGGCCATTTTGCAGGAATACCCCCGGCTGCAACCGGAAGATATCCGTGCGGCCCTGGACTATGCGGCGGAAGTATTGGCACAGGAAGATATCTTTCCGCTGATTGTAGTGCCTGATCCGCAATGAATTTTATTGTTGATGAGTCCACCGGCATGGCCGTTGTGCAATATTTACGTGATGCCGGCTATGATGTACTCGCCGTCAGTGAAGTGCTGCCCCAGGCGGATGATGCCACCATTCTCGCAACCGCTGTTGCCGAGAATCGTATTTTGATTACGAATGATAAAGACTTTGGTGACCTGGTCTTCCGGAGCGGTCAATCGCATCATGGGATAATCTTACTACGGTTGCGCGATAATAGTGCCGGAACCCGCGTACGTGTTCTGGCAGCACTGCTCAATCAATATGCGGCACGCCTGCCGGGAAATCTGACAATCGCCACAGAGACAAGCGTCCGTATCCGTCCGGTTCAGTCACCTTGATTGGCTTTCCTTCGCTGGTGTTCATCTTCCCCACACTCCCAGTTAGCGGCAACCCGGTTGCTATCAGGCGGCATTAACTCCGGCTTGCCAAACCTGCGCAACGTCTCGTTCAATTCATCAGGAGCAGTAATAGGTTCGCTGCTGATTTCTAGTTCGCATAAACGACGGGCATGGACCAGCAGGCGGGACTCAACACTCCCTATCGTTTTATTGTATGCACCAATGGCTTTATCCAAACCTTTCCCAATATTAGTGATATGACTGGCAAGCGTGTTCAAATCATTGTAAATCTGTTCGCCAACCTCTTTTACCTTGCGGGCATCCTCTGCCAGACGCGCCTCACGCCAGCCCTGGGCCACTGCTTTGAGCAGGGCAATAAGGGTGGTCGGTGTTGCCAGAATGACGCTTTTTGCTGCGGCATAGTCGAGCAGTTCCTGATCGTGTTCCAGAGCGGCACTGTAGAAGACCTCACCAGGAATAAATAGCACGACAAAGTCATGCGCTCCGTCGAGGTGTTTTTGATACTCGCGTTTGTGCATCATATCGACATGGCTGCGTACCTGCCGGGCATGTGCTTTGAGATGTTCTTCGCGGGTTTCCTCGTCGGCTGCTTCCAGGGCTTTCAGGTAAGCTTCTAGCGGCACCTTCGAGTCGATGACGATCTGACGCTGATTAGGCAGATGTACCTGCATATCCGGTCGCAGACGTTTTCCTTCATCGCCGCGCATCGTCTGCTGTTCATCAAAGTCACAGTAGTTGCTCATTCCAGCCAGTTCAACGACGCGCCGCAACTGCAGTTCGCCCCAGCGCCCACGTACCTGCGGTTGGCGTAGCGCCTTGACCAGATTGGTCGTCTCGCTTTGCAATCGCAACTGGTCTTCTTTTAAACTGGCGATCAATGTGTTGATCCGGCTATAGGATTCGGTGCGGGCCTCCTCAATTGCATGGAGGTTCTTTTGCTGCTGTTCAAGTGTGGTCTTGAGTGGATTGACCAGGGCACTCAGGTCGCTCTTTACGGCTTCCTGTTGCTGTTGCATGCGTTGTTGGGCCAGCGTGAGGAAATGATCATTGTTGGCCTGCAGTGCCGTACTGCTCAGACTGGTAAATGCCTCGCGCATACGCTCGTCGGTGTCCTGCAATGCAGACAGTTTATCTTCAGCCCGGTCGGCACGTCTGGTCTGCGTCGCTATTTTGCCGGCACAGACCAGTCCGGTGATCAGGGCGGCCACCAACGCGCCACCAGCGCTGGCAATTAGGGCAATGATGAGTGTTTGATCCATGAGACATGCCTTTCAACGAAAGCAATTGCGCAGGGCATCGGTATCAGTGAGTTGCAGCAACTTCTGGGGTTTAGACCTATAATATCAAGGTTCCCGTCATCCATAACACAGTCATGACCTGCCTATGAGTATAACACGCACAACAACTTCGGCATTACCACACGCATGCGTCATCGGAAAAGGAATTACATAGGCGGTGCAAGCGCGATTTATAACTACGTATGCCCTCCTGGACTGACTCATACATCACAGTGCATATGATATACTGGAATTGTACTGGTTTGTTATATTGAATTAATCAATGTAGGAGCGAAGGCGATTAACAATCCCATGAACCTACCCGATCAATTCATCACCCGCATGCAGGCGCTACTCGGAGCCGAGGCCGGGGCGCTAGTTGCGGCGCTGAACCAACCGCCACTCACCGGGTTGCGCGTCAATCCGCTGAAGCTGTCGCCTGAGCAGTTGTCTGCGCTGGTGAACTGGTCGCTGGAACCGGTTCCCTGGTGCCCCGCCGGCTTTATCGTCCCGGAGAATGTTCAGCCCGGTAAGCATCCCTACCACGCCGCCGGGCTCTACTACCTGCAGGAACCCTCCGCGATGGCGGTGGCTGAGGCACTTGCGCCCGCGCCGGGTGAACTGGTGCTGGATCTGGCCGCTGCGCCGGGGGGAAGGCCACTCATCTCGCGGCGTTGACGGGCGACCAGAGTCTGCTGGTGGCGAATGAGCTTGAACGCAGTCGCACTGCAGCTCTGGCGAGCAACCTGGAGCGCTGGGGCGTGCGCAATGCGCTGATTACAAATGCGTCGGCAGAGCGACTGGCAGAGTGCTGGGGCGCATGCTTCGACCGGGTGCTGGTTGATGCGCCCTGCTCCGGTGAGGGGATGTTTCGCAAATCGGCTGCGGCCCGGCAGGAGTGGAGCGCGAAGACGGTCCAGGGATGCAGCGTGCGGCAGCAGCGGTTGCTGACGACGGCCGCCGTCCTGGTGCGGCCCGGCGGGATGCTGGCCTACAGCACCTGCACTTTTGCCCCGGAGGAGGATGAGCAGGTGGTGGCGCAGTTCCTGGCGCAGCATCCCGCCTTTGAACTCCGGGCGGTAGCGCTACCCCAGACTGACCCGGGACGCGCCGACCGGGGAAGCGGTTGATCTGCCCGCCGCCACGCTGGAGCGCGCGCCCAAATCGGCATGCGCGGCATGGCACTCCTTTGTTGCGGCCACGCTGATCCACGATCCCGTTGAAGGCATGCATCTGATCAGCCGGGGCAGCCGGCTCTATGCCCTGCCCGAGGATCTGCCGCCGTTCGCCGGTCTCAGCGTGGTGCGCGCCGGGCTCTGGCTAGGTACACTCCAGCGCGACCGGTTTATCCCCGCGCATAGTCTGGCGTTGGCGCTGCCTGCTACCGGGGTGCAGCAGCGCCTTGACCTTGCGCCGGATGACCTGCGCATTGAGCGCTATCTGCAGGGGCATCCGCTGCCGGAGTCGGGGCCGGCGGGCTGGCTGCTGCTCACGGTCTCCGGTTTTCCGATCAGTTGGGGCCGGCGCGCCCAGGGGATTATCAAGAATGCGTATCCCAAAGGGTTAAGACGCCCACCACGTTGATGCAAACACAGTGTAGGCCGGGGCAGCAGATGCGCCCTCAACGTTTCGTACAATAGTAAATCCCCTCCACACCATGGGAAATACCTATCCGCACACACTGATCTTCAGTAAAAAAGTCAGATGAATGTAGCGGCTGTGCGTTAAAACCGGCGGCATGCAGTCGATCAACGGTAATATACCGGGAGCCCAGAACAGCTTTGAGGCGTTTTGCAAACATAGGTTCTGGCGCAACATGCAGCATTAATTTCGGGGGATAGTTGAACAGGTCTGTCATCTGCTGAAAATAAATCCATACAAACCGATGTCGTTTCAGGACATGACAGTAGAAACATTGCGCATCTTCACGTGATGTCAAACCAGCCTTTCTGAATTTTCTAGATGGCATGTTACAAACAGGACAGTATCGCTTAAAACCTATATGCAACACATAGCGTATCATGTTCCGTATGCGCTTTAGCAGAGTTTGAACGTTCTCCGGGAGCATTCGTATGCTACGGTGCAACATATCTCCTCCCTACTGCATAGCGATTCGACCTGCCGCCCGGTAGTGGCGGCAGGTAAACGTGATGTTACAGGACAGGCAGCCTCTACCTTTTTCGCATTGACTACCTGATTTTCTACCTACGCCAATGCCTGTTCCAGGTCGCCGATCAGATCCTCAACATGCTCAATGCCGACCGACAGCCGCAGCAGATTGTCGCCAATGCCAAACCGTGCCCGATCGTCCGCCGTCATCTTTGCGTGCGATGTCATCGCCGGGGCGCAGATCGTTGTATCTACTCCTCCCAGACTCAGTGCCGGCGTGATAAGTCGCAGGCTACGCAGAAAGGTGTCGCGCGGGAGCGTCGCCCGCAGATCGAACGAAACCATCGCGCCAAAACCTTCCATCTGGGCGGCGGCAACCGCGTGGCCCGGATGATTACGCAGACCGGGATAGTAGACCCGCGCAACGGCGGGATGCTGCTCCAGGTAGGCCGCGATCTTTCCGGCGTTCTCGGTCTGCCGTTCGACGCGCAGGCTGAGCGTTTTAAGGCTGCGCTCCAGCAGGTAGCAGGTCAGCGCATTGAGGCTGCCCCCAAAGTGGATTGCGCGACTCAGGATCTGCGCTGTGCGGTCGGCATCCGTCAGCACCACGCCGCAGCAGACATCGCTATGCCCCCCAAGATATTTGGTGCCGCTGTGGAGCACCAGATCGATGCCATGGCGGATGGGGTTCTGGTTGATCGGCGAGGCAAAGGTGTTGTCGATCACCGTGGTGATGCCGCGCGCTCGCGCTTGTTCCGCCAGTTCCGGCAGATCCACAATAGTCAGGAGCGGATTGGTAGGCGACTCGACATAGATCATGCGGGTGTGATCAGTGATCGCTGCCGTCAGGCTCTCCCGGTCGGCGGCAGCAAACGAGTAGTTGATGCCGAGCCGTGCAAACTCGCTGGTAACAAAGGCATGCGTGCCGCCGTAGAGTCCGGCCAGCAGCACAACATGATCGCCGGGTTGTAGCAGCCCCAGCATCACCGCGCTGACCGCCGCCATCCCGGAACTAAAGAGAATACCGTCCGCTGCTCCCTCCAACGCGCAGAGCTTCTCGACGATGGCCGCCTGGTTGGGTGTGTTGAAATAGCGCGGATAGATCGGTGTTTCGGCATCGAGATACTCGTACGCGGTGGCGGGGAAGATCGGACTGACAACACCCCCCGTGCTATCCTGGATATTGCCGGTGTGAATAGCGATAGTTTCTTTATGCATCTAATTCCTCATTTATACGAGTTACGCGGTCATTTACACGAGTTACGCGGTCACTGAACCGGAAGAGCGTTAGGCCTCCGGCAGGGTGGAAGACTCCATCCTTATTTCACGAAAATGTTGCACAAAGTGCAAAATTTTCGTGAAAAAGAACATCATGTACCATGCTGCCGCAGGCGAATCAGGCTTCCATTGGGTAAAATGTCCGGTTTGTATGTCAACCGCGTAACTCGTGTCATTTACACAAGTTATGTGGTTACTAACCCGGCAGGGTCTTTCGCCTCCGGCAAGGCGGAAGATTCTGTTCTTGTTCCCAAAAAATTGCACAAAGTGCGATTTTTTGGGAACAAGAATAAAACAGTACCACGCTGCCGCAGGCGAATCGGGCCATTTACCTGATCAAACGCCTGGTTTAAAACCTACCGCGTAACTCGTGTCATTTACACGAATTGCACAATTGCTCCCCTGGAAGTGGATATCGCCTCCGAGAGGATCGAACAGGACACCTTTCTTATGAACAAAGATAAAAACGTACTATGCTGCCGCAGGCGAAACTGGCCTTTCATCTGATGAATTGCCTGGTTTGAATGTTCACCGCGTAATGTGTATCAGGCATATGATCGGTTGATCCCGGTCAGCGCTTCGCTCAGGTGCCAGAGTTGGCGGCGGGCAGCGGCATCGTAGGCCTGCGCATTGGCGCGCGACTCGCGCTGCTGGTCGAAATACTTCCCGGTGACGCCGGCAAGCTCGGGCGAGGTAGCCAGGTAGACCAGCGCCTCGGCTCCCGACTGCGCGCTGCCCATCGGTTCGCCAAAGGTCTCGCGCACCATCTTGGTATCCAGTAGCGAACCGGGATGCAAACTATTGACCGTAATTTCTTCCGGTGGAAGCCGCCCGGCAAGTTCAAAGGTAAATAAAATCAGGGCCAGTTTACTCTGGCGATAGGCCTGCATCCCGGCGTACTGCCGTTCCAGCATCACATCATCAAAGTCAATCGGACTCTGTCCGACTGAGGAGACATTCACGATCCGGGCGGGTGTTGACTGGCGCAGCCGCGGCAGCAGCAGGTGGGTCAGCAAAAAGGACGCAAGGTAGTTAACCGCGAAGCGCAGTTCATACCCATCGCTGCTCGTGGTGCGCTCCGCGCCGCGTTTGCCCGGCCCGACGCCCGCGTTGTTGATCAGCACATCCAGTCGCTCAAACCGGGACTGCACCGTATCGGCCAACTGCCGTACCTCGGATAGGGCGGCAAAATCGGCCTGTAGGTAGTGCAACCGCTCATTGCCGGTGGCGGAACGAATCTCCTCCAGCGTTTCCGCGCCCCGCTCCGGATTGCGCCCATGTACCAGAACAGTTGCACCCGCCGCCGCAAGTTCATGCGCGGCCTGCCGTCCAATTCCATCGGTTGCGCCGGTAATAAGGATCACCATATCGGTAACTGATTGCATACTTTGCTCTCCGTCTTGCTCTTGCTATTGGGTGCCTACAGCATAGTCTATGCCGGGTGGTACGCTATTACCGGCCGGCTGTGTAGTAACCGGTTTAATGCTGCCGTAGTCGTGCCGCCGCATGCTCAGCAATTGCCCGGCATGCAGCCTTTACCGGCCGGCGCGCAGCCTTTACCCGCTCCAGCAGTTCGGGTGCTGCCGTCGTTGGGGAACCGCTGGTGAAGGGTGGGGCCGGGTTGTATTCCAGTATTAACTGAATTTCCTGGGCAACGGCCTGGTGGTGCTGCGCACTGGTTTGAAGCGTCATTATACCAGGACTTATGCAGTCGCACCCGCAGCGACACGCAGTCGCTACGGGACAGGCAAGCAGGAGCGGCGGCTTGCAACCTTATCGCCGGCACTGATCCTGCTATGGCGATGATAGTCCATAGTCTGTACCGTGTTGGCTTGTGGCTAACTTGTACAAGGAGAACCCAATGCAAAACACCCGGCATTCAATCGAAACCATTGACCGGCAGATCACCGATACCATGGCCGACTCCGCCATTCCGCTGCTGCGCATAAGCCTGGGGTTGACATACATCTGGTTTGGGGCGCTCAAGGTATTTGGTGTCAGTCCGGTGTCCGAGTTGGTGGCGAAGACTGTTCCCTTCCTGCCGCGCAAGCTGTTTGTGCCGGTCCTGGGCCTGGGTGAGGTTGCCATTGGCCTGGCGCTGCTCTTCCGGGTCGCCCTGCGCCCGACGATGCTCTTGTTCTTTTTGCAACTGGCGGGAACATTTCTGACCTTTATCGTCCAGCCGGAAAATAATTTCAAGCAGAACAATCCATTGTTGTTGACCAAAGATGGTGAGTTTGTGATAAAGAATCTCATTCTCCTCTCCGCCGGACTGGCGATTGGGAGTACCGCCCGCCGCGGGCGCGAGGAACTCCCGCACACCCCGGATGAGATGCACAGTACGTAGAACTGCGCAGTGCGTCCGTATGCTTTCACCGCGTAGGGACGCGCTGCTGCACATCCCTACTGTGCTCCACTGCCATGCCATTGTCCGGTAAATCCCCCTCGATTTCCACACGATACCAGGATACCAGGCATCTTTAGTACCTTCGTCCTCTATTCCAAATCTGATCAGTCGTGTATGCTAACAACTGGACCAACTATCGGATAGTTGCCGGATACCCACCTGCGAACAACACAACTTCGTTGAATGTTAGCATTGTCAAAAACTACGCAACCATCGGCCTGTCTGATAACAGAACCGTAATATTGTCATACTGATCTGTCAGTTGCCACACCTGATAGCAGTATGGTATAGTCCCTGGCGAGTGTATTTTTTGTATGTCCCGTGACGAGGAGAGGAACAACCATGTCACAACGTAGTCTCATCTGGCCCCTGGGTGTGATGATGGTGGCCCTGATTATAATAGTGTCAGCCCTTACCGGCCCGACCGCTCCCAGTGCTGCCCCGGCCCGGCAGGATTCTCCATGTAACGGCAATTATCCTGATGTTTATCCTGCCTGTGCAACCGAAACCGCAGAAGCGGAGGACCGTTCAATCGAGGAAACATCAGCCGCGCGCCAGACGGATGTTGCCGCCCAGAATGATGACGATGATGATGCTACGTCCGACAATAACAACAGTAGTACGACCAATAATAATACGCAGGATACTGCAACTCCTACCGCCACCCGAACCGCAACCCGGACGCCGACCAGTACCTTCGAAGTGGACGAAGACGAAGATGAAACCGAAGCCGAGCCGACGAATACGCCCAGATCAACCCGCCAGGAGGCAACCGTGCCCCCGACCAGCACGCCCATCCCTGACTCGGATGTGCTGATCTGCGTTCCCGGTGTTCCCGTTCCGGTTGAAGGCCAGGGTCCACCCAATGCCGCGCTGCTGCTCTACTTTGGTGACCGTGCCGTTGGTGGAACAACTAGCGATGCGCGCGGTGCGTATGCCCTGCAGTTGATTGTTGGCGAAGAACGTCCTGGAGATTATCCGCTGGAAGTGCAGGTACGTGGTACCCGCGAGCTGGTGGAGGAGTTTGTCTGTCGGGTTCCGGGCGGTGGAACGCCCACACCCACAGCGACCGAAGTAAATTGATGTTGTTGACACTTCTTCGTGGCCTATGCTATACTCGCCGTAGAACAACCAGATGATTCTCATCCAGAGGGGCAGAGGGATCGGCCCGGTGAAGCCCCGGCAACCCCAGAGAAGTTGTGAGTTGTGAGTTTTACGTTGTACTCACGCAACCGTAAAACTCCACGATCAAAACTCACAACGTGTTCGGGAAGGTGCTAACTCCGGCAGCGCAAGCTGGAAGATGAGGCAATATGCACACTGCTCAAGCCTGCACCACCAGCGTGTGGGCTTTTGTATGTGTGATAATACGTAGTCTAGACAGTCTTCAGCCATGGTTGCACGGTTTACGCGCTTGTCGATTCTCCTAATATAAGCTGACGAGGTTTTCGTGACACAAACAAATGACAGATCACCCTATCTGGCCGCCCTTGCCGAGCGTGTGCTCGTGTTTGACGGCGCGATGGGCACGAGTATTGACACCTTTACCCTGACTGCTGCCGACTATGGCGGCCCCGAAACTGAGGGCTGTCGGGACTATCTGGTCATCACCCGCCCCGATGTCATTGAGCAGATCCATGCCTCATTTATGGAAGCCGGCTCCGATGTCGTAGAAACCTGTACGTTTCAGTCAACCCGGTTACGACTGGAGGAGTGGGGGCTTGCCGATCAGACGTATGATATTAACCACAATGCCGCCGCTCTGGCGCGCCGCGTCGCCGACCGTTTTACCGCGCTGGACGGTCGCCCGCGTTTTGTCGCCGGCTCAATGGGCCCCACCGGGAAGTTGCCCTCGTCCGACAATCCGGACCTGAGTGATATCACCTTCGATGAACTGGTGGCCCTGTTTGAGGAGCAGGGGCGCGCTCTGATCGATGGCGGCGCGGATGTGCTGCTGATCGAGACCAGCCAGGATATCCTCGAGGTCAAGGCGGCGGTCCTGGGCAGCCGGCAGGCGATTGCCGCCGCCCCTCGCCCGGTTGCACTGCAGGCGCAGGTGACGCTTGATACCAGCGGGCGGATGTTGCTCGGCACCGATGTTGGCAGTGCCCTGGTAACGGTTGAGGCGCTGGGAGTCGATGTGGTGGGCCTCAACTGCTCGACTGGTCCTGAGCATATGCGCGAGTCGGTCCGCTATCTTACTGCGCATACCCGCCTGCCGGTAAGTTGTATTCCCAATGCCGGTCTGCCGATCAATGTCGAGGGCAACGCGGTCTACCCGCTGGAGCCGGAGCCGATGGCCCGCACGCTGGGTGAGTTCGTGCGCGAGTTTGGTGTGCGTATCGTGGGTGGCTGTTGTGGCTCAACGCCGGACCATATTTGCCGGTTAGCTGAGGCGGTGCGCGCGGATCAACTGACGGACGTTACGCCGACCCAGGAACCGTTTGTTTCTTCCGGGATGCGTGCGGTTGCGCTGCACCAGGATCCCCGTCCGCTGATTATCGGTGAGCGGGTGAACAGCCTGGGAAGTCGCAAAGTCAAACGGCTGCTGCTGGCTGATGACTATGAAAGCATTTTGCAGATCGCGCGCGATCAGGTGGATGGTGGGGCGCATGTGCTGGATGTCTGCGTGGCAATGACTGAGCGCGCCGATGAAGAGGATCAGATGGTGCAACTGGTCAAGACGCTTTCGATGGGAGTGGAAGCGCCGCTGATGTTTGACAGCACCGAGGTGGAGGTGCTCGAAGCGGCACTCCAGGTCTATCCCGGACGCCCGATCCTCAACAGTACCAGCCTGGAGGGGGGGCGCGGTAAGAAGATCGACGAGACGCTCCCGCTGGCGGTGCGCTATGGCGCGGCGGTTGTCGGTATGGCAATTGACGAAGAGGGAATGGCACACACACCCGAAGACAAGCTGCGCATCTGCCGGCGCATCTATGAAATTGCGACCCAGGAGTATGGCCTGCCCCCCGATGCCTTGATCTTCGATGTCAACACCTTTCCGATTACCACCGGGCAGGAGGAACTCCGGGATGAGGGCTGGTGGACAATTGAAGGGGTGCGGCTGATCAAGCAGCATTTGCCGGGCGCACTGACCAGCCTGGGGGTCAGCAATCTCTCGTTTGGGGTTGCGCCGCATGCCCGCGCCACCCTCAACAGTGTCTTCCTCTACCACGCGGTGCAGGCCGGGCTAGATATGGCAATGGTCAATCCGCAGCATACCCTGCCCTATGCGGAAATTTCGCAGGAGGCGCGTACGATCTGTGAGGATCTGATCTTTAATCGCCACGAGGAAGCGCTGGCCCGTTTTATCGACTATTTTTCTCAGGCCGGGACGCAGACAACCCAGTCCGACAAGGCCAACCCGACCGAGGGTATGACGCCTGACGAGAAAATTCATTACCAGATCTTGCATCGCAAGCGCGAAGGGGTTGACCAGCAGATCAATGCAGCCCTGCAGGAGCGCCTCGAGGTTGATCCCCAGGCCGAACTGGCCCGGCTCGGCAAAACTAACTCCACCATCAGCACTGCCGCCGTGAATGTACTGAACAATGTGCTGCTGCCGGCTATGAAAGATGTTGGTGATCGCTTCGGCGCGGGTGAGTTGATCCTGCCCTTTGTGTTGCAGAGCGCGGAGGTAATGAAGAAAGCCGTGGCCCACCTGGAGCAGTTCCTGGAGAAGCAGGAAGGCGTCAGCAAAGGCCGTATTGTTCTGGCAACGGTCTATGGCGATGTTCACGATATTGGTAAGAGCCTGGTAAATACCATCCTGTCAAATAATGGCTATGAGGTTTATGACCTGGGTAAGCAGGTGCCGATCAACACCATCGTGGAAAAAGCGGTCGAGGTTCAGGCCAGCGCCATTGGGCTCTCGGCACTGCTGGTCAGCACCAGCAAGCAGATGCCGCTCTGTGTGCAGGAGCTTGACCGGCGCGGCCTGAAGTTTCCGGTACTGGTGGGCGGTGCGGCGATTAACAAGCAGTATGGGCAGCGGATCTTGTTTGTCGAGGGCGAACGCCCGTATGAGCCGGGGGTCTACTACTGCAAAGATGCCTTTGAAGGGCTCCAGACAGTGGACAAACTCGCCGACCCGCAACTGCGCGATGCCTTTGTTGAGCAGCGCATCCAGGAAGCAGCGCAGGCACTCAGCAAGCCGCAGCGCGGGCGCATGGTGATGGCCGATGTCGGGCGTGAGCAGGGCGCGGGTGAAGAGCGCTCGAATGTTTCGCAGGATGTGCCCATCCCCACGCCGCCCTTCTGGGGAGCGCAGGTTGTGCGCCGGGTTCACTTTGATGAACTGTTTGACTGCCTGGATATCAACTCGCTCTACCGATTGCAGTGGGGGGCGAAAAATACCAAAGGTGAGCAGTGGGAGCGCCTGCGCCTCGAGTTTGATCTGCGACTGCGTGATCTGCGCCGCGAATCTGAGCGCGACGGCTGGCTGGAACCCAAAATTGCCTATGGCTACTTCCCGGCGCAGCGCGCAGGCAATGAGTTGATTGTGTACGATCCGGTCTCCTACCTGGCGCGCGCGGGGGACAAAGCCGCCCTGCGCGAAGTGACCCGCTTCCGCTTCCCGCGCCAACCCCGCGGCGAGCATCTCTGCCTGGCAGACTACTTCGCCAGTGTAGAGAGTGAGCGCGTGGATGTGGCGGCCTTCCAGATTGTCACCGTCGGCGACAAAATTACCGAGTTGTGCGACCGGCTCCAGCGCGAGGGCGATTATAGCCGGGGCTACTTCATCCATGGACTGGGGGTATCGCTGGCCGAAGCGCTGGCCGAGTATACCAACCGCATGATCCAGCGTGGCCTGGGGCTAAGTGGCTCGCAGGGGCGGCGCTATTCCTGGGGCTACCCCTCCTGCCCGGATCTGGAGGACCATGTGCAGTTGTTTAAACTGCTGCCCTCGGATAGCATCGGTGTCTCGCTGACCAGTGCCTTCCAACTGGTGCCGGAGCAGAGCACGGCGGCGATTGTCATCCATCACCCCGAGGCGAAGTACTTCAGCATCGGCTCAACCCTGGAACGCGCCGAGGCGGATGTGGCCGGATAAGGCAGCGCAAATGACTTTCGGTAAAAGCAAAAGCTGACTATTACAGCAGCGGGGGCGCGGAGAAGATCTTCTCCGCGCCCCCGCTGTTCTGGCGCTACGACATCCCCTTTGGGCGGGGCACTGGCGTTGTAGAGCCACTATGCGTCGCACGACTGCTGCAATCCCCTTTGGGCGGGGCAAAACTGTTTATAACAGTCTGCTTAATAACACGCGTTACGCGGTGGACGTTCAAACCGGACGTTTGACCAGATGGAAGCCAGTATCGCCTGCGGCAGCATGGTACTTTTTCGATCTTTTTGGAAAAAAAGTGGCGCTCCGAGCCACTTTTTTTCCAAAAAGGATGGTCGGTTCCGCCCTGCCGGAGGTGAAATTTCCTTTCGGGTTCGTGACCGCGTAACTCGTGTCAATGATAGGCGATCATTTGGATGGCGTCAACCATTCTCCACCCGATACTTTCCATGCCCCAGCACCGCCGCCTTGCCCACATGAATCAGCGCGCCCAGCATCAGCAGCGGACGGAAGGGCTCCAGGTTGCCCGCGTAGGTGATGGAGCCAACCAGTCCGCTCAGATCGAGGCGCTGCTGCTGGCGACCGGAGAAGCGCCCCTGGACTGACCAGTCAAGCGCCTGCTCCCGTATCGCTACCGCTTCCGCCGCCGCAATCAGTCCGTGAACGTTGGTTTCCCATACTGTGCCGCAGTGGATTGCCGCCAGAGTTGAGCTCCGCCGCAGCAGTGTGCGCACCAGCACATGAAATGCCGGCACGGTGACAAACTGCTGCCGATGCTTGATGCGTGTTGGTGTCAGGAAGTGCAGAATCACCTGGTGGGTTGAGAGCACTTCGGCCTGGGTGATTATATCTGGCCCACGCACACGCAGGTCGCCCCCACCCATCCGCAGATCAACGCCGTCGTAGACCAGTTCCTCGGCCGGTTGCCAGGGATGCACTGCGCTGATGCGCTGCACAACATAGCGTCCGGGAGGACTGCCCAGACCCATGCGGCCCAACTCCTGAAAGGCCAGCAGGAAGTAGGGCAGGTAGGCGTCGGCGCGACCGACGAGCACAACTTCGAAGGCGAGTTGCTCGCCGGGTTGGTAAAACTGCTGTCGAACCTGGGACGCGTCGATAATGAACGGCGGTGTGATCTCGTGCATGCTGCGGAAGACCGGACTGTCGGCGGGCAGGGTCGGCTCGAAGATATACCCGTAGGGGCAGGTGTTCCCGTGTTGGCAGGGTGTGCAGGCATGCCAGTCAGCCTGGGCGCAGACCATTTTTTTAAAGGCATGGCCAAAACCTCCCCGCAAGGTGCGGCCCGGATAGATCGGCAGATGCAGCGGATCAACCGCTTCCAGGTCGAAGCGGTAGCGGCTCAGGTGAAAGTCCTCCGGGAGCATTACGCTGAAGGCTCCCCCGTTAGCCGTGCGGGCAGGGCAAACGCGAAAGCATACTGCACCACCTGCGGATTAACCGGCGCAATCCCTGTCACCAGTCGCCCGTACCAGTCCCGGATTGGTGCATCGGCGTAGAAGGCTGACCCGGCGGTCAGCATTGTCAGCGGGAACTTGAAGGGGTTCACACTCGTTGCCAGTTCTTCGCCCAGTTTGCCATACTTGACCATCAGGTTATAAAAACCATCTGTGGGATCGCTGCGGGCCGGTGTCCAGTGCGACAGGCTGATAAACCCGTTTGCCTCCGGCGGTTCGGCGTCAAACCCAGCAAATCGCTCCCAGATGACCCCAAAGTGCCCATACCCGGATGACTTCTTCGCGCCGTAGCCGCTGCGGGACAGCCGCCGCAGCAGATTCTCCGCGCGCCGCGCCCAGAGGCTATCACGTACCCGCACATACATCGAGATGTCGAGTCCTGCCGGGGGAACCGTCGTCTGATCCAGGTAGGCCCATTCTGTGCCGGGGTAGCAGGTACCCTGATCAGGGTCATCGGCGGGGGATGTTGGGGTGGTTGCACTATCCGTCAATCGGTTAACCGGCTGTTTGAAAATGGTGCGGTTGCTACTCAACCGGGGCCGGGTGGTGGCGGGCGGTAGCGGTCTGCCGGAGCGTAGCACATTAAATGCTTGCAGGTCAAGCCAGGGCTGGTTCTCGGTGGCGCGCGTCTGTTGCCTGGCCTGCAACCGGGCATGTTTCGGCTGATCGGCCGGCAGGGCCGGTGGCGGCAGCAGCGGGCGCGGTAGCCAGTTGCCCGGAAAGCCATTCGAGAAGAGCATTGGCGGCTCTCCCCGCCGGTAATATTCCAGAAAGTCCAGCAGCGCGGGTGTGCCCTCCTCGTAGCGGATCAACCAGCAGAGATGCCCAAAGAGCATGTCGGCCTGCCAGGGCGAGCGGGTGGCCGCGTAGGGCTGGATAGTTGCGCGATAAGTCAGCATCTTACTCATCCGGCAACACCTGGATCTGACCATAGCCCCGGCTCCCTGACGCTCCCAGATAGTCCTGCTGGAGCAGGGAGAGCCCCTCCTTGAGCAACCCGATGATTGCCGCTTCGTCATCGTCATCGAAAATGCGCACTGAGATATCGAAGTGAAACATCGTGCCGGCCGGCACTCGCTCCTGGGTCCGTGGATGTTCGGCAATGCCGGTTGTCCGTCTGACCATGTTTTCTACCTTCACCTCAGCAAACAGAATGCCCTTTGTGCTCAACGCTTCACGTAACTCCTGCCGCGAAGTATCATGCAGCAGCGCATCGCGGAACAGAGCACGCGTCGGACCCAACCGATGGTGCGGATTCTTATGTGCGCCAAAGACCCGACAGATCAGACAGAGACCACACTCGCAGGGACCACCATCGTCACGGTCAGTCTGGCCTTTCGTCTGGTTGTGGCGGTCACGCCGATCATAGCGATATTCGAGCAGCGTACGTACTTTGCCTTTGAGCGAGGAACCGGGAATATAGGGTTCCTCGGTAAGCGGGTGCCGGATGATGGTACTGTCCAGACTGCCGATTGCCAGACTCTCGGCCGCGCCGCCGATGCGCAGACCAGTGAGACACACAATCGTTCCTGAGATGTTGCGGTAGGTTTTAAGCAGACGGGCCATGCTCATACCTCATCTATTGCGCCGGAAGCGCGCGTTCCTATGCGTGAAGCCGGGTACACAATCCTCCTTTATTCTCTATCTCGATGGTAGTAGGCAAAATAGGCCAGAACACTGGTGAAATGCTGTACAAAACCCTGACGAAAACTCTGCTCGTCATGCATTGCCAGTTCGATATTTCGATCAATAAACAGCTTGAATTCTTCCGGGACAATTTCGCGCCCGACCTGATAGGCCACCTGCCCCTTGAGTTTGCCGAGTTCGGTTTTGATCGCCTCAAAGTCGTGTGAGTAGTCGAGGTGTACCTCAAGAGAACGTAGTTCCTGAAAAAAATCGCGTAACTGGCTGAATTTCATCCGCCGCCGCCCCAGAATGAGCCGGTTGCCCAGTAACTTGGCAATATCAATTGCCAGCGTGTCGATGACTTCGGGACGCAGGTAAGGCTTGCCGTCTCGCAGCGTAAAGTATCCTTCGCGCAGATAACCCGTGCCAAACCGGAACGTCGTGCCGACATCCGCCTGAGAATGTCCCGGATAACCCTGCGTCTGCCCATTGTAATGTGCCGGCTGTTTACGGCGATCTTTTCTGCTCATGGCTGCTCCTTTGTGGCTTGATGTATAGCAGATAGGTGGCGATCAACTCCAGATGCCGCATTGACGGATCTGGCCGGCTGGTGTGCAGTGATTGGAGCAAGGTGTCGGCCCACTGATATACGGCGGGATGCCCCTTGCGCAAGGTGCGTGCGATGGCGTAGGCAAAGCGTGCTTTGTAGCGTAGCCCTTCGACCGCGCCGGTATCCATCCAGAGGCGGTAGAGCCGCCCATACTCGATCAGGTTGCTGAGCAGGGTTGTGGTCAGGTGCGCCACCCCTGGCTGCAACAGCGCGATCTGCGCCAGGATCTGCCGCACCTCGTCCCAGGACAGCGTATCGCCCAGGAGAGTCAGATGATCGCCGGTCTGTTGCGGGTCGTCTGTTTTACGCGCAAAGCTGGCCTGCATGCGTGCCTCGCGCGTATCGCGGGCGGCCTGTGCCGGCAGATAATCCGCCGGTGTAAACCGGACACCAGCGGACATGGTAATATCGGGATTATCTCCCACGAACCGCGCCAGTTGGTCGCGCACTGCGCATGCCAGGTCGGCAACCCGGTCCCATGGCCCCACCAGCAAGCATGCGTCGCCGCCGGAGAAAACCGTGTAGCAGTCACGATAATCCTGCTCCGTACCGGCAGGGGGTTGACTGAGCCGTTGCTGTAGCCGGCCGGAAAAGAACTGATCGATACGCCGGCTCAGGGTGGCAATGTGGGCGATCGTATCATAGCCGTCGCTGTCGCGCCGCAGCCCTTCAGTCAGCAGGATTGTCAGGTCGTCCAGGCCGGCGTCCAGATAGCCGAGCAGTGCGCGGCCATGCGCCCGGGCCGCGATTACGGCAAAGGTCAACGGCTCACTGTCCGACCCGGTGGGGATGTGGGTTGCCAGGTAGCGGAACCTGGCCGGGTAATCCGCCAGGTCATGGAACTGCGGGTCGTTGATCTGCACGATCTGGTAAGGTTCCCCCGCGTCAGCCAGTTGGTCGGCCGACAGCAGTCGGACGGTGCAGTTGAACGGCAGGGGCCGGGCGGTTGCATCGGCATCTTCCGGATAGCCCTGGTAGTAGGCAATGTAGCGTGCATGGGGCAACTGTCGTCCCCAGGCCAAATCCTGCGTACATTGCCGACACAGGGTACCGGGTTGGGTTGCCGGGAATTTACCGCAACCCGCACAGACACCGGTTTCCTGAAAATTGTGTGGGAGCAGAAAAGCGGCTTCATCCCACTCGCCGCCGGTAGTCAAGACAGTGTGGGCGCGCCGTTGCGCTTCTCGCTGGAGCCGCTGCTGTAACCGGTTCAGCAGGTCGCCAAAGCCGAGCCGCGTGGAACTACTCGCCTGAAACTGCTCCCCGGCAAAGCTCAGGTATGCCGGACTCAGCCCGATTTCGCCGTTGCAGTGCTGCTGCAACCAGGTATCGATCGTATGTCGCAATTTCTGAATGATCATTGCAACATCGTCCCGGTTGGGAAGCAGCAGGTAGAAGGTATTCCCGGTCGCCATGATCAGATTGCCGTCCGGCACCCCAAACCGCCGGGCCACCTGCTGCCCAACCAGATCGACCAGAGTTTGCAGGTAGAGCGCGCGGGCTCGCAGCCGCTGCGCCACTCCACCTGGCCCGGCGTGGGTGATATCACACAGGTAATCCGAAAAACCGGTCAACTGGCCTGCCAGCAAACAGAAGCGCTCGGACTGAGCTTCTGTCTGAACGTCCGCGTTGGGCATCCGGTCGGCATGGTACTGATAGAGGCAAACGGCAATCGCGCTGGTTAACCGGGCCGTGTCGAAGAGCGACACATCAGGCGAACCACCGGGCAGGCATCCGCCGTAGCGCTGGAGCAGTGCCGGCAGATGTGCATAAACCTGCGCAAACCGGGTGCAATCGACCCGGGTTGCCAGCCAGTCCAGTTCGCGTGCCAGATCCTGCAGATGTGCTGCCAACCCGGACATATCCGGGTCTGAGCGAGGAAACAGAACCTCCAGGGAGTCATGGGTCGCCGGGAGTGATGCAATCGGGTAATAGGATGGTTGCAATGATTGCTGCCGGCTGATCCGCACCTGGCTGAAGATCGAGCGAAGCGGTTGGTCCGGCAATCCTGACCGGGGTTGCCCGTTGCTGCCGGCATACTGCCGTGCCTGCTCCAGGATTGCCGCCGACACTGGTTGATCCTCCAGGCGGGTTAGAGCGAGCAACCGCTGTGTAGCCGGAGAAATCTCGGTTGGAGTGGCAGCCAGCATTCTCGGTATATCCCACAAGAGCGCTGCCAGAGCCAGATGTTCCAGCGCTTCCATCATCCTCTCCAGATACTATGTTTCTCCCGCACCAGTCATAATCGGCAGCACTCATACCCAGGCCGGCGGCACGGACGAAGCAGAGGCTCACACGGGAACCTGACATCAAAGTTCCCCCCGTTAGTGTAACGCATATGAGTGACCAACATGATACGAGGAATCGAAAAAGGGGTTAATGGTTAGGGGTTACTCCGTGTCCCCTAACCATCAACCCCTGATCCCTAACCATTAAACCTTAACTGTAATGTTACACGACTTACGCGGTACAGCTTTATTTCGGTCTGTTGACCACCCCAAAAGCCAGTTTCGCCTGCGGCAGCATGGTACTTTATTGTTTCTTCCACCCTGCCGGAGGCGGAGTCGCCTGCCGGGTCAATGACCGCCTAACTCGTGTAACCATCACATCTCCCCATACAACTCCAGCAGTTCGCGCCATTCGCCCTGGAGTTCTTCGCGCCGGGCGGCATAGAAGAAGTGATCGCGGCCCTGTTCATCACGGTAGACCAGATCTACCTGGCTACGCATTGGTCGCATGTAGCCGATGTTGCCCCACCAGCGCACCAGCGACTCGTCCAGGGGCGTATCGCGGAGGTACATACGTGCTGCATACTCGCGCACAGTTCCCGCCTCGATATCCTGGAGCCGCCAGGGCATACCGCTAACGTCGCCGGTGCGCAGGTTGCGAAAGATATAGCGCCACTCGCCATCTTCGTCCAGTTCGGCACTGATAACCTCGATGCCGGTACGGGGGCGCGGAACGCGGATCAGCGCCAGCCAGGGATCGGTCAACTTGGTGCGGGGCACACTCAGGAATTCCTGATGCTCATTCCCGTCCTTCTCCTTCATCGCAAGGTCAAAACAGACATCGCTGCCAGCATCCGTGTAGATCCGCCAGAGGCCACCCCGTCCCCGCCAGCGATGCCGCCGCTCGCCCCAGGGCTTGACCGGGACGGTGAACTCGGGTACTTCATCTTCAACATCGAGCAGGGCTTCCTCAAAGGCGTTCGGCTCCTGCTCCAGCGCCTCTTCGTTGCGCTCGTTGAGCAGCGCCATCCAGCCTTCACTTAGACCCCAATCCGAAACACCAAAGAAGACATGGTCAATCACGCCGTTGGCATCCCGGTGAACCAGATCGTACTTGGTTCGGTTGCCCTGACGGTAGGCTCGCCACACGCCCAGGCGACCGCACCAGCGCACCTGGCTCTGCAGATCGAGCCGTCCCTCGCGCAGATCCTCGTGGCGACTGATGGCATAGGCCCACAGACCCTGGGCCTTATCCCGGGTGACCCCTGCCGTGGTTCGCAGGTCGCGTACCTCGTAGTACCAGGCTCCGCCCCGCCGCTGCCCACCGACGATCTCGACGCCGCTACGGGGTAGATCAAGCTCCTGCCCGCTGTCGAGCGGCGAGTTACCGCCGCTGGCAAGCGCCCGCCGGCAGAGTTGCATAACTTCCCCGCGATCAGCCGCCATTGTCTCACCATCGCGGCGCACATAGACGACGCCATCATTACCGATGTAGGGCGGCAGTTCGTCCGGCTTGACCTCAACCCGCATAACATCCTGCCCTTCGTAGGGCATCAACTCCAGCGAAACATAAGGTTGCGGGTCAAGATGCTGTTGCACACACTGGCGCAGCAGTTCGCTTACCTGTTCGGGATTGCTGACACCAGTGACTTTCCCGCCGGGCTCGCAGCCGATAATCAACACCCCGC
Source organism: Chloroflexaceae bacterium (assembly GCA_034437035.1). GTDB lineage: Bacteria > Chloroflexota > Chloroflexia > Chloroflexales > Chloroflexaceae > CAKZQX01. Next base: position 23,667 of record DAOTUI010000197.1, read on the forward strand.
CGTCGGCGTTGGCGAGGGCGGCCACATCCCGCCAGAGATCGGACACGGCCACCGCATCGTCGCCCAGGCTACGTAACACCTGCCGATCCGATGTTGCACCTGACCGGAGCACATCAACCGTCCAGTGCTTCTGATCGCGCTTGGGCACGCGTACCCGGTCGAAGTGCCGGCTGCTAAACAACCCGACCAGCGCCTCAAAGCTGTTGTCGGACAGCAGCAGTTCTACATAGCGGTCGCCGATGCCGTGGCGATGCCAGTCTTGCAGATCATTGTCCGCCAGGCGGCGCAGGCGGTGTGCATCGCTCCCCTGGATGCAAAACATCCGCCGTTCGTAGTGTTCAGTTTTGCCGTTATAAAAACCGGGGGAGGTAAATTTCTCGTGGTCGGTATAGAAATTAATAAACTCAAGGGCATGGAGAAAGGGGCTCTGCGTTGCCGCCACCCGCGACTGGCCGCTGGTGCCCATACGTAGCGTCTCGGTAATAACGCCGTTGGGACCATTGACGTGCGGCGCGATCACCAGGCCACCGGCCCGCGCAATAATTTCGTAGGCATCGGTCACATACCGCGTATTGGCGATACTACATGCGCCCTTCTTGAGCACGTCCGGCGGCACGCCCAACTGCAACAGGGTCGCTTCAATCAGGCTCAAAGGATGGTGTGGCGAGAAAATACCCAGAATATGCGCCCCATAGTGTGATGTAAACTCAAAACCGGGCAGGACGGTAATTTTATCCAGCAACCGGCGATACTCATCAAGCCGGGACTGCTCTTCGGGCGTCAGTCGTCCGGCCGTTTCTAATGCGCTCAGAAACTCAAGCTCCCGTTGAAATTGATCATACCCCTGAACAGTATTATGGTCGGTAAAAGCGATAATCTCAAGTTCCCGGCGCTCGGCCTCCTGCAAGATATCAAGGTAGCTAACTTCTGGTTCGGCGTAATCTTCAGAAGCGGGAGTATGAATATGCAAATCGACCCGTACCCATCGCAAACCATTGCGCTCATCAGTTACGTTACTCATACGTCTATAACTCCACAAATAACGAAGGCTCTCTCTTTTCCGGAACAATCTCTATTTACTTTTGGTAGCATCGAGGTTCGGCTGCACATGTTATGGAAAGAACAGACAAAGAAAGGGCGAAGAACAGACAGGTTATCCGGCGGCGATGCGCCTGGCGCGTTCTGTTCCAGGCTACACTGTTTGCCGTTCTTTATAGAAAGGTGCAGTTTAACTCCTTTCGGTCATAATCCACCGGCAGTATACTATAGAAAGAACAAATAAACAAAGGACAAAGAACAAACACGTTCCCTATCAGAGATGCAATTGTGGCGCTCTTTGCTCTCTGTTGCTTTGTTTGCTGTTCTCTATATATTCTTCCCCTCGCGCGACCAAAATTTTCAAGCGGACCAAGGACAATAGCCCGTTTGCTGATAAGGGCGCATAGTGCTCCGCAAGCAATTGTTGCCTCTATGATACCTTAAAGCGGCAGAAGTGACAATTGGTTTTTTGTGACATCTGAAACGAAAAATGTTTGGCAATCGGCTCTGCGCGACTGGCAGCCGGGGAAGCGAAACCAATGGAGTCAGACATACACCCTCCGGACAAGCGTCGTAACAGCGCCGGCGTTTGATTAATCGCGCATCCGCAGCGCAATCTCGGCGACACGCCGGCCCAGTGCATACGCCTGCTGCTGATCGGCCGCGGTCAGCGTGTTGATGGCCGTTGCGCCGTAGTAGGAGCCCGACTCCTCCATATGTGGCGTCCAGGGCAGCCCGACAATCAGCATGCCGTTGCCCAGGAACCAGTGTAGCACATTGAGCAGCGTAAACTCGGTGCCGGAGTGGCGGCCCGCGCTGGTCGTAAATGCCGCGCCGACCTTCCCGGCCAGGCTGCCCTCTTCCCAGAGATCGCCGGTTGTGTCCAGCCGGCGCTTGAGCGTGCCCTTGATACCGGTCCAGTTAGGCGTGCCGATAATTAACGCATCGGCGGCGATCAGGTCGTCGCGGCCGGCCTGGCGCGGATTGCGGAGCACAACCTCAGTATTTGCGACAGATTGCGCGCCGGTGGCGATATGCCCGGCCAGTGCCTCGATCAGATCGCCCAGATCATACAGAATCAACACACGACAGGGGGCAGTTTGTGTCACTGGCGGGCCTCCTTTCTCAGGATCGTATCGGATTAACGTGCATCTTCGGGCGCGACCAGTCCCACGCGCGTGGCATAGAGCGCAGCCTGAGTGCGGCTCGTCAGTTCCAGCTTGTTGAGCAGGTTGCTCACATGCACGCTGACCGTCTTCTCGGTAATCGTCAGGGAGTCGGCGATCTGCCGGTTGGTGTAGCCGCGTGCCAGCAGCGTCAAGACCTCCTGCTCCCGTTTTGTCAGTCGTTCGGGAGCATGCTCCGGCGGGCGTGAGGTCGCCTGTAGCAGATGGCGCGTGGCTTCCGGGTGCAGATAGGGCTGTCCGCTCTTGACAGTCCGAATGGCCCGGGCTAACTCCTCCACTTCAACATCCTTGAGCAGATAGCCGTCTGCGCCTCCCTGGACAGCGCCGATCACCAGATCCGTCTCGGAAAAGGTTGTCAGCACAATGATTGGCAGATCGGGCAGCATCTGCTTGAGTGTGGTAATCGCCGTCACCCCGTCCATTTCGGGCATCACCAGATCCATCAGCACCACATCCGGCTGCAAGGTTTTTACGGTCGCAATCGCCTCCTGTCCGTTCCGCGCTTCGCCGGCCAACTCCATATCCGGCAGCACGCGCAAGACGGTACGCAACCCCTGCCGGGTAATCGCATGGTCATCAACAATTAAGACCCGAATAGGTTCCATATGCTGCCCTCCTTACGAATATCTGCACGCCTGATGATTCCACGGACACGCAGAAGCGCGTTTGTCCCCGGATTAATCGTCCCCGGTGTGATCAGGCCACGCGACAATGACTTCGGTACCCTGGCCGGGGGTTGAACAGATCTGCATCCGGGCATTGATTCTGGTTGCCCGCTCGCGCATCGAGATCAGCCCAAAGTGATCACCCGCAACCTGCGCCGGATCAAACCCCTTGCCATCGTCGGCGATCAGCATGCGCGTCGAGGTGCCGTCCTCTACCCGCAGGACGACCCGGCGGGCCTGGGCATGGCGCGACACGTTCGTCAGCGCCTCCTGCGCAATCCGCAAGAGCGCCTGCGCGACTTCATCGGGGAGGGCCGGATTGGCTCCAATCTCTACGGTAACTGGTATCCCGGTGCGCTGTTCAAATGCGTCTGCGTGCCGGGTCAGCGCCTGCGCCAGACTCTGCTCGTCCGCTTCGGCCGGGCGAAGTTCAAGGAGCAGCGCGCGCATCTCCGCCAGCGCCCCGCGTGTCAGATCGCGGATCTGTTTGAGTGACTGCCGCGCCTCCTCCGGATCAAGCTCCCAGAGGTCGGGGATAACCTGGGACAGCAGGCTCATACTGAACATGGACTGTGTGACCGAGTCGTGCAGTTCGCGGGCCAGGCGGCGACGTTCCTCCAGCACCGCCAGTTGCTGCCCACGCTCGGCCAGCAGGCGATGCTGCCGGCGGCTATCAATGGCGGTTGCCAGTTGCGCCGCCGTTGCCTGGTAGGGCTGCAGGTTTGCTTCCTGCCATGTGTGCGTATCCGGATAACTCAGCAGCACCATGCCGATACGCCGCCCGCGAACCATCAGCGGGATCAGCGCCAGTGCCGGACGTTGCGCATGGGCCTGCATCCGGCGCAACACCGTGGGCACCTCTGGATCGGTGTAGACATTGGCAAAGGTAACGGTCTGCCCGGCGTCAAGCAGTGGCGTAAAAGGTGCATCGACAAAGGGCCAGCGCTCCTCTTCCAGATAGGTTCCTCGCTGCGGCGACCAGCGCCCACGAATAACCATAGTTGTGCGCCGGTCCAGGTGATCATGTTCCAGAAGCACAACGGTACAGGCATAGCGTCCCCGCGCCGCCACCTGCTCCAGGTAGGCCACGATGACTTCGTCCACGCTCATCGCCGTACTGAGCCGCCGGCTGGTGGCATAGAGCAACCGGGTCTCTTCCAGTGCCCGTTGCAGGCTCCCAAACAGCCGGGCATTCTCGATAGCAGTTCCCAGTTGGTCGGCAATAATTGCAAAACCGGCGGCATCCTCCTCGGTGATGCGCCGGCGCGACTCGATATTGAGCACCCCCAGCAACCGCTCGCCAAACAGTAGCGGAACAGCCAGTTCAGAATAGATGTCGGACGCACCCGGAACCGGCAGATAGCGCGGATCGTTCTGCACATCGACAATCAGCAGCGGCTGCCGCTGCTGTGCCGCTATGCCGATCACGCCCTGGTTGATCGGCTGCCGATACTCATCGACAATCGCCTCGATATAAATCCCGCTGTAGCTGCGCAGCACCAGCGTTTGCGGATCGTCCGGGTCAATCAGCAACAGCGCGATGTTGTGATATTCAAGCTGTTCGCGGATAGCCGCAACCGCTGTGTGGATAATCTCATCAAGACTAAGGCTGTTGGTAATCAGCCGCCCGACATGGTTGATCGCGGCAATCCGGGCCGCGCGCTGCTGTTCTGCCGTAAACAGCCGGGCATTCTCGATAGCAGTTCCCAGTTGGTCGGCAATAATGCACAGGCTGGTGACATCCTCTTCACTGAACCGCGTGTCGCTCTCCAGATTGAGCACGCCCAGTACCGCATCACAATGCAGGATCGGCAACGCCAGCTCCGCCTGAATATCCGCAACACCGGGTATTGCAACATAGCGCGGATCAGCGCAGACATCGTTGACCAGTGTTGCCTGGCGGGAATGGGCTGCGGCCCCGGTGATGCCCTGGGTGACGGGCAGCCGATGCTCCTGCCGTGTGGCCGGGCGATAGCGGCCGGCAACTGCGCCGAAGACCAGCGTCTGCGGGTCTGCCGGGTCAATCAGCGCGAGTGAGACATAGGTGTAGCCCAACAATTCATGGATAGCATCGGCGGCATTCTGCAGCAGATCGTTAATCAACAGATCTGCCGTGATAATGCGCCCGATCCGCGCAATCAACGCCAGGCGCTCATTGCGGCGCTGTTCCTGCTTGTAGCGGCGCGCATTCTCGATAGCGATTGCGGCATGGCGCGCAAACAACTCCAGCGTAGCCACATCCTGTACGCCAAAGCGATGCGGCAACTCCGCCCCGACGCTGAACACCCCGATGACCTGTCGGCCCCACCAGATCGGCATGCCGATGGCGGCATGGTCGGCAAACTCGGGCAGGATCAGGTCATCCAGTTCATCGTAGCGATCCAGCCGGACCGGCTGCCGTTCACGCAACACCCGCCCGGTCAACCCGCTGTCCGGCGGGATCTCGCGGGCCCACTTGCGCAGGGGCATATTGACCACTGCTGCTGTCTGCACCACCGGGCCGGCAGTGCGTTCCACCACCAGCCCGATCGTGCCATGGTCGGCGCCAATCAGCTCGATGGCACTGGCGACGATGCGGGTCAGCAGCGGTTCAAGCTCCAGTTCGCTGCTGATCAGTTCGATCACCTGGCGCAGGCTCTCAGCGCGGCGCAGGACTTCGTCACGCTGTTGTTGCAGGATCTCCACGGTCATACCAGCGCTCACCTGCTTTCCAGAGTTGTACCGGATTAGGCCTGGGTCCATTATACCGGATGGACCGGGAAGCACAAAGAACCAGGTTGAGGGCGAGAAAACCCCAGACCTGGTTCTTGCGCGTGCAAGTTGCCGGCTTTTTTACTGCTTGAGGCGTGGGTCGAGCGCATCGCGCAGACCATCGCCCAGCAGGTTAAACCCCAGCACCGCCAGCATAATCGCCATGCCGGGGAAGAAGACCAGATGCGGCGCGGAGAAGACCTGGTTGCGTTCACTGCTCAACATCGACCCCCACTCGGGCGTCGGCGGTTGCGCGCCCAATCCCAGGAAGGAGAGCGCAGCTACATCCAGGATAGCAATCCCGATCCCCAGGGTGCCCTGCACGATCAGCGGGGAGATGGCATTGGGCAAAATATGCCGGAAGAGAATCCGTGGATGGCTACTGCCGATCGCGCGGGCGGCGGCGGCATACTCCTCCTCCTTGGTCGTAAGAATGCCGGCGCGGATCACGCGGGCATACTGCGGGATGGTGACAATGGCAATCCCCAGCATCGCATTCATCAGCCCCGGCCCCAGCACGCTCACGATCGCAATTGCCAGCAGTAGGAAGGGAAAGGCTAACTGCACATCCAGGATACGCATAATCAGATCTTCCACCCAACCGCCGACATAGCCCGCCACCGCGCCCAGCAGTACCCCGGCCAGCATCGCTACTGCCACCGTGATAAACCCGACGAAGAGCGAGACGCGCGTACCATAAACAACCCGGCTAAACTGATCCCGAAAGTTGCCGTCAATGCCCATTAGATGTTGCGACTGCGTTTCATCACATCCCAGCAGATGAATGCAGGGCGGCGCGCGTTTGCCGACATCCTCAACCCCCAGCAGCACCTGCTCCGGGTCGTAGGGTGCAATCAGCGGGGCCAGGATTGCCACCAGGACCAGCGTCCCGATAATCAGCAGGCCCGCGATAGCCGAGCGCTGTCGGAAGAAGCGCCGGAGCGCCTGCCGCCAGGGACTCTCGGCTGTGCGCCGGGGCAGACTGATTGCAACCGTCTCCACATCTACTGCCATGGTCACACTACCTCTAGTTCCAATACCTTTCAAATAAGACGACGTACATGTGTACTCCCCCGAAAGGAGATATCGCCTCTTTTCACAAAAACATTTCACAAAGTGAAATTTTTTGTGAAAAAGTATAGATCACGGACCACGCTGCCGCAGGCGAGTCTGGCGCGCATCTGGTCAAACGTCCGGTTTGATCGCCTACCGCGAAGGTATTGCCGCTAGTTCAGCCGAATACGCGGGTCGAGCAGAGCATACGAAAGATCGACCAGCAGATTCACCATCACATACGTAAACGCCACCGCCAGCGTCACACCCTGGATAATCGGGTAATCTCGCGCGGTAATCGCCTCAAACAGGATACGTCCGACGCCCGCCAGGTTAAAGATCGTCTCAGTCAGTACCGCCCCGCCAAACACCGTTCCCAACTGCAACCCGACGATGGTGACAACCGGCAGCAGCGCGTTGCGGAAGGCATGCGACAGGATGACTACATGGTCGGACAGCCCCTTGGCGCGGGCCGTACGCACATAATCCCGCCCCAGCACCTCCAGCATGCTCGAGCGGGTCATCCGCGCAATAATTGCCATCGGAATCGTTGCCAGCGCCACGGCGGGTAAGATCAGATGTTTGATCGTCGCGCCCAGCAACTCCCAGTTGAAAGTAATAATCGCATTGAAAATATAAAAGTTAGCAAAAAACTCCAGCAGGCGGTAGACCCCCGTTCCCGCTTCAACATTCCAGTTATACACTTCAAAGAACGGCGTGGCATCCATCCCGGCAGGCAGGCGACCCGAGGGCGGCAGTGCAAACGGCGTATCGCGCAAGAGCAGCGCAAACACATAGGCCAGCATCAGCCCCAGCCAGAACACCGGCATCGACACGCCGATATTGGCCCCAACCATCGTGCCTACATCCACTGCCGAGTTGCGCCGGATCGCCGCCAGCAGACCGGCCGGCACACCGATGAGCGTTGCAATTGCCAGGGAGGTCAGCCCCAGTTCAATCGTTACGGGTAGCCGCTCGACCAGGATCTGCATGATCGGACGCCTAAAGCGGATCGACTCGCCCAGGTCGCCCCGCAGCACATCAAGCGCATAGATGCCAAACTGCACCGGGATGGGCTGATCCAGTCCCTTCTCCCGGTTGAAGCGCTCACAGATTGCCGGCGTGGCCTTCTCACCCAGCATGGCCGTGCAGGGATCACCAGGGATCATACGGGCCAGCGCAAATGTCACCAGCAGCACCCCCGCCAGGACAGGAATTGCCGATAGGAAACGTCGAATGATATACTTGATCATAATCGTGTACTATCTAAATAGTGATCGATTTTTGGCGAAGTTAACATGAACAGAGGAATATCCGTAGTACCACCTTATGGTGGGATTGTGCTACCACAACCCCACCATAAGGCGAAATATGATCTTGCCGGGGTTACTCGGCGGCTTCCCCGCCGTCCTCATTAATAAAGCCACCCCAGAGGGCGGAGAAGTAGGTGAACGCACCCGTGTTACCGACATGCAGTGGGTGGGATGCATCCCACTGCACCGCCCAGGACATTACCACATCGTTGGCGTCCAACTCCGACCCATCGTGGAACATGACGCCCTCGCGCAGGCTGCAAGTCCAGACCGTCAGATCGGCGCTGGGCTCACAGGCGGTTGCCAGGGCCGGCTCCACTTCCGTGCCGCCCACCTCGTAGCGCAACAGCCCTTCGAGCACCTGCTCACAGGCCCGCAACGATTCGCCGTCGGTCTCATCCGCACAGTAGAGGCTGATCGGCTCGGCATTCTGCATCCAGACGAAGGTGTCACGGTCGCCCGGTTGCACCACGGCAAAATACTCATTGCCGAGCGGGCTGGCGTGGGCGCCCTCAACATCGACCTGGTAGACCACCGCCGAGCCGCCGTTGGCAATCGGCACCATCGGGACATGCTCTTTGATCAGGTTGTTGGCCTCCTCGTAGAGCGGGCGGCGCTCCTCGTTATCGGCCAGCGAAGCCGCCTCTTGCAGCGCTGAGGTGATATCTTCAAACTTCTCACCAAACTGCTGCGAGGCACCTGCGCCAAAGTGGAAGTCGAGGAAGTTGGTCATATCGGGATAGTCGGCGTTCCAACCCAGCAGATGCAGCCCTTCCAACTCACCCGCGTCGGCGGCGGCAATAAACGCCCCCGACTCCATTACGTTGATGTTCGCCGTGATACCAATCTCTTCCAACTGCGCCTGCAGATCCTGCGCAACCACACCCGGCTCGGGCAGGTAGCTGCGGACCACATCGCGGTAGGCAATCTCGGTCTCAAAGCCGTCGGGATAGCCCGCCTCGGCCAGCAGTTCCCGTGCGCGCTCCGGATTATATTCGTACCACTCCTCGCCGACGCAGGCATTGGGAATGGCGCATGGCGTAAAGTGGGTTGCCACACTCGATCCGGGTGGATAGAAGTTATCGACAATACGCCGGCGATCAATCCCCATCGCAATCGCCTGGCGCACCTGCTCATTGTCAAACGGCGGGTAGGTGTTGTTCATCCCGACATAGAAGATATTCAGCGGTGCGCGCTCGATCAACTGCAGATTCTCATCCTCTTCGGCGTTAACAAAGTCATCCGGGGCCGGGTTGTCGATAGCATCCACCGTTCCCGTCTGCAGTTCGAGCAGGCGCTGGGCTGCTTCCGCACTCCAGCGGAAGACCAGCGTCTCCGTCTGGGCCGGATCGCCCCAGTAGTCTTCGAAGCGCGAGTAGACCACCTGCTCACCCCGATCCCAGGTATCGACCATGTAGGGACCGGTGCCGACGGGGTTCTCCAGTGGCGAACCATCCGTGGCCTCAAGATGCTCGCTCGGCTGGATGGAGAAGGGCACAAACGCCGCTTTAACCGGGAAGGCCGGGTCAGGCCGGCACATCGTGAACTGCACCGTCATCTCATCAATAGCGGCGATTTCCTGCAAGATTCCGCCATACTCACAGTCGGGCGCGCTGACCACCAGCAGATCGCCCTCGGCTGCGGCCGTTTCTTCGGTCGGCTCTTCCTCAGCGTCAGCTTCGGTCGGCTCTTCCTCAGCATCGGCTGCGGTCGGCGCTTCCGCCTCAGTTTCTGTAGTTGGCTCGGTGTCCTCGGTGTCCTCGGTCGGCTCAGCGGCCTCGGTTGGTGCTTCGGGAGCGGCTCCCTGCTGCCCACCACAGGCTGCCAGAATGGGGAGAAACAACGCCAGCAGGAGCAGCAATGCTGCCTGGCGGCGCCAGTGTGTACCTACTACGTACATAGTTTTACCTCATGGTAACTGTAAGAGATCATCACAAACAGATCAACTATCACATCTGAGTTATGACCGGCAGATCACCTCCCTTCGGGCTATGCTATCGGACACAGACAGATCAATCCGGTACCGGGTGAGGGGACACCCGCCCCGATGGTATCCGGGAAAACCGGCGAGTATAGTTGGGGCCAGAGAAACGATTGAGGATTATAGCAGAAAGGCCAGGGGGCGTCAACGCGCGCGCAGGCAGGGGGTGGAAGGTAATACGCGTTACATGGTGGAGTTTTGGACCATGAAAGCCACGTTTTGGACCACGAACGCCACCAAATGGGCGAACAACGCGATATAGTTATACAAATCTACTTATCATAGTCAGGACTTACGCAGTTACCATGCAAACCGGACGTTTCACCCGATGGAAACCCGATTCGCCTGCGGCAGCATGGTACTCTTTTTTCTTTTTCACAAAAATTTTACACAAAGTGTAAAATTTTTGTGAAAAAGAAAGGGATCTTCCGCCCTGCCGGAGGCGAAATTTCCTTTCGGGTTTGTGACCGCGTAAGTCTTGATAGTATAATCAAGGAGAAAATTCACTCCATATACTCCCGCCACTCCCCAGGCAATACATCAAAATCCTCCGCCATGGCGATCATGCCGCGGGCACTGCCCGGTCGGCGCGGTTGCCGGGCAGGTTGCAGCGGTACTAACCGAACCATCTGCTGATCGTCCGTCGTAATCAGCACGATTTCGCCGCGTAGGGCGGCAGCGATTAAGCCGGGTAGTTGCCGGGTTGCTTCGTCTACGTGGAGTTGCTGCATGCTCAGAGCCTCCGATAATCTGGCGGTATGACCTTTGGTATGCAGTATAGCACACCGTCATCTGATGCATTCATCGGGCTGAGGCTCATTCGTGTATTCGTGGTTCCATTCGTGGACGGTGGGCTACGTCAACATTGATAGTAACCGTCGTGCTAATGTTCGTCGGCATCAGGCAGGAAGCTCGGAACCGCCTGATGAAGTTTGAAAAAATGATCCGGATATGAATGACCGGGAGTCCCGGTTTTAGCCGGTTGGATGCCTGCCGGGGCCAGGGTATACCACTGGGAACGCCTGATCCGGCTGAAGCCGGGACGCCTGATCAGTGGTGTCCGGATTTAATGTTCAAACTTCGTAAGGCGGCACTACAAGCACGGTACGGGCCTCTGACATCGCCCTACCGCCCACACTGGGTCGGGTGTTGCGCCTGATCATAGACCCGTTCAAACTCCTCCATAAACTGCCCGGCCAGCGTGGGGTCATCCACAATCAGCAGGTTCTCGTCGTTGGTTTCCTCGGCCCGTGCGGTAAAGTTGTACGAACCCGTGATGACCGTGCGCTCGTCGATGATGATGACCTTGTGATGCATTGTGTAGCAGTTGCCGTCGTCCAGCACCGCAATCCCCTGGCTCTGGAGAGTGTCAAATTCTGCGCCGATGCCGCCGGCGTTGCGCGTCTCGAATACGCCCTGCACCGTAACCCCGGCCGCGTGGCGGTCAACCATGGCTTGCGCAATCTCGTCGCTGGTGAACGAGAAGGCCAGAAAGTGGATGCTGGACTGCGCGCCCGCCAGCCACTCCACCAGGCGCGGGGCGGGGCGGTCCTGTGGCGAGAAGTAGTTCTCAATTGTCACCGCGCCCACCTGGATCAGCGGGTAGGGCGACAGCGACTCTTTGTTGTTGCCGAATGTCTCGGCAAACATCTGCTCAAACTCAGTAGCATAGTTTGCCACCACCCGCTGAATGGTAATCCGCAGCAGGTTGTTGTTATTGCGATAGGTGCCATTAACGGTCATATTCCAACTGCCCATCCAGACCAGTGCGTTGTCGATGATCACGAACTTGCTGTGCAGAAAGGCAGTTGAGTCCTGCCAGGCAATCGGGATGCCGGCCGCTTCCACCCGGCCGGCCCACTCGGCCATCTCCGGCTTTTCGAGATTCTCGCGGTCCAATGCCAGCCGGACTGCCACGCCCCGCTCAACTGCGCGGATCAGCGCGTCGGCAATGCCCGGCAGGTTATACTCAAACACGGCCACATCAACCTGTTGCTGGGCTGCGTCAATATCGGCAATCAACGCCGTCTCGTGTGGGGGCGGCGTGCGGCGTTCCGGCTCATCGGGGTAGACCAGCCATGGCGTGGTAAAGAAGGCCTGGATGCTTCCCGTGCCATCCTCATAGACCAATGGATCTGGTGGCTCCGAGGCGACCGGCGCGACCTCGATCAGGTCTCCCAGGTCTTCCAGGTCCGCCACTTCGCCCAACTGCTCCAGGTCAATCTCGATATAGCCCTGCTGGATCAGGTAGACGACCAGCAGCAGGAGCAGTACGGCAATTACCGTCCGGATCGTAGGCGGCCCCCGGCGGCGACCAGCGCGGCGTGACTTGGATGATTTCCGACGACGGGCCATAGTAATCTCCTCCTGTCCAATGCCATATAAATGGTATGCGGAAGTGCGGAAATGGGGAGGTGTGGCGGCGCTGCGGTCCTGTCTCAACTCACCGCGTCAGCGCCTCCACTGGTTGCGAAACTATCTCCGGCGCGGCCAGCGGCAAGTGAAGGTGCCCGGTTTACGGCGGCGGCGCTGTTGCCAGAGTGCGCGGCGGGTGGGGCCACGCTCGGTGAGTGCTGCCGTGGAGAGGGTACAGTTTGTATCAGGCAGATCTACGGCCACATCTTCCAGATCAGGGGCAAACTCGATCAGGGTGTGGTGGGCCAGGGCGACCAGTTGCCCGGCGGTGTGATCAGCGGTGGCTGCCTGTGTAACCTGTAAGAGCGCCCGGCGTAGCGCCCCAATTGCCGCATCCACCTCCGCGTCGGAGCGGGCGGCATCGGCGGCAATCCGGTCAGCCTGGCGGGTGGCCCACTCGATCAGCGGGCGGGCCAGGTCGTCGGTCAGATCGCCGGTCAGCCCGGCGTCTTCCATAATGCGTTCGGCGGCCTGCTGCCGGCGTGCGTGTGTCACGTTACCCCTCACTTGTGAGAATGCCATCCAGACGCGAAGCCTGGCGTGGCGAACTGACTTCCTTGCCGAAATCGTCGCGCCGAAACACGATGACTCCACCGGCCATCGTCAACATCACCTGGCCGCGCAGTTGCTGCCCGTGGATGGGGCTGTTCTTGCCCTTCGAGGCAAAGGTTGTCGCATCGACGGTCCAGGGAATATCCGGATCAAACACAACCAGATCCGCGCGCGCCCCCGGGTGGAGCGTGGAGGGCGCGCGGCCCAACACCTGCGCCGGTCCCTCAGTCAGTTTGGCGGCCACATTCACCAGGTCCATCTCCCCCCGGTGAACCAGGGTCAGCACCAGGCCCAGCGCCGTCTCGAGACCGCTGATACCACAGGCGGCAGAGCCATACTCGCACTCTTTATCAACTGTGGCGTGGGGCGCATGGTCGGTGGCAATCGCATCAATCGTTCCATCACGCAGCCCTTCGAGCAGCGCCTCGATATCCTCCTCGCCCCGCAGCGGCGGACTCACGCGGGTACGTGTGTCGTACGGGGAGAGTAGCCGGGGATCAAGCCAGGTACGCAGCCCCAGCCCCTGGTGCTTCTGGGCTGATTTCTTGCCCCGGTTGCGGCGTCCGCCGGTTCTGGTCGGCTCCGCCGAAGCCTCACCCGTCTCAACCTCGGCCAGCGACCCCAGTACCCACTGGTCGGTCAGTGTGAGGTGATGCGGCGTAACCTCGGCTGTTACGCGAACGCCGCGCCGGCGGGCACTGCGAATAAGTGCCACCCCGCCCGCCGTGCTCACATGACAGATATGCAGATGTGCCCCGGTCATCTCCGCCAGCGCAATATCGCGGGCAATCTGGGACTCCTCGGCGGCGGCGGGATAACCGGGCAGTCCCAGCCGGGTGCTGACGACGCCTTCGTGCATGGCCCAGCCCGCGTTGAGTCGGGTATCCTCGCAATGGCTCATAATCGACACGCCCAGCATGCTGGCATAGGCCAGCGCATTGCGCATCACCACCGGATCTTGCACCGGGCTGCCATCATCGCTAAAGGCAATACAGCCCGCCTCCACCAGTTCCGCCATTTCAGTCAGTGTATTACCCTCGCGCCCGAGTGTCACCGCGCCGATCACATCCACACGAATATGCCCATCGCGGCGGGTGATCTGGCGCACCTGGCGCACAACGGCGGCCCGGTCATGCGGGGGATTGGTGTTCGGCATAGCACAGATCGTCGTAAAGCCACCCCGAGCCGCCGCCAGCGTGCCGGTTGCAATCGTCTCTTTGTGCTCCTCCCCCGGCTCACGCAGATGCGTATGCAGATCGGTAAAGCCGGGAGCCACCACGCACCCCCGCGCGTTAATCACCTCAACATTCTCGCCAAGCGCCTGCTGCTCCGGCGACATCTCGGCCAGATCAAAGATCTGGACCACTTTCCCATCTTCAATCAGCACATCGCCCACGGTCGCCACCCGCTGGGCCGGGTCGATAATACTGCCATGTTTAATCAAGTAACGCATCCATATCTCCAGTATGGTTAACAGGTTACAGGCAGAGGTTTTCGTCAGGATTATTCCTCATGTGTCACCTGCGACGCAAGTTGATAGAGCAGCGCCATCCGCACCGCCACACCATTGGTCACCTGCTCACCAATGACCGCGCGGGACGAGGTAACGACTTCCGGTGCGATTTCCACCCCTTCATTGATCGGACCGGGATGCATAATCAGCACATCATCACTCAGTTGGGCCAGGCGCTCCTCGGTCAGGGCGAAAAAGCGGCTATACTCGCGCAGCGAAGGCAAAAGGCCCGCCTGCTGCCGTTCCTTCTGCAGCCGGAGGGCCATCACCACATCAGCACCATCGAGCGCTTCTTCTAGACTGTAGGTAATCCGTACACGCGGCCAGGTCGCCTGCCAGAAGCGCGCCGGTCCCAGCAGCGTTGGCGGCGCGCAGAGCGTCACCTGCGCATCCATTTTGGTAAAGCCCCAGAGATTGGAGCGGGCCACCCGACTGTGCAAAATATCGCCGATAATCGTAACCTTCAAATTGTCCAGATAGCCGAGTTTCTCGCGGATGGTAAAGAGGTCCAGGAGCGCCTGCGTCGGATGTGCGTGCCAACCATCCCCGGCATTGATCACCGAGCCATGGAAATGCCGGGCGACCAGGTGGGGCGCGCCTGCCTGTGAATGGCGTATCACCAGCATATCCGCGCCCAGCGACTGCAAGGTACGCACCGTATCGATCAGCGACTCACCCTTTTCGACGCTGCTGCTGCGCGCGGCAAAGTTAATAATATTCGCCGAGAGTGAACGTGCCGCCAGTTCAAACGAGATCCGCGTGCGCGTACTCTCCTCATAAAACATGTTCACAACCGTTTTGCCACGCAGTGCCGGTACCTGCTTAATCTCACGCGAGAGCACCTCTTTCATACTCTCAGCCGTCTCCAGCACCGTATCAATCTCGGTGCGGCTCACATCGTCAAGGTCAAGCAGATGCCGGCGCCGCTCGCCTTGGGGCATGCCACTGGCTACTACACTGGGTTGCGGTTGCATCGATTCCTCCTCACGTATCCTGCCGCACAATCATCACCGCATCTGCACCATCATCGATCTCGTTCAGGCGCACCTCCACCCGCTCATCGCCGGCAGTGGGCACATTCTTACCCACAAAATCGGCGCGGATGGGCAGCTCGCGGTGCCCCCGATCCACCAGCACAGCCAGTTGGATGCGCGCGGGACGGCCCAGATCGGCCAGGGCATCCAGCGCAGCCCGCACCGTGCGCCCGGTGTAGAGTACATCATCAACCAGGATCACTGTGCGCCCGGTGATATCATTCTGAATTTGCGTTTTATGCACCCGGGGCGCAGGCCAGCGCTTACTGAGATCATCCCGGTAGAGCGTGATATCCAGATGACCAACCGGCACCTGATAGCCTTCAAAATCGGTCAGGGCGGCGGCAATCCGCTCGGCCAGCGGCACCCCCCGGCGACGAATCCCCACCAGGATGACATCGCCCACACCTTCGTTGCGCTCGGCAACCTCGTGGGCAATCCGCACCAACGCACGGCGGATGTCATCGGCGTTCAGTATCTGCTTTTCGTTCATGATGGCACTCTCCCGCGTAGGCCGGCAGCGCCCGGAAGCCCAACGATCAGCCGGCGGGTATTGCAAAACCGAGGAACATATCGCCACCTGCCCACGAACGGTATCAAGGCAAAAGCGGTGGCGCGGATCCGGCTAACTATGTTGTCATCTAATCTGGTATCCAGGGGATCAAACGGGTTGCCCCGGTGCGGAGGATAAAGCTTGTGCATGGATGTACATCCTTCTCAGCCTCACAGGACTGGGTTAAAGGCGATTTTCATTCTAGCATGGTACGGTGGGTTGTGTCAAAAGCCTTGACTCCTGGCTAACAAACACTTACACTATACACTAATACAATAGATGGAGGAGATGCTTGATGAATTCCTACTCTCGTCCTTCCTGTTGGAAGAACGCCGAAGTACTGGGGAGACTCACCCTCGCAGAGATGTTGCCGGCGGCGACGCGTCCTTCAGCGCTACGGGCACTGCTACTGCTTTCTGGAGCAACCCATCCGGGTGATGCAGCGCTGGCGCGCACAACCGATGCGGAACTGGCGTTGGTGCAAGAGGTACTTGAAATGCTGCATCGCTCCGAACCGGCCAATACTGCCTGACGCGATACCGGCGTTCGGTAGACGTTTCTACTGCAACGCAGCCCATGCCGGTGGAATGAACTATTCCACATTGGCGTGGGCTGCTTCGTGCTTTTTAGCCCAAAACGCACCTCCGGCGCGGGAGCATGGCTGCCGCACGCCAAAAATTTAACCCGGATATCATCACCTCTCAGATGTAGGCTTTTTGTGGTAGAGACGTGCTTCTGCGCGTCCGCAGCCCGTCCTGGTGCGGGACATGTTTTCTGGAGCGGCGGTCTCTGCCGGTCTAGCCAACCGCATTCTAATTGCGCTCTGGCGAAAAAGTCTACACTTGAGAGGATATCATCACCCCGGCAGACAGCAGTAGGGTGCATTCTATGCACCGTTTTTCTGCCAAGACAGGCATCCAACCGGCTAATGAACTTTGAGAAATAACCCGGATATGCCATCCTGGAGTCCGGGCTTCAGCCGGTGGAATGTCTGCCGGGGCCGCAGCATACTGCCGGGAAAGCCTGATTCGACTGAAGCCGGGACTCCTATCCGGCAATGTTCGGATTTAATGTTCAAAGTTTATCAGCCGATTTTCCATCGTCTCGGCAAGCACCAGGCGGGAGCTATGCGCCCGCACTCCACATTCCGGCGCGGGAGCGTGGCTGCCGCACTCCACATTCCGGCGCGGGAGCGTGGCTGCCGCACTCCAAAACCGCACGCCGGACTCCTGTTTTAACCGCAGTTTGACCGCAGTCTTACCGCAGTCCCCGCATGCTACGATCAGGCAGACCGAACATTCTGTTCTAACTACTGACTCCCCAGGAGAAGGAGATTGATTATGCAACTCGTGCCAACCCGGAGTGTGCGCACACTTCCCCGGTTGAGCCGCAGCGCCCCGCACTATGCGCTGCTCCGCGCTGCCCTACGTGCCGGCGTGCATCTGAGTACCGGCATCGCTATCGGGGCAGCGTATGGCTTTGACTCCGGGCTTATGCTTGATTATATCTACCGGAACCAGCCCGACGGCACGAACGCCCTGGGTCGGTTGCTGGATCGCTACTTTCTCAACCAGCCCGGCTGGAATGCCTGCCGCGCCCGCAAAACACTGCTCCAGCGCCACCTGCGCGAACTGATCCTTGCCCACCGCGAGCAGCAGCGGCCGACCAATCTGCTGGATGTGGCTGCCGGACCAGGCCGCTACCTCCTGGAACTGCTCTGTCAACTGGGCGGCGAAGATATCCGGTTGACCTGCCGCGACCAGAATCGGCATGCACTGACCGTTGGACAACGCCAGGCGGCGCAACTCTGGCTGGCCGACCGGGTGAGGTATGAGTGGGGTGATGCCACCCTGTCGGCAGACCTGGCCCGGGTCAACCCGGCCCCCGACATCGTAATCGTTTCCGGCCTGTACGAAAATCTGACCGATGACGCGGCGGTATGCCAGTCACTACTGGGTATTCGTACGATCCTCGCGCCGGGTGGCGTGCTGCTCTTTACCAACCAAGTGGTTCACCCGCAACTTGAGTTAATCGCCAATGTTCTGACCAACGGGCGCGGGCAACCCTGGGTTATGGTCACCCGCCCGCCGGCCCGCGTAGAGCGCTGGGCACGCGAGGCCGGTTTTAGCAATACTCGCAGTGAACTGGAGCCTCATGGCATATTTAGTATCACCCAGTGTGTTGTTTGAGGTTACAGGTTACAGGTTACAAGGCGGGAAACGGACTGCTCGTCGCGCATCACGCATCACGCATCACGCATCACGCATCACGCATCACGCATCACGCATCACGCATCACGCATCACGCATCACGTTTCATGATCTACGCTTCGGGGCGGGCCACGAAGTCAAATGTGAGCCGGACATCATCTTCGGCGCGGAGGATGCCCGCGATATCCGGCGGATCAAAGCCAAAGTTAGTCATCTTAATATCGGTCGTTGCCGTGCCCACCAGTTCGCCATCCACCACCTGCGCGGTAACATCGAACGTCACCGGATTAGTCGTCTCGCGGACGGTCATATTGCCCGTGACCTGAAAGGAGAGCTCATCACCCTCGGTGTAGGTTTCCGGCAGGCCGGTAATCTCGGTTGGCTCAAACGTGGCAATCGGGTAGGTCGCCGACTCCAACCAGCGGTCCCGAATGGCCTGATCGCGCCGATCTTCATCAGAGGTAAAGGCGCTGATATTGATGGTGATCACGCCAATCGTACTGTTCTGGGGATTATCCGGATCGACCGTGATCGCGCCTTCGATCTCCTGGGTGACACCGATAGCAGTTGCCAGCCGGTTGTCGCGCAGGAAGGTCTCCGCTACCTCGTACCGCACTTCCGATTCGGTCGGCACAATCAGATAGCGCTGCGCGGTGGAGGCAGTATCGGTCTGGGCCGCTGCGGTGGGCGCGGTCGTGGCAGCATCCTCGGCTGGCGCAATTGCCGGGATTTCGGTCGGCGCGGTTGCGGCAGCGGCCTCGGTCGGCGCGGTGGTTGGGACTTCGGTCGGCGCAGTTGTCGGAACTTCGGTCGGCTCCATGGTCGGAGCCTCAGTCGGCTCGGTTGTCGGAGCCTCGGTCGGCGCGGCGGTAGTTGGGGTTGCCGTCGGTACCGTTGCAGCGGACTGCGGATTACCACCACAGGCCGCCAGGAAGAGCACGAACATCAGACCAGCGACGATGCGTTGGAGCATAAAAATCCCTCCTCCGTTTCTGCTATGCTTACCCATGATTGCACGCAGAACCCACATGAATTTTCCGCAAACGGATCTATTTCGCCTCGCGTAAGTTCCGGCACTCTGATAGCGTACGATGAAGGCCGGGGAGTGTCAACTAAGGAGTTGATGAGAAGCGGGCGGAGGCTGATGGTATTCGCTGCAGGAGCATGCTATACTGACTGCGTGGGGCTGTCCGACGCGCATAGCCAGACGCCACATGCACAAATTGTACGGCACGTTTTGTGCAATAACCCTTACCAGACGAACCAGACCGGTGGATTGAGCTTGTGTTCGGAGAACCCTGGAATGGACTCAACGCGTTCTCGTTACAACGATGATCAGCGCGCATATCTCAAACATTTACTTTTGGATCAAACTGATCTGCCTTCGCGCTTGCGCCCGGGAGATACTATGCTGCAAAATGAACTGCACGACACGCCCGCCTGGAATAGAGCAGAGGGCAGTTCCGCAACGATAGAGACGCCCGCAGCCGGCACGCAGGAAGCTGCGGGCAGCGCGATATCTGATACCGGCGGCAATGCGCCCTCACCACTTGTGCGATGGTTGCGCAATCGCAAAAAGCCGGCCCGAAAGCCGCAGGCAGAGGTACAGCCTCCGCCGCTCCGGGCGCGGATTACCTGGACGCTGGGCAATCTCCTGCTCTGTGCGGGCGCATACCTGCTGCTCTACGTTGGGGGAGTATATGCCCAGATCGAGTATAACCGGCAGGCCGCCCGTGGCGATAACGACCTGCCGTTGATTACAGATACAGTGGACATCCGTGCGCCGGTTCAGACCGCCGAGCCGGTCGCCTTCAGTGCGCCGATCCTTAACACCGGCGGCCAGGTCTCCAGTCGCGTTCCCAATGCGGAGCAGGTCGCGCATGTCTCCACGATCAGCCGCCTGGTTATTCCAACGGTGGCGATTGACTACAAGGTGGTTGAAGTCGGCTGGACCGTTCAGGAGCAGGCGAACGGCTCGGTGGCGATCTGGGATGTTGCCGAGTATGCGGTTGGGCATCACAAGGGCTCGGCCAATCCTGGCGACAAGAGCAATATCGTGATGGCCGGGCATGTTGGTGGGTATGGGCAGGTATTTCGTGACCTGTTTTATGTGCATCCCGGCGACCCGGTGACAATCTATAGTGATGGTCAGCAGTACCGCTATGTCGTTCAGGAGCGCCTGGTGGTGGATGAGGAGAACGCCCCCCCCGAACAGCGCGCCGCCAATGCCCGCTACATGGAGCCGGCTGAGGACGAGGTGGTTACGCTGATCACCTGCTGGCCCGCCACCGGCCCGGACAAGTTTACGCAGCGTGTTATCGTTCGCGCTACACCCTACGGCGCAGACCTGGCCGACTCCCTGCATCAGGAAGAGAGCGCCTGGACGATCCGGTAGGATTAGGGGATAGGGGACAGGTTCCAGGGGATAGCTCTACAGGTGGAGCATGTAATTTCCGGTAGGGATGCGCTTCTGCGCGTCCGCATCCCGTCCTGGTGGGACCGATTGCCGGAACAGGGCAAGCACAGCAACAGCGCGGGGGTGGGGCAAAAATCTTCGCCCCACCCCCGCGCTTTACCTCTTGCGTTCATTCCCTGGAAGCTTCATCAAATCGGCGCAAACAACAGTGTTATAGTCCAACCGCCGGGCCAAAGTTCGCAATAACGCCTTGTAGTAGCACACCGGCGGCAATCGCCGAGCCAATTACACCGGCAACGTTCGGTGCCATTGCCTGCATAATCAGGAAATTTTGGGGATCTTCCTGCTGCCCGACCACATGGGACGTACGTGCCGCGTGTGGTACCGCCGATACCCCCGCCGAGCCAATCAGCGGGTTAATCTTGTCCCCTTCCTTAAGGAAGAGATTCATCAGTTTGGCAAAGAGCACACCGACAGCACTGGCAAAGGCAAAGGCAAACGCACCCATAACAAAGATAATGATTGACCGCGGCGTCAGGAAGCGGTCGGCCTGGGTACTGGCCCCCACCGTAAAGCCCAGCAGAATCGTCACCGCGTCGATAAACTGGCTGCGCGCCGTACGTGCCAGACGCTCGGTGACACCACTCTCCTTCAACAGGTTGCCCAGAAAGAGCATCCCCAGGAGCGGTAGTGCATCAGTCGCCATAAACACCGTAACGATCAGACCAACAATCGGGAAGATTACCCGCTGGAAACGGGATGCCGGCGGCGGCATCTTCATCCGAATACGGCGCTCTTCCTTCGAGGTCAACAGACGCATAATCGGCGGCTGAATTACCGGCACCAGTGCCATGTAGGAGTAGGCCGAGACTGCAATCGCGCCGAGCAGATCGGGCGCTAACCGCGAGGTCAGGAAGATCGCGGTTGGACCATCCGCCCCGCCGATAATGGCAATACTGGCGGCTGCCCGTACCAGGCGTGCCAGCGAAGGGTCACCACCAACGGCCGGATCATTCTGCAGACCAAAGAGTGGCCCCAACAATATCGCGCCAAAGAGGGTTATAAAGACCCCAAACTGAGACGCAGCACCCAGCAGCATTAACCGGGGTTGCGACAGCAGGCTCGAGAAATCGGTCATAGCCCCGATACCCAGGAAGATCAACGGTGGATAGACGCCTGATGTCACCCCCAGGTAGAGGTAATAGAGCACACTGCCTTCTTCATAAATCCCCGGCCCGATAATCCCTTCCTCGACGGCAAACGGAATATTGCCGACGATTACCCCGAACCCGATCGGCACCAGCAGTAGCGGCTCAAACTGCCGCACAATACCCAGGTAGATAAAGAAACAGCCGACCAGGATCATAATCAGGCTGCCGGGATTCTGAAAAATCAGGTAAAACCCGGTGCCACGGAGATAATCCAAAAGGGCTTCCAGGGTTTGCCCCACGTACCGCCTCCTGTTCTACTCAAATGTCAACAAGACCTGACCCTGCTGTACGCCATCCCCGGAGCTAACACGCACTTCCTTCACCTTACCGGAAACCGGGGAACTTACATTGGTATTCATCTTCATTGCTTCGATGATCACTACCGAGTCATTCTCACTGACCGAGTCACCGGCTTTAACCTTGACTTCAACAATCACACCGGCAATTGGCGAGGTCAAGACATTCTTATCATCGCCGGTCGAAGGTGCCGCTGCCGGTGCCGCCGCCTTTGCCGGTGCGGGTGCAGGGGCGCCGGCATTGCCCCCGGTCGGCACGCGTGCTGCCGGCGGTGCCGATGTTGACGAGGGGAAACCATACCCGGCCCCGATCTCGTCTTCGTCCTCGAGTACTTCGACATCGACTTCGTAGCTCACTCCATTGACGGTCACGCGTAACTTCTTCACTGTACCTCCTCTTTCTGCATGTAGCGTCGCACCCGGAGCGTAGCCACACTACGCCCGACGTTTCCGACGTTTCGTCTGCCTGGTATCGCCATGGGGCGTGAAACCGATCAGCCGGGCGTGCCGGTCTACCGGTGTTGTTTAGCGCTTGCTAAAGCGAGTTGTCATAATCGTCACACGGCCCTGAAATGCCCATAAAGGTACCTGTTCGGCGGGCGCTTTCAGGTAGCGGATACGTTTGATGCGGACGCGGCGCGCAATTGCCGTTGCGACCGTTGCAGAAATAACAGCGACAATATCTGGTGGAACGCCATCCATCGGCGAACTCACATCGGTGTTTATCATTATTCCTCATTCCTCCTGCACCAGACTACGTTACGTTCTCTTTCTGCATCAACCTTATACCAGGGGCGTAGCCATGCTACGCCCCTACCTGTACTGTACCGACACACGGCGTGAAACCGGGCATGCCGGGCAGCCAGCGCCACTATGAACGTTCGTGGTTTAGCGTTTGATAATGTGCGATGCCATAATCGTCACGCGGCCCTGGCGTGACCAGGCCGTTTCGGGCACATTGCCCAGGTAACGGATGCGCTTCACCTGAATTCGGCGTGTAAGCGCTGCAGTTATTGCTGCTGAGATAACCGCAACTTCTTCCGGCGGAATACCATTAACCGACGGCTGCGTTGACGGTTGGGTACTCGGCGCGGGTGTGGGAATCGCCTCCGGTTTGGGCTTTGACATGGCCAGATCAACCCGCTTAAAGGCCGTCAGCAAAAGTACCAGCAGTGCCAGAGCGGTAAACACCACCCCCATCCCAATAATCGCCAGTTGTAGCGCAATAACCAGACCGTCCTGGACCATCGCTTCCCTCCCCTCGCTACATTGGAATCAGGCCATGCTTCTTCTGTGGCCGGATGTCACGTTTCGTTCGCAAGGACTCCAGGGCCAGACTGATATAGCGCCGGGTATCCTTCGGCTCAATAATATCGTCGATCAGATTCCGCGCCCCACCCACATAGGGATTGGCAAACTGCTCACGATACTCATTGATAAACTTCTCACGTGCAGCCTTGGGATCTTCCGCGCTCTTAATTTGATCGCGGTAGACAATATTGACGGCCCCCTCCGGCCCCATCACCGCCACCTCAGCCGTGGGCCAGGCTGCCACACGATCGCTCCCCAGATCTTTGCCGCACATGGCCAGATACGCGCCGCCATACGCCTTGCGTAGCAGTACGGTAATCTTGGGCACAGTTGCCGCCGAGTAGGAGAAGAGCATTTTCGCTCCGTGGCGAATAATACCGCCGCGCTCCTGCTGAACACCCGGCATAAATCCGGGCACATCGACAAACGTTACCAGCGGAATGTTAAAGGCATTGCAGAAGCGCACATGCCGCGAGATCTTATCGGAGGAGTCGATATCCAGCACCCCGGCCATCACTGCGGGCTGGTTAGCGATAACTCCGACGGTACGACCATTGATCCGGGCAAACCCGACCACCGCATTCAGCGCAAAGTGATCCTGAATCTCCAGGAAATCGCCATCGTCCACCACGCGCAGGATGATATCCTTAATATCATACGGATCGCGCGGGTTATCCGGGATCACCCGATCCAGATAAGGGTCCGCAGCAAACACCATTTCCCCGCCCCCAAAGTCCGGCGGGTCTTCCAGGTTATTCGAGGGCAAGAACGAAAGCAACTTCTGGCAGATGCGGATGGCATCCTGATCATCCTTCGCCATCAGATGCACCACACCACTATTCATCTGTGCAAACACACCACCCAGGTCCGCCGCCGAGATATCCTCCCCCGTCACCTGCTTGATCACCTGGGGACCGGTAATAAAGAGTTCCCCGGTACCCTCGACCATAATGATAAAATCCATCAGCGCGGGCGAATAGGCCGCGCCACCGGCACAGGGGCCGGCAATGATTGAGATCTGCGGCACCACGCCGGAGAGCAGCACATGGCGATAGAAGATCCGCCCGTAACCACTCAGCGCGTCAATCCCCTCCTGGATGCGCGCCCCTCCACTATCATTGATAAACACCAGCGGCGCACCGGATTTTAGCGCCATTTCCATCGTCTGGCAAATTTTATCGGCATGCAATTCGCCGACCGACCCACCAGAAACCGTAAAATCCTGGGAGGCAAAAAAGGCTTGCCGCCCGCCAACCGCTCCGACGCCCGTCACAACACCATCGCCGGGCATCTCCTTGCCTATCATCCCAAAGTTGACATTACGGTGCTGCGCAAAAAGAAACAGCTCCTGAATCGTCTCCGGGTCGAACAGTAGTCCGATGCGCTCACGTGCTGTGAGCTTGCCAAGGTCGTGCTGTTTTGCGATACGCTTATCACCTCCACCCGCTGCAAGGCGAGCTTTCGTCTGACGTAAGCGTTCGAGCTTCTCCTTGGTTGTCATTGCCATAGCTGTACCTGCCTGTCTGGAACTAAGTACTTAATCCCTACAATCACAACAAGACCCGGTGGGTGTCCGGTCGCGTTCGTTATTGACCATCCGACGGTTGAAAGAACAAATCTCAGGCACCCTACACCGAGGCCAGCTAGAGGCGCACAATTTGAGGTGGTATGGTATGCAATCCGATTGTAATGCGCATAATAGCATGAGCGGATAAAAATTTCAACTTTTTTTAAGCAGAGAACCTCACAAGCCTGGTCGCCACTCATGCCGCGCAGATGCGGCATGTCCTCATTTACACGCGTTACGCGGTGAGCGTACAAATCAGACACCTACTCGCACAAAGGTAGTCTTCGCCTGCGGCAGCAGGGTATTTTTTATCATTTTCAAAAAATTTACACTTTGTGCAAATTTTTTGTGAGACAAGGATAGAGTCTTCCACTCTGCCGGAGGCGCATCCCATCCGCTGGAGGGACGACCGCGTAACGCGTGTCATTTCCATGAGTTACGCGGTGCAGCCAATTCCGGCCTGGTGTCAGATCTGAACGCCAGTTTCGCCTGCGGCAGCATGGTACTGTTTTTCTTTTTCACAAAAAATTTACACTTTGTGCAAATTTTTTGTGAAAAAGAACTGGTTGCTTCTGCCCTACCGGAGGCGAAACGCTTTTCCGGGTCAGGGACCGCGTAACCTTTATTACTTAACATAAGATACGCGGTGAACGTTCAACCCGGGCGTTTGCTCCCGGTAGCAACGCATTGCGCCTGCGGCAGCGTCGTCCTTTTCACGTTTCCGCCCTGCCGGAGATCCAGTGTATCCGCCCACAAAGAGCCCCGTAAGTTCTGGTTTTTATCTGCGAACATAGTCATTGTCAGGAAGAGGGGGGGGGGCGCATGCCCCGACGCAGCGCGCGTCTCCAGCGGCGCAGCGGCGTTCGCCGGGGGCGTTGGCGCTGCTCGGCCGGTCGATCCGTCTGCGCGAGTTGCTCAAGCAGGATCTGGGCGATCTGCTCGGCTCCATGCCGGGGGACTGCCGCCGCCAGTCGGTTGACGGTGGCCTGGTAGTAGTCAGGGTTGTTCAACTCGCTGATGGCATCAACAATCCGCTCGGTCGTCGGGCAGTAGAAGCCCAACTCATGGTTGAGCACAAAGTCAATATTGCCGCGCTCCTGTGCGCCGACGGCCTCGGTGACAATCACCGGACAACGCATCACAAATGCCTCCATCAGCGTACCGGGGCCGGCCTTACTGATGACGATATCGCTGGCCGCCATCAGGGTTTCCATATTCTGCACAAACCCGAAGATATGGCAGTGTGGACTGCGCCGCCGTGCCAGCAGTTGCTGCTGGAGCGTACGATTCTTGCCGGTGATGACCAGGAACTGCGTTTCCGGGTAGACCCGCTCCAGTTCGAGCACCAGATCGTGCATGCGACCTGATCCGACCCCGCCACTGGTCATCAACACCGTAAAGCGATCCAGGTCAATGCCCAACTCCTGTCGGGACTCGACCTGGCTCTGGGAATAGTGTGCAAACTTGGGATGCACGGGGAAGCCGGTCCGCCGCATCCGGCTCGGTGACAGGCCCCGCCGCTGCATCAGTGTGTAGGCTTCGTCCGTCGGCAGCAGACAGATATCGACATCGGGATGCGTCCAGGAGGCATGCAGCGTCACCAGGTCGGTGACAACGGTGACAATCCGGTAAGAGAGGCGATGGGTCCGGCGGGCTGCGCGCACCAGTCGGTACACCAGCGGATGTGTCACCACCACCAGATCGGGGTTAAACGACTGGAGCGCCCGGGCGATATTGCGCCGCGCCTGCAGATAGACCAGCCGCGACAACACATCAACCCGCCGGATGCCGTTTGTCACCTCGAAGGTGAGATTGTAGAGCGGAAGCCAGCGCGTCGAGAGCTGATCATACAGATTGGGCGCATTCCGCACGAACGGGAAGTTAGTGATCCGCAGCACGTCAAGCATCTCGCAGGAGACTTCGCGACTGCCGGCCATCTGCAACGCGGCCGTAATGGCAATCGCGGCACTGCGATGGCCCCCACCCGTATCAGAAATGGCAAACAGCACCCGGTCTGGTCTGGTCATAATACTGCTCCGTCTTTCGTAACTGGCCCCAGGGCAGCCATCCACGCATTAGCGCAACCCCGGTAAACATCACAGGACCATCAGCAGATAAACGACAGACGGCGAACACCATAGCGAGAACTGAGAACAAACGAATAGCGAACAACGTATGCCCGGCACCTATCTATCCACCAAATGGTTGTTCTTTGTTCTTTGTTCTTTGTTCTTTGTTCCTGGTTTATCTGTTCTTGCTATACGGCTAACGGCGGTGCTTCTGTTCAAAGTCGTCAAGAATCCACTCGGCAATATCCAGCGCCGCCCGCGGGCGTCCCACCGCTGCAGCATGTACCCGCATATCTTCGAGAATGTCCGGGCGCTGCAACAGCCGGCGGACGGTCATCGGCACCGACTCGGCCATGCGGAGCTGCACCCCGGAACCGCTACCAACCACAAAATCCGCATTCCACTCTTCGTGGCCGGGAATCGGATCTATTACTACGAGGGGCACACCGCGCGCTACCACCTCGCTGATAATCAAACCACCGGCTTTGGTAATCACCAGATCACTGGCGACGATCAGATCATCGACATAGGTGACAAACCCCAGCACCCGCAGATCGAGCGTCGGACTGCACTGCAGGTCGGCCAGCGCACTGGCTAAGGCGGCATTGCGCCCGGCAACCACCACCAGCATGCCTTCTGCGCCGCTCTGCAACAGCCCGGCAACAATTCCGCGCACCCGCTCCGTAATCATGCCTCCGCCAAACAGCGTAATCAGTTTGCGGTCAAGCGGCAAACCCCGCCGCCGCCGTACACTATCCCGATCTTTGGGCACGGCAATCGCCGGGTCAATCGGAATACCGCTGACACAAATCTGCGAGCCCTGCACACCTCGGCGGATCAGTTGTTCACAAGTCTGCTCGGTTGCCACAAAATAGCCGTCAATCTCGGTATAGGTCCAGAATGTATGCGCCGCATAATCGGTGATCACGCAGTAGATCGGCTGGGACAACTGGGCCTTCAGCTTCAGGCGCACCAGCAGTTCCATCGGCAAAAAGTGCGTGCAGATGATAATCTCGGGCTGGAAGCGCTTGAGTACCTCTTTGAGGCCATTAGTCCCGATGCTCTCCACAATCTTGCGCACATTATTCGAAATATCGGCCAGATCGGGATCAATATTTGTCTGGCTATAAAAATAGCCCCAGACCAGCGGCGCATGATCGGTCAACTCCAGGTAGGAGCGGGCATAGGCCACCCGAAAAAGCCAGGGTGTGTGATCCAGCACATCCTCAACGCGCACATCGTTTGCCTGATGCTGCCCGAACACCCGGCAGAGCGCGTCCGCCGCTCGTTTATGACCAGTGCCGACCGTTGCATGCAGAAGCAGAACACGGGGCATAAGCAACCTCCCAGACTCAGCGCGTAAGGTAGCAGGAGCAGGTCGCATTGCCGCACCTGGTTCTTGCATCGACAACGCCGGTGCCGGCCATTCGTATGGCATTTTCCCGGCACATATGGCTTTATCCTACCACGGTGCGGGACGCGTGTAAAGCTACCCCAGACCCGGCAGCAGTGCTCGCAGGTCATCGATCACATAATTGGGCTGGTGTGCGGTCGTGGCAAGGTCAGCGCGGCTGCTTGCCCCGGTTAAGACCAGCGCCGTCGCCATCCCGGCCGCCTTGCCCATGGCTATGTCGGTTTCCAGCCGATCCCCGATCACCAGACAGGCGGACGGGGTAAGACCCAGCATAGCGCCGGCCGTTTGGGCCATGTAGGGCGACGGTTTGCCAATGACCATCTCGCAGGTTGTGCCGGTGCATGCCTCAATTGCGGCGATCACGGCGGCTGCATCCGGCTGCCCACCACCCGGCACAGGACAGTAGCGGTCGGCATTGGTGGCAATCAGTCGTGCCCCCGCCCGGATAGCATCGAAGGCCACCTGCAGCTTATGGTAGGCAAAGGTCCGGTCAAACGAGGCCAGCACAAAGGTGATTGCCGCCGGGTCGTCACTCAGGCGTAACCCGGCCGCCTGCAGTTCATCGATCAGTGGTGGCTCGCCAATGGGATAGAGTATGGCCTCCGGTGCATGCCGGCGCAGCCGGCGCACCGTCACCATCGTTGAGTTGACCACCTCCTGTTGCTCAACCGTGATTCCCAGTCGCGCCAGCTTTGCGACCACCTCATCGCGTGAACGGGTCGCATTGTTGGAGACAAACGCCACGCGCCGCCCGGATGCGCGCAGACGCTGGAGCAACTCCTGCGCGCCCGGCAGCAGCGCCTCACCCAGGTAGAGCGTGCCATCCAGATCAAAAATATACCCATCATACGCCGGTACCTGCATCATTTACCTCACCTTGGTAGGATCAACGCGCGGACTGTACCGCATATTGCCCTTCACTGCAACATTCACCAACCGGCGCGCGTCCCACTCACGCTCCTGCACAGTGTTTGCACATATCTATTCCAACAGCCCGGCAAAACGGTGGTATGATTCTCTTACATTCAAGAGTTACGCAGTACGGTCTATTCTGGCTTGATGCCAGGCTAGATAGCCGGTTTCGCTTGCGGCCGCATGGTACTTTTTTGTGAAAAAGAATTAAATCTGCCACCCTGCCAGCGGCGAAACACGTTGCTACCGAGATTAGCTGTTTTAAATATCTACTGTGCAAGTCATGTAAATCCTTGCAATAGATGGAGATATTCATGGTTGGCCCACGCTGGCGTAAAGTTCTGAGCGACCTCTGGAGTAACAAGACCCGCACGCTGCTGGTTGCCCTATCCATAGCGGTTGGAGTGTTTGCAGTCGGCATGATCGCCGAGTCGCGCGTGCGGCTGCTGCGCGGTCTGTCGGAGCAGTACATGGCGGGTAAACCCTTCAGCTTTGTGATCTCGACCGTCGAGCCGTTTGATGATGACCTGATAGATGTTGTTCAGAAGATGGATGGCGTCGCTGCCGCCGAGGGCCGCCGCTCTGTGAGTGTGCGCCTCAACGTCGGCCCCGATCAGTGGGAGAATATGCAACTCTCCGCCATCCGCGATTTTGATGATATAACCCTCAGTACATTTCAACTGGAAGAAGGGCAGTGGCCGCCCCCGGATAAGACCATGCTGATCGAACGCTCGGCGCTCAATCCCATGATTGGCGTGGATATTCAGATCGGGAAAAACCTGCTGATCGAAACGCTCGATCAGACCCGGCGTGAGATCCCGATTGTCGGATCGGTGCATGATCTCAATGTCGCGCCAACCTTCATTTTCAATACCTACTACGGCTATATCAATGATGAAACACTGGACTGGCTGGGCGTGTCGCGCGACTTCAACTCGGTGAGCGTGCGCGTTGATCCGGAGCACTTCTTTGATGCAGCGTTTGTCAACCGCGTTGCCCGGGAAGTCCGCGACAAGATTGAGCGCAGCGGGCGTGAGGTTGATCAGATATTCATTCCCCCGGAACCGGGTGAGAGCCCCATCGCTACCTTCGGGCTGAAGCCGATCACCTTTCTGCTCAGTGCGATGAGTGTGCTGGCGGTGCTGCTCAGCGGCTTCCTGGTGACCAATACCATCTCCGGCCTGCTGACCCAGCAGACCCGGCAGATCGGGGTGATGAAGTCAATTGGCGGGCGCACCGAGCAGATCGCGTTTATGTACCTGGTGCTGGTGCTGGGCTTCGGGGTCATTGCGCTGCTGATTGCCGCGCCGCCGGCCTACTGGGCGGCGGGCCTGTTTACCGGCTTCTTTGCCACGCTCTTTAACTTTGATGCGCGCACCTATGGCCTTATTCCCCACGTTATCGGCCTGCAGTTTCTGGTCAGCCTGGCCGTGCCGCTGCTGGCCTCGATCTATCCGCTCCTGCGCGGGTCTCAGATCACGATCCGTGAGGCGCTGAACAGCGATGCGGGACCGGGCAGCTATGGCACCAGCCGGCTGGACCGCCTGATCAAGCGGGTGCGCGGGCTGCCGCGGCCGCTGCTGCTCTCGCTGCGCAACACCTTCCGCAAGAAGGGCCGGCTCACGCTGACGCTGGTCACGCTGACGCTGGGCGGCGCGATTTTCATCGGCGTTTTCAGTGTGCAAGACTCGGTGCGCCGCTCGCTGGATGAACTGTTTGCTTCCCTGGTCCGGTTTGATGTCTTTGTCAGCTTTGATCAATCCTACCGGATCGAGCGCATTCGGCAGGAGGCGTTCCAGGTGCCCGGCGTGGTGGAAGCTGAGACCTGGGGCAGTGTCGGTGCGCGCCGCCTGCGCCCCGACGACACCGAGAGCGATGTCATTTCATTGGAAGCACCCCCACCCGACACTGAACTGGTGGCCCCCGAAGTGGTCGCCGGGCGCTGGCTGCGCCCCGCAGACGAGAATGCGCTGGTGGTCAGCCTGGGCGTGATTGACGACGAGCCGGATCTGGCGGTTGGCGAGACGGTCACGCTCAAGTTCAAGGGCCGCGAGAGCGACTGGGTGATTGTGGGCATTATCAAAGCCTTCGGCAACGATGATCTGACCGCCTATGCCAACTATCCCTACTTCTCCCGCGAAGCGCGCGAGTCCGGGCTGGCAGGCGAGGTACGGATCGTCACGGCGCGCCATAGCGGAACATTCCAGGATGCGACCGCGCAGAAGCTGGAAGAACATTTTCGCAACGTCGGCCTGAATGTCGTTCGCAGCACCACTGCCACCCGCGAGTTCGACACCATCCTGGGGCAGTTCAATATTATCGTCTACTGTCTGCTGATCATGGCCGTGCTGACGGCGGTCGTCGGTGGGCTGGGGCTGATGGGCACGATGAGTATGAATGTGCTCGAACGCACCCGCGAGATCGGCGTGATGCGGGCCATCGGTGCGTCGGACGGCTCGGTCTTGCGGATTGTCGTCCTGGAGGGCATGCTGATCGGGGTTATCGGGTGGAGCCTGGGGTTGCTGCTGGCGCTACCGATCAGCCGGGTGTTGAGCGATCAGGTGGGCATACTCTTCCTGGGCGCGCCGTTGAGCTACACCTACTCCACGACCGGCGCGCTGATCTGGCTGGTTCTCTCCGTCAGCCTGGCGGGGCTGGCGAGCTTCCTGCCGGCCTGGAATGCCTCCCGCCTCACCGTCCGCGATGTGCTGGCGTATGAGTGAGGTTGCAGGTTACAGGAGATAGGTTGCGGTAGGGACGCGCTTCTGCGCGTCCGCCGCCGGGTGCGCAGTGGTAGGGACGCGCTTCTGCGCGTCCACCTCCAGCCGTAGGGTGCATTCTATGCGTGGTAGGGACGCGCTTCTGCGCGTCCACCTCCAGCCGTAGGGTGCATTCTATGCACTGTTATTCTGCCGTACTCCATATCCGGACTATTTTCTCAATGTTCATCAACTGGTCCAGGCTTTCCTGGTAGTATGCCGCTGCCCCGGCAGGCATCCACCGGCGAAAGCCGGGACTCCCAGTTATTGCATATCCGGACTATTTTGCCAGACGTCATCAGCCTGTCCCCATCGAAAAACCCTGCCCTAATCGCCAATCGCCAATCGCCAACCCCCTACACCTGCGCCGGAATCTGCGCGAAGTCGGGGTGATCGCCCGCGTGCCGGAAGCTGTGTTGCCGGCGGATCGTATCCCCGGCAACCAGGAAAAGTCCCGGCATCACCCACGGATCGCCCACCGGCAGACCGCCGGTGTTCCCTTTGCCGGCCGCGCGCAGCCCGCATGCCCAGACCTCCGGGCCGAGCATCTCCCAGACGCCGCCGCGCTGAACGCCGAAGGCCTGGTACAACCGGCGGGGCATATCGGCGATAGCGCGGGCCTCGGGCCAGAACCGCTCAAAGAAGGCTGTGCCGTCGGCGCTGCTGCCCTGGTAGACAAACAGAACCGGCGGGTAGGTGGGATCATTGGCGGCGATCTGCCGCAGGTCGCGGACGGTCTCCTGGCAGAAAATACAGCCGAAGTGCCGTAGGAAGACCAGCAGCGTTGGGGCTGGCCCCAACTGATCGGCCAGCGTGCCGGGGCGCAGATTCACGCCTTCAACCGGCATGTCCAGGATGGATCGATCTATAGTTTGCGTTTGTGTCTGCATAAAGTTCTCCTTTGCAGGTTCTTGCCGAAGTGGATGCCGTTACGCCAACCAATATCTATAGGTAGTCCGTAGCACAAGCAGTGCCGAGAGCGCATCTGGCGGTCCACTCAGCGTGCTCGGCGTCTCGGTTGTGAGAAAAGATTGCGTCGTCATGGTGATTAGCACAGAACGGCCTTACCAGTATGGCATGGGTCTGCCGGCGGCGCAAGGGAAATTGCCCCTTGCCGGATGGATAGTTCTTTAATACAATCAGTATAACCTTCATCGGCTTATGAGGGTGTTTCCTGACCCAATTCATGCGCCCTGGCACGTTCATCCTGGTGAATGTTACGTACAGAGCGAATGATCCGCAATCCATAATCGCAACCGAGGGGATGATAGACCAACCCAGAGCCTTTATGAGCTATACCCGCTTCGACGACCAGCACGATGGTGGACACCTGACCAGTCTGCGCGAGAGTCTCAGCAGTGCGGTCCAGGCCGCTACTGGCGAACCCTTCCCGATCTTCCAGGATATTGCGGATAATCCTCTGGTTGAAGCGGCCCTGGCCCGCATGATCGAATCTTCCCGCGTGCGCCGGCGCTTCGCGGGCCACACGGGTGCTGTGTTGAGCGCGGTCTACAATCGGGACGGCAGCCGGATCGTCTCTGCCAGTGATGATGGCACGGTGCGCATCTGGCCCGGTAATTTTGATGCCCTGCTCGATCTAGCGTAACTGTTGTGCAATCAGCATGCATATCGTCGCAAACGGCATAAAAATTGAACGCAGGCATACCTGGTATCGGATAGAACTCGTGGACATTATGACGCGGGAGCCGGTATATGTATCCCATTGCTCGTACTGGGCGCGCTCATGCTGGGCAATGTGTCGGTTTCGACCGGAGCGTGGTCATGTCCATTTTCCCGTGACACGGAAACAGGTTTATTCCATCGTTCTGGTTTGACCAGTTTTCCACGATCTTGCCCGTGGTTGCACAAACGTTACGCTAGCAAAGAGCCGCGTCACGCGTGAGTTGACACCGCAGGAGCGCGCGCAGTACCTGGGCGAGCCGCTACCGCCACCAACACCAACGCCACCGCTAATCTCGCCACCTGCAGAGTAAACTGTACCCACCATGCGGTACAATACCCCCGACCCAGCAGCACACAGGAGTCACGCTCCCGGGAGATCAACCATGCGTTATCAACTGATACTGCTTATCTTGCTCCTCCTCCTCACCGCATGCGGTGGCTCTGGGGTGGCGGGCGATCCGGCGCGGCCCACGCCGACCGATGTGCCGTCAGCCACTGCGGTACCGCCGGCGCGGCTGGGGTTGGCTACGCCGGCGGTGGCCACGCCCACCGGCATCCCTGCGCCAACAAATACTCCGACAGGGACACCTACGCCGTTACCCACAGCCACGCTTACCCCGTCGCCACTGCCCACGCTCACGCCCACGCCGGATGTCGGCGCGGCCTATGCGCCGGCGATGCGTCCGGCGTTTGTGGGGGATATCGCCGCGCACGCCGATCTGCCGCGCTACAGTATGCACATGGATATCGCGCCGGGGGCACAGCGGCTCACCGGCAGCGCACAGATTAGCTTTCCCAATACCACCGGGCAGCCCCTCAACGATGTGGCGCTACGGCTCTACCCCAACTTCCCGCGTGATCTCTGGGGCAAGGGCGGCGCGGTGCGGATGGATATCACCCGCGCGGCGGTAGATGGGCTGCCGGTGACGGTGAGCTATGCCGCGCAGGAGACGGCGTTGCTGCTGCCGCTGGCCCAGCCGCTGGCCCCCGGCGCGACGGCCACTCTGGAGGTTGGTTTTACCGCAACCTTTGCGCCGGGGAGCGACGGCACCTTCCCGCTACCGTCGTACTACCCGTTACCGGCGGTGCATGACGGTGACGGCTGGCGATTTGACGTAACGACCTTCCCCGACCGGGTCTTCTCCACGAGTGCGCTCTACACCGTGCAGGTGACGGTGCCGGCCGGCTACAGCGTGGTCGCCTCCGGCAGTACGGTGGCAACCTACCCGGCAGATGGCGGCGCAACCACTTACGATATTCGGACCGGCCCGGTGCGGCAGTTTGCCCTGACGGTTGGCGATTTTGCGTTGGTGCAGGATGCGGCGGGCGAGGTGGCGGTGAATGTCTACACGGCGCGGGGGAGCAGCCTGGATGCGGCCTGGGTGGCGCGCATCAGCGCGGCGGCGCTGGCGACCTTCGCGCGGCGCTTTGGGCCCTACCCCTACCGCGAACTGGATGTGCATCTGCTGCCGGGGGCCTTCGACGGCGGCGACGAGTATCCCGGCCTGATCTTTGTCTACAGCGATGCGCAGGTGGACGCGGGCACGCGCTATGTGACCGCGCACGAGGTGGCACATCAGTGGTGGTTCGGGCTGGTGGGCAATGATATCTTTCGGCAGCCCTGGCTGGATGAGGCGTTTGCGCAGTACAGCGGGATTATCTACGCCGAAGATGTCGAAGGCGCGGCGGTGGCCCAGGCCGACTGGGAGCGCGAGGTCATGCTGCGCTACCGGGGCGCGCAGGCGGACGGTGATCTGCCGGTGGGTCTGGCGATTACGGACTTTCCCAACTTCAATGTCTACTATCGCACGGTCTATGGTAAGGGGGCGGTTTTCCTGGCAACGCTACGGCAGGAACTGGGCGACGAGTTGTTCTTTGCGGGGCTACAAACCTACTACGAGCGCTACCGCTACGACGTTGCCACCACTGCCGATGTCCAGCAGGTGTTTGAAGAGGTCAGCGGGCGCGACCTGGATGCGCTGTTCGGGTGGTGGGTGGGGCCGTAACCGCCGTCCCATCCCGCTACGCTCCCCGGGGTAGGGTTTGTGTGGTAGGGACGCGCAGAAGCGCGTCCGCATCCCCGGCCGCTGGGGGAACGGCCCCGGCGATTGGGCGAAACGCCCGCACCTGAGCGATCCTCTACTCCGGCGCAACCAGATCGATCTCGAAGAGCTTCGGCCAGAGCTTCCCCGTCACGAAGAGCCGGTCGGTTGCCGCATCGTAGGCGATCCCATTGAGCACATCGACCGGCTGCCGGCGTTCCTCCGGGCTGAGGAGCCCACTCAGGTCGATCCAGGCAGTCACCCGCCCGGTTGCCGGGTCAATCCGCGCCACCCGATCCGTCTGCCAGACATTGGCATAGACCTCGCCCTGGATATATTCCAGTTCGTTCAGGCGAGTGACGGGGCCGGTTGCATCCGTAACTTCGACCCGCCTGATCTCCGCAAAGGTTGCCGGGTCGCGGAAGGAGAGCGTTACGGTGCCGTCGCTCATAATCAACCGCTCGCCGTCGTGCGTCAGCCCCCAGCCCTCGGTGGGATAGGTGAACTCGCCGAGGCGCGTAAAACTCTCCCGCGCATACCGGAAGCCTACATTCGCCTGCCAGGTCAACTGGAAGATCGTATCGCCAAAGAGCGCAATCCCCTCGCCAAAATATTCCGGCTCCAGCGCAACCTGCTCCAGAACGGTGCCGGTCTCCAGTTCCACCCGGCGCAGCGTAGACTGCCCGCGCCGCCCGGTGCCCTCGTAGAGCAGGCCATCGGCATAGACCAGTCCCTGGGTAAAGGCCGCCGGGTCGTGGGGATAGGTGTTGACGACGGTGTAGGAGTAGACCGGCGCGGCGGGGGGCAGCGTTGCCGTGGGTGTCATCTCGGCGGTGGGCAACATGACTGCTGTGGGCAATGCGGTTGACGACACAGGTGTGGGTGTGGTCGACGGACGCGGCGCCCCCGACCAGTCGGACCCGTTACTGACAAGTGGAATATTAACCTGGCTGCCATCGCTGTTCTGTGCCCGCAGGTAGGCCAGCGATGCGCCGGAGAGAATACCGATGGTGATACCAATAATTATCAGGTAACGCCAGAAGCGGTTGTGCATATTTTGCTCCATATGCCGTAATCCGTAGGCTGTAGTCTGTATGCCGTAGGCTGTATGTCGTAGTCCGTAGGCTTGCAGCGAAAGTATACCATTAAGTTGGACGCGGGGGCGATGGCGTGCATAAGCATGGCTTGCGCCGTCCCTCTGAGTGTGGGGTCTCCATCGTGCGTGGGATTTCGCGCCAATGCGGCGTCAAACGAGTGAGAAACCACGAAGAACACGAATGGAGCGGCAAAGGGAATGCACTTGCCGATATGCCGGCGGGGTGGTGTCGCGGATTTTGTGGGGGTTCAGGGGTGCGTGGTTCGGGGATATGTAGTGCAAAGGCTTGCGTAATCCAAAATCAGATCCTCCTGCCACGGCTCCGCGAACTCGGCAATGCGCTCGCCGATCTCCGCAAACTGACGGGCACCACGCCGTTGCGCCAGCAGATTCTCGGTCTTGCTCCCCAACAGGCTGGTCAGGTCTGCGCCGGCATCGGCCGGTAGACTGGGATCGCCCGTCCAGAAGCCCAGGACAATCCGGGCAATCGAACCGCTGACCTCGCGTAACAGTGTGTTGCGTAGTGACATGCTCTAACTCCCCTGGTCGGTGTATACGGACAGCAGGCGGCATCCCTGCGGATAGAGACCTTGTTGATTTCCGTGCGTGGCGCGTTTCACACAAGGTCTCTATCCGCATGTTCGTGGTGCGCTGGTTGGCGGCTACAAGCCGCCGCTACAGTCTACAACTGCGCCCCTATAATTGGGCGAGGAACAATCGTGAATATGGTAGCATGATCCCGGCAATACATCCACCCGCGTGATACCAGGTTGTCATCAAACCGGCAATCAACGGGAACGGGTGCAACGGGCGCAGTGGCGGCACGTTCCCATGTTATCTTCTCTGTGTTCTCTGTGGCTATGACAATAAAATCGGTATGAGACGGTGCGAAGGGAGATGTGTGGTGAGCATTGCGTGGCAGGTGCTGGGGGCCGCCGGGCACGATAACGCGCTCCTGGTACAGATCAACGCGGGGCAGGCGATCTATCAGTTGCTCTGCGATTGCGGTGAGGTGGGGCTGGCGCAGCACCCGGTGGGGGAGCTGCAGGCGCTCGATCATCTGTTGCTGTCCCATCTGCATATGGACCATATCAGCGGCTTTGATGCGCTCTTCCGTCGCAGCTTCAACCGGGCCGAGCCGCCTATGCGGGTCTGGGGGCCGCCCGCCACGGCGCAGATTATGCAGCATCGGCTACGCGGGTTTATGTGGAACCTGCAGGCGGAGCTGCGCGGCATCTGGCTGGTCCACGATATTGGCGTAGAGGCGGTGACGGCCTGGCGCTTTGCCGCCGAGGAAGCCTTCGCCCGGGCGCATCCGGCCGGCAGTTGGGCGCATGCCGGTCCCATTATCGCCAACGATGACTTCAGCGTCACAGCGATCACGCTGGATCATCTGACGCCCTCGATTGGCTATATCATCCGCGAGACGCCCCGGCGCAACATCGATCCGGCGCGGCTGGCGGTGCTCAATCTGCCGCCGGGAGCCTGGTTGCAGCAGGTGAAAAGCGCTACCCCGGACGAAGCGCCCACTCTGACGCTGGCGGGGCAGACCTACGATCTGGCGGAGTTGCGCGCGCAGTTGTTGGTCGAGACGCCCGGCGATATGCTGGCCTACCTGACCGATTTTCGCCTGGATGCGCCAACGCCGGCGCGGTTAGTACACGCGCTGCAGGGCTGCGGCACGCTGGTCTGCGAGAGCCAGTTTCGCCACGCGGATCTGCCACTGGCGCGGCGGGCCTACCATCTCACCAACCGGCAGGCGGCCGGGCTGGCCCGCGCGGCGGGGGTGGCCGAACTGGTCCTGATCCATATTTCGGAGCGCTACCGCCCGGCGGACTACCCGGAGATCCTGGCCGAGGCGCGGGCGATCTTCCCTAACACGCACTTCCCGGCGGGGTGGGTATGATCCTGATTTGTTATTATAGCCACAGAGAACACAGAGGACGCAGAGATAAGAAACGGGAACATGCCGCCGCTGCGCTCATTCACGGGCGGAATGTGCCGGTAGGGACGCGCTTCTGCGCGTCCGCATGCCCACCACTACGCCCGGAGCGCGTTGAGCGCCGTCACAATGCCCAGCAGCAGCGGTTGGTGCAGCACATAGATCAGCAGGGAGTGGCGGCCCAGCAGGCGCATGCCACGGATCGGCGGGAGCATGGAGAGGTCGGGCAGGGCGAAGCGGCGCATGCCGGCGTTGTAGCCCAGTTTGCCCACGCCCACACCCACCAGCGCAATTCCGGCCCAGGGCAGCAGCGGGTAGTAGTCCACCATGGGTACGCCAATCGGCTGCAGCCCCAGCCAGAGCAGCCAGGGGAAGGTGACCAGTTGCCCATTGAGGTAGAGGCCCCCGGCGAACATAAGCAGCCCCACAACCATGCTGATCCAGGGGCGCACATAGACAAAGGGAGTTGCCAGGATCAGCGTCAGTCCCAGCAGATGCAGAATCCCAAAGCGCACATAGGCTTCCCCAATCACCAGCAGGGTTGCCAGCGTAATGACCATGCCCAGGCCAAAGATGATGCCGCCCCGCATGAGCGAGCCCTGCCAGAACGTGCGTCCGGGGGGCTGTCCCGGCGCGGGAGTCTGCCGGGCCGCCCGCAATGCCACCGACACACCCAGTACAAAGATAAAGAGCGTGCCAATTGAGCGGGCAAAGAGCTGCCAACCGTCCGCGTAGACATTCACCGGCACCCGCCCGACATACTGCAGATCCCAGACCAGGTGATAGAAGATCATCAGGATCACGGCGAAGCCGCGCAGGGCGTCAACCTCCCAGAGGCGCGGCGGGGCCGGTGGGGCCGCCGGGGTGGCAACCGATTGTGGGTGATGGGTTGACTCAGCCATAGCACCGCCTGATGGGTCTATGATACGAATGCGTGGCCCAATGCTACCACCAGGAGCCCGGCTTGTCGAATAGGCGGCGGCCGGCCGCCGCTTTTGCGGCCTTGTGCGCGCTTATTGCAACGTATTGCACCTACCGCACCACCTCGGCAACTGGACGCCGGGCACTCGGAAAGGTCTGATTCAACGGATAGCCCATGCGGAAGATAAAGGTCAGTTGCCGGGCCGGGTCATCCAGCAGCGTGGCCTGCACGCGTGCCATGTTGGAAGTGCGCCCCAGTTGGCGGTCGCGGTCAACCAGTTCGGGCATCTGGTTGATCGGTTGCATTGCCAGACCGGTTGCTGCTGCCCACAAATGCAGGCGCTGCCAGACCCGTCCAGCCTGGATCGTCTGCGCACGGTCATAGAGATCTCGGACGGTGATGATGCCTATGGCGGCGCTGGCATCCATCGCGGCAATTGTGCCGTCCAGCCAGCCCTGATTAAAGCGTTGCTCCGGCAGCGGCGGTAGCAACTTGACCAACGCCCGGATTGCGGGTGGACTTCCCGATGTGTCAATTGCAATGCCGTCCTTCAAGTGTTGCATCTCGTTCCAATCGGACCGGTGCCACACAAAGCTAGCGTGGGACATTTCGGTATCAGCGATAAACATCTCCGTGGCCTGGACAGTTTCGACGGCGATGGTCTGGAATCGTGGAGATCCCGCTGCATACAGTTGCACCTGTACATCCGGCTCCTGCGCCGACAGCGCACTCAGTTCGGGGAAGGCATCTGCGGGTATCGTGCGATCGGCATATGGGCTGCGGTCAGTGTGCCGCTCAGGGATCGCGGCGTAAAGATGCGACTCGACGGGACGAGCCGGGGTCAGCCGGATCGATGCTACCCGTACGGGTTGCGGAGCAGCGGTGGGAGCCGTCAATGTGCCCGGTTCCAGCGCCACATCTGCCTGGTACCCTGTTGCCGCCGCCGTCAGCAGCATGTTCTCCAGAGCACACCCGATCCCGATATGCATTTCACGCAGGAACGGGTCGGCCGCGCCGAGATGGCGGGCAGTGTCGGCATAGAGGTCAATCCGGTCAGCCGCCACTTCAAACAGCCAGGGCTGTGTATTATGGGGGTTGGAGGCGAGGATAGCTGATTGCACCAGGCGCAGTGGGCCTTCCGCCGGTTGCATGTGCCAGTTATCCCACGGTTCGAAGGCCGGTCCCTGCGCCGTCGTAAACACGCCCTGGTCAGCCGCCCGGTAGATACCGCCGCCGGCAACCAGGATACTGGCGACGCCCATCCCGCGTAGAAACTGTCGTCGTGTCAGATGCATGATATTCCTCCTTGTGGTTCTGTTCTATCGGTTATCAAACGGCTCCGGGTCCAGGCCGATCAGGCGGAGATAGCCGCGAACCTGTGCCCGGTAAAATGCATCGGTATCGCCAACCAGTGGTTGTACGTGGTGATAGATCTCCAGCACAACACAGCCATGCAGCAGGCTCCAGGCGCTGGTTAAAAGGTGCAAGGCCGGCAGCAGCGTATCATCGTCGGTGTCGAGATAGGCCCGGTAATGCGCTGCAACGGTTGGTGGAATAGGGTCGTGTGTCGGCGGAAGCCGCAGTTTGCCGGCACGCACGAGCGCAACCAGCGTTTCCAGGAAGACGGCTCCCACTGCCCGCGCGGCCGGTACTGTACTATCGGCCGGGGCCGTGTAGCCGGGAATCGGATTGCCGTAGACTAACTGAAAATCAATGGAGTGTGCCAGCGCCCAGTCGCGGTAGGCCAGCATTGCGGTAAAAAGCTGCAGTTCCAGCGGGTGTCCGGCGGCGGCGGCGGTGTCGCGGGCGGTGCGCACGGCCTGCGCCTGCCCGGTGAAGGCATCGACAATTAATGCGGTAATCAGATCGTTGAGCGACGGGAAGTAGTGGTAAAGCGCTGAGGCACTCATTCCCAGCGTACGGGCGATGGCCCGTAGCGACAGCCCGGCCGTGCCATGGTCGCGCATCAACTGCCGCGCGGTCTCCTTGATTGTGGTGCTGGTAGCGGCGTTTAGATCGTCGCGTCGTGGTCGTGGCATTGGCGCATGGTCCTTTCCGCTGAGAAGGTGAACCCCGTAAACTGTACACAGTTCGGTGAATGCCGTTCGGTTTACGGCGTTCAGTTTACGCCGTTCATTGAATTTTGTCAAGAGGGAATACACACGCAGCAGGGGCGCAGCATTGGTTGAGTCCACGGATAGCCGGCAGCGTCTCCGGACCAGTGCTACGCCCCTCTAATCTAAGCAGATGATGCTTATGTGATGTTTGGAATAACTTCTTCGGCGAAGCGGTGCATAGGTTCATGATCGTAGGCGATGCGGGGAAAGTAGACGATCACATAGTTGACGCCCGCATCAACAATGCTCTGGACGCGCTCGCCAATTTCGGCGGGGGGGCCAATCAGGGCCATCCGCGAGAGGTCGTCGAAGCTCATGCCCAGTGCCGCGCGGGTCTTCTCCGTGGCCGCCACCGGATCGTCCCCCGGCTTCAGCAGGATCACATTCAGGTTACTGGAGCGGATAATCTCGTCGTAGGGGCGTCCCAGGGCTTCGCAATGCTCCCGCAGCACCCCAAACTTATGCCGCAGCGTCTCCGGGTCGCCAAAGATATTGCAGGCATTCGCCCACTGTGCCACTAGCTTGAGCGTTACTTTCTCGCCCCCACCACCAATCCAGAAGGAAGGGTGCGGTTGCTGGATGCCCTTCGGCGCGTTGATCGGTTCGTGGATCTGGTAATACTCGCCCTCGAATGTGGGATTGTCTTCCGTCCACATACGTACAATAATCTCACAGGCTTCGCGGAAGGCGCGCATGCGGTCGCGGGTTTCAGGGAAGCCATAGCCATAGGCGCGCCACTCATGCTCGTACCAGCCCGCGCCCAGCCCGCAGTAGAGCCGTCCCTGGCTCATCACATCGACGGTGGAGGCCATCTTTGCCAGGAGTGCCGGGTTGCGGTAGCCGTTACAGGTGACCATCTGCCCGATCTTGACGCGCTGCGTGTCCCGCGCCAGGCCGGCCGTCGCCATCCAGCATTCAAACACCGTCTCGTGGGTGGGCTGGGGCACGGTATGAAAGTGATCATAGACCCAGATCGAGTCGTAGGCCGGGATCGCGTCGGCGGCCTGCGCCACCCGCGTCATTGCGGCATACTGCTCCAGCGGATCGGCAATCTCGACCAGATCCATACGCCAGCCCTGCGGCACAAAGGTGCCAAATTGTACAGTCATTGTAATCCCTTCCATGCAAAATCCGGATTTCTCCTCACTTGCATTATAGCGCAGGGATTGCGGCGCGGCCGGTCATTCGACAAACTCAGGCGACGGCAAATACTGCCGCGATCGCTATTGTGAAGCCCGGCAAAGTCGGCGAGGTGGCTGTGTCGCCCTGGCGGAAAACCCCATGTTCCTGGTAGGTTGGGCCATTGAGTTGGAGCACAGTGACCGTTTCATCCTGTGAATGAACAATCCAGTACTCCGGAATACCAG
Organism: Chloroflexaceae bacterium; assembly: GCA_034437035.1. Taxonomy (GTDB): domain Bacteria; phylum Chloroflexota; class Chloroflexia; order Chloroflexales; family Chloroflexaceae; genus CAKZQX01. The sequence goes on from DAOTUI010000197.1 coordinate 67,056, forward strand.
CCTCAGCATAGTCTGCCCGCTTTTCCCGGGTGTCGCGTTCCGGATGATCCTGGCTGACAACTTCCATCACAACATCTGCGCCGCGCCAGTAGCGATTCTGTCGGCGCGGATCATTCGTATCACACACTAGCAGCAAGTCAGGTTCACGGAATTTTTCTGGGCGAATCTGTAAGCGTAGTGGCGCGAATAAGACCAGCCCACCGTACTGCTGTGTAAACGCAAAGAGCGCTATGAAGAGCACCCGCACGATAATCTGGTGCTGCTCAGTCGGCATAGGGAGTAGCTCAACATAGCCATCAGTAAATTCGATGAGGCGATTCGTCTGATCAGTTAACAGAAGATATTGCTCTGCAGTCCAGTGCCCCTGGAGTGGCGCAAGTCTGAGGACGAGATCGTCATCTTCCCAGGTCATATGCAGCGCCGGCCGGCGCAGATCAAGAGCCATGCTATCCCTCCCTTTGCCTAATGTTCACGAGTTACGCGGTTACCATGCAACCCGGACGTTTCACCCGATGGAAGGCCAATTCGCCTGCGGCCGCCTGGTACGCTTTTTATCTTTTTCAGAAAAATGTTGCACACGGTGCAACATTTTTCTGAAAAAGAATGGAATCTTCCGCCCTGCCGGAGGCGAGATGTCCTTCCGGGTCAACGACCGCGTAATTCCTGTAATGTTGTGATGACTTCAGTATAGCCTGCCGACCGACTCCAGTGCAACATGGAGATAAGCACTGTTTATAATACCATCCGCTATCACTTCTGCCGGAAGATCGTCAGGGTCTCGTGCAGGATGGGGATAAAGCTCCCGCTGTAGCGCACATCGTTGGAGGTGACATTGTGTTGCAGCTTGACCACGATACTCTCCAGGTGGCTGCGGTCCAGGTTGGCTACCTCGGCTGTGAGCGGCAGGTAGCGCCCGCGCCGCCGCAGATCGCCAATCAAAATTGCCAGCCGCCCGCCGGGGGCCAGCCGGAAGAAGAAATGCTGGTAGCCCTGCTGCAGGCGCTCCCGGAAGCTGCGCATGGTGTTGGTATGGCTCATGTCGCGCGGGTCATCGGTGTAGATCTTCATGTTGGCGTAGGGCGGATGCCAGAAGATCAGGTCGTAGCCCGCCCCGATATCGGCGGTCAGGCTGTCGGTGCCGCTGCGCAGATCGAAGCCGGTGTAGGCAATGTCCATATCCGCGCAGACCTCGCGGCTGGTACCGCTGCCCTCCATCGGGTCGAGCACATGCCGTGGCATGTAGGTGGCGCAGAGATCGATCAGCAGGTAGCCGGAGCAGTTGCCGGGATAGCGGCGATCACCCCAGGGCCCCCGGTCAGGATAGCTGACCACGCTGGTCAGGGGCTGCCGCTGCTGCAGATAGGTCTGAAGGGCATGCTGGTCGCGCATATAGCAATCCTACATTTGTCGTAGTGCCGCCTTCAGGCGGTTGGGAGCGAATCCTTCAGAACCTGGTTCACAACCAATTTAGGATTGCTATAGCTGGCCGGTCAACCATCACACAGGTATCGGCCTCCGATGATAACACAGAACTGGTGTGGACGGATCAGGCCGGTTTTCCTTGTATGCTCCACCTTTCTCGGCTATACTGATGACTGAAAAGTGGAGAACATATTAACTGAAGCGAAGTGGAGCGACATCTGTGAGCACCGTGAAAACCATTGAGATTGCTCAAGACATTCTGGACTCAGCGCGGCTGACCGTTCCTGAGTTAAAGATCGAAATAGCGATAGCACTGTATGCCCAGGGCCGCCTGGCGTTTGGCAAGGCGCGGGAACTGGCCGCTATGTCTCACTGGGAATTTCGTCAACTGCTTGCCGCGCGCCGCATTCCACCCCACTATGATCCGGCAGAATTGGAAGAAGATGTGCAGGCTCTGCGTGCCGCGGGACGATTATGATCGTCGTCAGTAATACTTCCCCGCGATACCCCAATTACCCACAACCCTCACTCTACATTTCATGTCGCATCTTCCGCCCGCAGTTCCACAATCGGTGGCGGGACGGCCTCTTGCTCCAGTTTGTACCCGCTCTGCAGCAGATGCGCAATCAGCCCGGAGCAGTCATTCAGGAGCGGTTGCGCCTGCAGGCTCTTCAGGGTAGCCCGGTCGCGCTGCGTGAGCGGTTGCGCATGCCGACGGTACTGCTCGAAGGTTGCCACATCCATTGCCAGCGGTTGCACATGCCCCAGGTGCCCACGCAGATGCGCCAGAATGCGCAGTCCCCCCGGATCGATATCGCCCCAGTGGTAGAAGACCGCGTCCGGGCCGGCCGCCGCAACCGCGCGTAGCAACTGCAGCGTCGCCGGCCCGGCAAACCCGCCGATGTAGAGCGCCGGCACGGCCGGTGGACGCACGGCCAGCAACTCGTGAAAGCTGGTGGCATTCTCAACCGTTACAATGGCCCGCACCGTACACGCCCCAACCGTGCAGGTTTGCAGGGTGCCGGTCGGCAGGGCCAACCCCTGCGCAAAACTGTGTAGATTCAGCGTGGTGGTTTCCCTCGATGGGGTGAGCCACTGCAGAAGCAGCGGCCCCGCCAGCGGCACATACTCCGGGATGCGCTCCAGCATATGCGCCTGGAGCAGCGCCCGGTCATCATCGCCAAACTGTTCTGCTCCAGTCGCGTGGCGGCGCAGTACAGCCACCAGCGCGCTACGCAGATCCGCCAGGCGCTTGCTATCCGCGAACAGCCGCACACTGAGGGCGCGCTCGATGGTTGGCCGGCGCAGGCGGGCAACTGCATCCAGGAGGACCAGCAGATCGGCGTTCCAGCGCGGGTCATCCCGGGTGACCGGGGCAACGGAGCGATGCTGTAGCAGTTGCTCCATGGTGTGATCGAGGAAGGCGGTATGCCAGTCGGCCTGCGGGGTCTGCGCCGCCAGCAGCGTCCGCAGATCGGACTCCCGGCGGGGCAGCGGCGTGCGCCCCAGGCGGTGGTAGAGCACTTCGGCCTGCTCCGGCAGCAGGTCAACCGCAGTGAGCCAGTTGCCCTGCTCCCACTTCTGCCAGTGCAACCGGAGGCTGCCCTGATCGGCCAGGTGCTGCAGGGCATGGTTGGTCGCCTGGCGCGGCAGGGCGCCGGCGGACGAGAAGTATTCCGGGTGGGTTTTCGCACTCAGCCGTACCCGCACCACGGTTTGCCGCTCCGGTTGTTCATAGCGGTCAAGCAGAGTATGCAGCAGGGTGCGGGCCAGGTTGGGCAGATCGTTGGTCATGCGAACAGTATAGCATTGACAGGAGTTACGCGGTCGGTTCCAAACCAGACATCTGCCTGGATGAAAGGCCCGACTCGCCTCCGGCAGGGTGGAAAAGAGAAAACAGTACCATGCTGCCGCAGGCGAAGCGGGCTTCCATCAGGTTAAACGTTCGGTTTAAAGGTTCACTGCGTAACTCGTGTCATTGAAAGCACTGGTTCACCGGGGGATTGTTTGGGAGGGACGCGCATATACGCGTCCGCAGCCCATGCACCGGCAGTCCCATAGTTGCCATATGCTGCTGCGCGCCCCGTCCACGATATCCGCCGGGTGATGTGGGCATTCCGGGGTGCTATCTGTTGCCGCCAGAGCATCAGGGGCCACGTGATCCTCGCCTGGGGGAAGTAATACAGGTGTTGAGCCGGCGGCCTGATTATGCGGTCGGCACGCAACCCTACGTTGGAGTAGTCGTGCCGGCTAATCCGGCAATATATCCCTGGGCAGCACAAGGTTAAGCAGTGGATTGGGAAAGCGGCGTGCCGGCGTAATTGCAAAGAATGTCTCCGCAAGTCCTGGTAACTGGGTAACCTCGACCAGAACGCCACTATCCAGCTCATCCTTCACAACGATCGCCGGTATGACCGCCAGTCCGGTATGTTCACGCGCCACGAGACGCAGCATCGCCATGTCATCAACCTCAGCCACGATCTGCGGTTGGATGCCCAGGCGGTTCATCAGTGCATCAAAGCCTATGCGAATACTCGACTCCGGCGCGGGAACAACCAGCATCTCATCACGTAACAGCACTTCCAGTGATACATGATTTCGTTCCGGATGCGGTTGCCCAATGAGACTGACGGGCTGGTTGTTGATTACATGAACAACCCACCGCGTCGTCGGATCGCGGAGCGGGAAGATGTTTGAAAGAACGACATCCAGCGCGTAACCCTCGAGACCTTCGAGCAGTTCATCCAGTCCGCCTGAACGGATAATCACCTCAACCCCTGGCTCCACCAGTGCCGAACGGAGAAACCTGATCTGGAAGTTTCGTGATAAGGTCGCCAATGCGCCGACCCGTAGCACCTTACGTTGTGGTGCTTCCAGCCTGCCGAGTGTCCCCTGTAGCTCATCGCCTTTCGCGAAGATGGCATCCGCAAAGTCCAGAGCGATATATCCGGCTTCGGTCAGTACGAGCCGTCGGCCAACACGCTCAAATAAAGGTTGCCCCAGATAGGTTTCCAATGCGTTGATCTGCATTGAGAGCGCCGATTGGGCGATATTGTGCTTCTTCGCGGCGCGTGTAAGGTTGCCCTCATGGGCCACGATCCAGAAATAGCGTAAGTGATGAAAGTTTAACATCGCAGCGGCACCATTCTAAAAAACTGAACAACTCTTGCTGATACATATATTTTTCTGATTGTTCCTGGTATGATACCATTGACTTCAGGCCAAGAACAAGAGGAGGGATTGATTCATGGACAATGGTATGGTGACCACCCTGGCACTCGTTGGTTATCTCGCACCGCTTTCATTGATCGTCGTGGCATTCATGGCTCAGCGCAACCGGTTACGGTCAGTTGACCAGACATTCAAATTCGGACGTGCTGTCACCATAGGATCGTTCGTATTGTCGCTGTTTCTGGGGGCAATTGTCTTCACATCCGGCCCGATGGTCAGCCCGGCGCTCGGCATCGGTGAGGCGGGCATTTCTCTGCGCCTGGACGCGCTGAGTATCGTCATGTTCTGGTTGGTGACATTTCTGGGTACGTTGCTGATCCAGTTCAGCCGCAACTATCTTGATGGCGACCCGCGCCAGAAGGTGTTTTTCAGCCGCCTGTACCTGACGATAGCTGCGGTGTTGTTGCTGGTGCTCTCGGGTAATCTGGGGCAATTGACTCTGGCATGGATCGGGACGAGTTTTGCGTTGCATCAACTCCTGCTGTTCTATCCTGAGCGCCCGCGTGCAATCCGGGCGGCCCGCAAGAAGTTTATCATTGCCCGCGTCGGCGATATCTGTTTGATCGTCGCGGCACTGTTGATCGCGCAGGCATTCGGAACGACTGATCTGGGCATGATCCATACGGCGGCACATGCTGCGCTTCTCGATGGGAATGTCCCCGGTGGTGTGGCAACCGCGGCGGTCCTGGTCGTGTTCGCCGCTTCCCTGAAATCGGCAATGTTTCCCTTTCACGGCTGGTTGCTGGAGGTTATGGAGACGCCAACCCCCGTATCGGCGCTACTGCATGCCGGCCTGCTCAATGCGGGCATCTTCCTGGTGGTACGGTTTGGTGAACTGGTGTTTTTATCAACGCCGGCACTGATCTTATTAATTGTCATCGGGGGCTTTACGGCGATTTTCGCCTCGTCTGTGATGATTACCCAGAGCAGCGTCAAGGTCTCGCTGGCCTATTCCAGCACGGCACATATGGGCTTTATGCTGATGTTGTGCGGGTTTGGTGCCCATCCGGTTGCAATTATACACCTCATCGCACATTCCTTTTATAAGGCGCATGCGTTTCTTTCGTCCGGCAGCGTCATCGAATACGTTCAGAATACCGGCATGCAAAAGCTGGATACACCGCCACAACCAGCGAGTCTGCCGGCGAATCTGGCGATAGCTCTGGTGGTCTTTCTGACCGTCGCTACCGCGCTGGGAATTAATGTCACCGAGCGACCGGGCGAAACCGCCGTGATTTCGATCTTCATGATTGCCGTCACATATCTGCTGGTGAAGGGCAACACCGGCAAGGCCCCCACAATTGTCATCGGACGTACGATCCTGCTGGGTGTCCTGGTCACGCTGGCGTTTTTCGCGCTCGAACTGCTTGGGGCCGCGTTGCTCGGAAGTACGGTTGCAGTCTTCCCCACACCGGATACGCCGACATTGATCACGATAATTCTGACCGTGATCGCCTTCGGCAGCGTGACCGTGCTCAGCGCCTGGTTGCCCGCGCTGGTGAACCGCCCGACATGGCAGGTGCTCTACGTCCACCTCAAGAACGGCTTGTATGTCAATGCCCTGTTTGACCGGTTTATTCAGACGTTTCGTGTTGTTCGCTGATTGTTGACACTGACTAACTGGAGGAACGATGACTCTTCACTTTCAAGAAACCCAATCCCAATTTGAAACGATAATTGTTTCACATCTTGATGAACCTACCGTCGATACGATCAGTGCAGCGGTGAACCGCGCCGAACAGCGCATCGCTCCACTCTGGCCCTTGCGTTATTTTGTGGCGGTTAATCCGTATCTGGGCTTACTTGAACAGCCTTTTGCGGCCGCTGCACACATGCTGGGTCGCCGGGCCGGCGCGCGCATGACCGCCCCGCGGTCCTTCTATGCCCAGGCGATCCGGGACGGGCGCATCACCGATGCGGACCTCGAAGCGGCGCTGACTGAGGGCGGTCCGTTCCCCGGCGCGCCACTGAATATTGTCGACACGCTCAAAGCGGTTGCAATGGATGACACGACCGAGATCGCGACGATACCTACCGTCGCTGATGTTGCCCATGCGGTGACCGGCATAGACTGGGCCGAATTTGTCACTGAGTCGCTCTCGACCTGGGCGGGTGCCTATTTCGATCTGGGGCAATCCTACTGGAAATCGCCCTGGGCTGACCTGCCGCCGTATGCCGCCTGGCGGGCCGAGGCCGCACATGATCGCACCCCGCAGGCCCGCGGCGTGCATGGCTTCCGCCAGACAGTGCGCGAGATGCCGGACTCCACGATGGAGACCATCATCGCCGCGCTGAATGTGCTGAAGATCCCCGCCGACGGTCTGGATGCGTATCTGCATCGACTCTTGCTGACAATTCACGGTTGGGCCAGTTATGCCCGCTATCACCTGTGGGAAGCTGAACTCTACGGCGGCGAAGATCAGACGCTCACCGATCTGCTGGCGATCCGACTGGTCTGGGAGGTGGTGTTGTTGAACACCTTTGCCCGTGAGGGCGTGGCTGCGGCCTGGCAAACGCAGAAGTTCGAGCTGTGTCACGATACACTGGACGAAGCGACACAGATTGCGCTCGCTGCCGATCTCGTGCTCCAGCGGGCATTGGAAAAAGCCTATCAGCGCCGGCTTTTCGCGCGACTTGGCACGCAGAAAAAGGCCAGTAGCTCCACACGTAAGCAGGTGCAGGCTGTATTCTGTATTGATGTGCGTTCCGAGGTTTTCCGGCGCGCACTGGAGACCGTCACCGATGCCGTGGAGACCCTCGGTTTTGCCGGGTTCTTCGGCTTTCCGATTGAGTATGTGCGTCTGGGTAATACCCGTGGCGGCGCGCAATGTCCCGTCCTACTGACGCCGCAGTTCGTCATCGCCGAGTCGGTGAGTGGCGCGTCTGATTCCGATATGGCCGCAATCGCTGAGAAACGCGCCATTAACCAGCGTGTCGCCAAGGCCTGGCGTATGTTCAAGTTTGGCCCGGTATCCTGCTTCGGATTTGTGGGGCCGGTCGGGTTGGCTTATGTAAAAAATCTGGTGATGGACATATTGGGCCGTAGTCGCCCTGTGCCGCATCCGGCGAAGTTCGGGCTGGATAGCCGCACCTACGAGCAACTGTCGCCCAGCATTGCCCCGCGTGAAATAGGTGACCGCAGTGCCGGCATGACGCTGGAGCAGCGTCTGGCTGCTGCTGAGGGCGGGCTCAAGGCCATGTCCCTGACGAGCAACTTCGCCCGCATCGTGATGCTGGCCGGGCATGGTTCCACTACGGTCAACAATCCGCATGCAACCGGTCTCGATTGCGGCGCGTGCGGTGGTCATACCGGCGAGGCGAACGCCCGCGTCGCGGTGCAAATACTCAACGATGCGGCAGTACGTGACGGTCTCAAGGAACGCGGTATCGTTATTCCCGACGATACGGTGTTCGTAGCCGCGCTGCATGATACGACCACCGATGAGGTCACGATTTTCGACAAAGCCAGTATACCGGCGAGTCATGCAGACGACCTGAAGCAGCTTGAAGCCAATCTTGCCACCGCCGGAAACCTTGCGCGCACGGAACGCTCCACGCTCCTGCGGATCACCGAGGGTGCGAATGTCAATGAGGCCGTGAAGCGCCGGAGCAAGGACTGGTCCCAGGTACGCCCGGAGTGGGGGTTGGCCGGCTGTGCGGCGTTTATTGTCGCCCAACGTGAACGCACCGCAGGGATCGATCTGGATGGGCGTTCCTTTCTGCACTCCTACGACTGGCGGCAAGACGAAGGCTTCGGGGTGTTGGAACTTATCATGATTGCGCCGATGGTCGTCGCAAGCTGGATCAATCTGCAGTACTACGGCTCGACGGTGGATAACACGTTCTTTGGGAGTGGTAACAAAGTGCTCCACAATGTCGTCGGTACGCTCGGCGTGCTGGAGGGGAATACGGGCGATCTGCGCGTAGGGCTGCCGTGGCAATCAGTTCACGATGGTGAAAACTACATTCACGAGCCGCTGCGCCTGCATGTCATTATCGAAGCCCCAATCGATGCGATGACAGACATTATCACCAGGCACGAGCAAGTGCGGCAGTTGGTCGATAACGGCTGGCTCTATCTCTTTGCGCTCGATGATAACGGCAAGGTTTCCCATAAGTATGTCGGTGGTTTGAATTGGATGGCGTGCTGAGTCAGGCAATGGCAGGTGTTGACACCCCGACTATTAGTCGGGGTTTTCAATGTCTATGCTCATGTAACACGAGGTACGTGGTGGGAGTCTGGACCACGAGCAACACGAAATGAGCGAAAACCGCGAAACGGCCAATACTGACATGCATCAGGCGATCCCGGGTTTGGTGACGGATATCGCCTCCGGCAGGGCGGAAGATTCTATCTTTGTTCACAAAAAAGTTGCACTTTGTGCAACTTTTTGTGAACAAAGAAAAAGTACCATGCTGCCGCAGGCGAATCGGGCCACTACCGGGCGCAAACGCCCAGTTTGCCGACCCACCGCGTAACGCGTGTCGTATAACACGCGTTACGCGGTGCAGCTTATTTCGGTCTGGTGACCGACCCAAACGTCAGCTTCGCCTGCGGCAGCATGGTACTGTTCTATCTTTTTCACGAATATTTGGCTCTCCGAGCCAAATATTCGTGAAAAAGGAATGGCTTCTTCCGCCCTGCCGGAGGCGAATCGGGCTGTTCATCTCGGTGAACACCTGGTTTGAAACCGACCGCGTAACGCGTGTCATGTAGTTGCCGATCCGGAAAGTGCCCCCGGTCGGTTTGTCCTATGCCTGCGTCATGCCACCGTCCGTTCAGACAGACCAGTAGCGGCGAAACAGGACGTCCTTCCGATACAATGCCGATCACCCTTCGCCCGTCATGCCGGCGGCGGCGATATCGGCGGTGGTACCATTGTCGGTGCCGTCGGTGGCAAAGGCTTCCAGGCGGGCGGCATAGTTGCGGTAGGGCTCGATCAGCACCGTATCGCCCACGGCGGTCAGCACCAGGTTGGTGCAGATGCGCGGTACCAGATATTCGCAGCGCTCCAGCGGCGTGGCGGTGATAATCTGCAGACCAAAACTCTGGAGTAGCGCCAGCGTTGCGCCGATGCGGTCCTGATCCATTTTGGAAAAGGCCTCGTCAAAGGCCACCAGGCGGATCGTCGGGCGCTGGTGGCGCTCATTGATATGGTACAACTGCGCAAACGATGCGGCGATGGTGACATAGAAGGGCGTCTGGGTTTCGCCGCCGGAGGTCTGGCCCATGATCCGGCTCAGGCGCGAGGAGCTACCGTCGGCGTGGGTTACGTCGATATCGTAGCTCAGGTAGCTGCGGTAGTCGGTCAGCCGGCGCTGCTCTTCGCGCTCGCCATCGCTACGGGGAGTGCGCGTCAGCAGTTCGTAAAAGCGGTCAAAGGTGGCTTTGTGGTTGGTGTAGAATTCGCTCTTAAAGAGCGATCCCGCCGTGCCCAGCAACTGCGCATCGTTGATCAGGTCGTAGTACTCGCGTACCTCGTCGGCGGGTTGGGCTTTGAAGCGGTAGCGTTCGCCATGGAACTGCAGCCGGCTCAGCGCATCGTTGATGCGGTCAAGCTCCTGCCGCGCCAGCAGAGTATGCTCACGCAAACGGTGCAGCACATGCTCGCGCAGCTCTTCTTCGGCTTCGCGCTGGGCCTGCTCGATCTGCTCTTTGTAGCGCGGCAGCTCCGTGGCCTGCAGCCGCTCCAGCTCTTCCCGGTAGCGCGGTTCGTCCAGGTTTTTGGGCAGTGCGCTGAACTGATAGCTAAAGTTGTAGGCCAGGGCCGCATCATTCAGCCGGGTCAGTTCATTCTGGAACTGGGTGGCAAAGCGCTGGGTGGCCGTCTCGGTGTTGCGGATGCTCTCGGCCAGGTCGGCCTGAGCAGTGCGCTCGGCGAAGAGTTCTTCTGCGGCGGCGACCGCTTCCGACAACTGTTCGCGCTCGGTGGCGGCATGCCGTTCGCGCTCGGTGCGTTCGCGCTCGGCTTCCCGCTGCTGCTCGGTCAACGACTGCAGGCGGGTTTCCAGCCGTCCGATCTGCTGGTGCAGGTGACGTTCACGCTCTACCTCCTGCGCGACGATCCCCTGGAGCCGCTGCGCTTCGCGCTCAAGTTCGGCCACGCCGCTCAGGTCGAGTGCGGCAATCTCGGCCTGCCGGCCGGCGATCTGCTGCCGCAGCGGATGTTCGTCAAGCGGCACATCCAGCCGCTGCCGTAGGTTGGAGAGCGTCCGCCCCCGGCTGAGGAGGCCGACCAGCGCCTGCTGATCGCGCGCCTGCGGATCGAGGCCGGCGATCAGCGCCGCTACCTCCTCCAGTTCGCGCCGGGTCTCGGCAATCTGCGACTGCTGCGCGCGCCGCCCGATATAGCGTGGGGTGAAGCTGTCGGGTCGTAGCGCGCGCACGGTCCACTCGCTGTAGAGCACCACATCGGCGGTAATTGACCGGCGGTAGGTGCGTAGCTCGTCCACACTGCCGCAGCAGATAATATTGCCCAGCACGGTGTTGATGTAGGGCCGTAGCGCGTCGGCCCGGGGCTGCACCTGTTCCGCCAGCGCGCCGGGTTGCGCCCGGCGGCCCTCCTGCGCGGCTCTTTCCAGGTCGATCAGGCCCACATCGTAGAGCCGCTCCTCGGCGCGCGCCCGGTCCAGTTCGCGCAGGGCGGCGAGAAAGTTGCGTGGCGGCACGATGATATGAAAGCGGCGCGGCCCTAGCATGGCCTCAACCGCGTTCTGCCAGTGCTCGTCGGGCACCTCCAGCAAATCACACAGCAGCGGCGGGCGCTGCCCGATAATCGGCTCCAGTAGATCGCGCAACTGCTCGACGGCGCGGGGGTAGGGTTTCTGGCCCGTGCGCAACTGCGCCAGCCGCTGCGTCAGTTCGGTCTGGCGGGTGCGCAGTTCACGCAGTTGCGCCTGCAGGTCGTACAACACCTGATTGTTGCGTTCGGCGGCCGTATCCAGGGCGGTGATCGTCGCGTCAATCTGCGCAGGGAGCGCTTCCGGCGGGGGCGTGTCGGCGTTCAGCACTACGACGGTCGCCTGAAACGTCGTCAGCGCCTGCCGCTCTTCGGCGGTAATCGGACCTTCCGCATCGCCAGTGCCGGCCGGCAGCGGCTGGAGGGCGGCCGCCTCGCGCTGCAGATCCGCCAGCAGCGCCGTCCAGCGGGCGCGGATGGTGTTGGCCTCCTGGGTGGCGGCGCGGATCTGGCGCTCCAGGTCGGCCTGCCGCTGCACCACATCCGACTGGCGCAGTTGCACCTGCACATCAAGCAGCGCCTGGCGCGTGTTTTCGAGGGCGGTCTGGGTGCCGGCAAGATCGGTCTGGTGCGTGGTCAGTTCCTGCTGCGTAGCATTGATCTGCTCCTGCAGCGCGGCAACCTGCCGGCGGGCTGCCTCGGCGGTGAGCAGCGCAATCAGCAGCGTGTACTCGTTGTGGCGGGTCTGCAGGCGGCGCGCTTCGCTACGGTGCTGCTCAACCGCTTCCAGCCGGTAGAGCTTCTCCTCAACCTGGTGGGCGGTTACGCGCAGTTGCTCCAGCCGTTCCACCACCCGCTGGAGGGTCTCCACATCCAGCGGGCGCTCCTCCAGCAGCCAGCGCTCGACAAACTCGCGGATGTTGCGCATCGGCTGAAAGGTCAGCGCCCGGATAAACAGATCAAAGAAGCGCTCGTTCAGCCCGCCCAGGCTGTTGAGCAGTTCGGTCTGATATTCGAGCACCTGATCGAAGAAGCGCGCCTTGCGCCGGTTGCGCAGGGTCTGCCGCAACTCGCGGCGCGGCAGCGGTCGCCCCTCCTGAATAAACAGATCAGTATTCAGCGCATCGGTGATAATAAAAAACGTACGCTCGGTGGTCTTGCTCTCACCCGCCTCGATGCATGCGCCGATGGTAAGCTGACTGCCATTCTCACTGTCGGTAAATTCCAGGGCGATATAGGCCACCGTGTTGCCGGGACGCAGCCAGCGGCCCTCGCCAATCTTACCGCGCACATAACTGTCGAGCGTGCGCTGTGAACGATCCTGGGCCGAACTGTTGAAGCGCACCCGCGTCTGGTTGGCAATCAGTACCGTCTGGATGGCATCCAGCACGGAGGATTTGCCCGATCCGTTGTGACCTGCAAAGTAGAGGCTATCCTGCACCGAAATCAGATGATGGGTGAAGCGGTGCCAATTGTGCAAGAAAATATGTGAGAGGGAGAGCATCGGTTATGCCTCATCTTCATCCGTGTCGTCATCACTATCCGCGCCCGCGCTGCGCGCCCGCGAGCGGTCGTACGCCTGCAACTGCTCGGCAATCTCGCCGATGGCCTGCGAGGGCACCACCACCTCCAGCGTGGGCAGCAGTTCGATCAGCTTATCGCCGTCGCCGGCGCGGAGGGTGCCACCCCCACCGGCCCGGATCAGCTTGAGGCTCTGCAGTGTGCGGAGCGCCTCCTCCAGACTGGTCTTCTTCTTGACCGCCTGCCCCGGCAGGAACTCGGTGTAGCGCGTGTAGAGCTCTTCCACGCTGATCGTCGGGTAGCGCGTCAGGCTGACCTCGACCCGCTCGCGTTTCTCGGCATAGACCAGCCGCAGGAGCAGCAGCCAGATTGTGGTATCGCGGTTGAGCCGCCGCCGATGTGCGCCCTCCCGATGCACCACCTGAAATACGGCGATGCGCTCATCGTAGCGCAGTTCCCATCCGCCCACGGCCAGATAGTCGGCCACCAGTTCGCGCCGCCGCACCAGAAAGTTGTAGGCCCGCCGGTCCTGCTCATCCTCGCGCCAGATCAGGCCATCACTGAGCAGCCGCCGCACAGCATCACTGAACTGCTGCTGCTCGCCGGGGGTCAACTGGCTGTAGGCTTCGGCAAAATCTGTCAGGCTCATTCCTGTATGATACCAGATAGTTATCCAGGTAGGAAATTCATGCTGTCTACACCCGCCGCAGCACAAACGCCCGAAACCCCACCCCGGCGCGCTCGATCCATCCGCCGTCCGGAGCCTCATCGACGCGGTAGCCCAGCGAGCCGTCACCATAGCTGCGCAGGTAGATCAGCAGCGGCAGATCGTCGGGGCTGGTGAGGGGCAGTTCGGCGGCGGGCAACTCGTCCCGGTCGCGTAGCAAGCCGGCGGCGTAGCGCCGCACCCGCTCGCGGCTGATCGCCCGGTTCATCTGCTGGAGCGTGTAGGCATGCGCGGCGCGGATCTGCTCCTCGGAGGGCGGTGTCGGCGCGACCGGCTCCGGGGTAAAGGGCACAGCGGCGCGGGTGGGCGGCGCAAGTGAGTCGGCGTCGATCAACTCCAGCGCAAAGAGCGACACCAGCGGATCATACTCCCCCGGCAGCGGCGCACCCGTGCGGCCCGGCACCTCGGTCAGCAGATGGCTGATCAGCGCATGTAGTTGCCCACTCGTGGTGCTGCTAGCGGTCAGTTGATGCTCCACGCTGCGCACGGCTGAGTCAACAAACTGGCTATGGCGCGTGTCAATCGTGGTCAGCAGCCGATCCAGCCACTCGAAATGGTCGCGCACCTCGCGGATACTGGCGCTCAACAGATCAACCGCCTCCGCCACGCTCTCGACCTCGCCGCGCATGCGCATCTGCTGCGCCAGGTGCTCAACCTGTTCGGCATCGTCCAGGCTGCCCAGCGCATTCAGAATGCCGGGGCGAAAGCGGGAGACATGATCGGTGGTGCGCAACTGGTGGTAGGCATGATCGACAATCTGGTCGCGGTAGCTGGTGAAGACCTGCTCCAGCACGTCGCGTGCCTGCAACTGCTCCAGCACCTGCTGGATGTGCTCGCCGATATTGTGCTGCAACTCCTTGAGCGCCTGCAGCAGGTAGCGCGTCTGGTAGTGCGCCTCGCGTAGCCGCACATAGTCGCCGTTCTCCTGGCGCGCGGCCTGCAGCAGATCATGGATCGCGCAGATCATCCCGCGCAGGCGGGGCGGCTCGTTGCTTGCCAGTTCCTGCAGCACACTCAGCAGGCGAAAGGCATGCGCGGGCATGGTGTAGGCAATCGTAAAATCGCCCTGGGTTTCGACCCGCAGCCAGCCGCATGCCGTCAGGTAGCGCAGCACACCGCCGGCGCGCGCCGGCAGATCATCGGCGGCGGGTTGCTCCGCAAGCAAGGCCGCTTCCGGGGCGCTGTCGCTATCCAGCGTGGGCGTATCGGCCATGTCCGCCAGGATATCCGCGACCAGGTTGACCGCCAGTTCGCGCGAGAGCGGCTGCTGGTGGCGCTGGGTTTCGGCAAACAGGCAGAGCAGCACGGCGGCATAGACCGGCGCGCCCTGGGCCGCCAGCGGGTTAAAAAAGGTTGTCGGAATACGGTCAAAGAGATTGGCTGTCACCGGCATTCCCGTGGCATGTGTTTACGCTGTAACACTGTTGTGTGCAGCCTATTCTACCACGGTTGGGCGTACGAACATGAAATGTCCGGGAGTCCCGGCTTTAGCCGGTGTATGCCTGCCGGGACAGCGGCATACTGCCGGGAACGCCTGATCCGGCTGATGCAGTTTGAAACGTTAATCCAGACATTGCTCCAGGAGTCCCGGCTTCAGCCGGTGAACGGCTGCACACCGGCTGAAGCCGGGACTCCAAAGTCCGAGCCGTACGATGGTGCATGCCATCCGGCCACACGCTCTATCCGACTATTTTTCAACGTTCATAAGCCGGGACTCCCGCTCGTTGATGTCCGGATGAAAAATGCATTGTACCGGCCTTGCCGGATCACGCTCGGCGCAAAGGTTTGCCCATCCTTACTTTGCATCAAACACTGTGGCGACATCTACGTTGAACCCGGTCAAGAGTCGTGAGGCAGCGCACTCGCCGCGGCGAAACACCCCATACTCCGTGTATGTATCGCCTTCCAGCACAAGGACCGTGATCGTATCGTCGCGGGGGTTCACGATCCAATATTCAGGGATACCGGCCTCAGCATAGTCGGCCCGCTTGACCCTGGTGTCGCGCTCAGGATCATCGTCGCTCACGATCTCGACAGCAAGATCAACCCCTAGCCAGTATCGTTTCTGCTGACGGGGATCGTTCGCATCCCGCAAGACTACCAGATCGGGTTCGCGGAACTTGCGCGGACGAATCTGCACCCGCAGCGGTGAAAAGAGCGTAATGCCGCCCCGTGGTCGTACAAAGGCAACAAATAGCTCATAGAGCAACGCCAGAATCTTCTGGTGCTCAGGGATAGGCATCGGTAGCACCTCGATATATCCGTTGTCAAACTCCAGCAGGCGGGTGCTGTGATCCGTCATCGCCAGATACTGCTCCTCAGTCCAGAGTCCCTGAATGGGTGCAAGGCTGAGGACGGTATCGTCGTCGTGATCAACGATGCGGAGTTCTGGGGCACGTACGTAAACAGTCATACCCTGGCGTCTCCTAATGGTTATGCCAACCGCCTCTCCAGTATACCTCCCTACCGAATGAACAGCAACATAAGAGGTTAGGAGATTTCCGACCGGTGCGGGTTTCTTATGG
>DAOTUI010000198.1:0-42950 GCA_034437035.1 Chloroflexaceae bacterium
ATGGTACTTTTTGATCTTTTTCACAAAAATTTTGCACGAAGTGCAAAATTTTTGTGAAAAAGAATGGAATCTTCCGCCCTGCCGGAGGCGAAATTTCCTTTCGGGTGAGCAACCGCGTAAGTCGTGTCAGTAAAAGCAACCATAGCGGTGAAGCGAATGCCGTTTCATCACATGAATGCAGAGAGCGTGTGCTTCAGAACGGCATGCTCCATGGCGCTTTAAATGCAATTGCCCTGCAGGACGTACGCGGTGGACGGGCAAACCGGGCGTTTCACCCGATGGAAGCCCGATTCGCCTGCGGCAGCAAGGGACGCTAGTATCTTTTCCCGAAATTTCTGCATGACATGCAAAAATTTCGGGAAAAAGGTGGTCTGTTCCGCCCTGCCGGAGGCGAAATACATCGCCAGATGGAGAACTGCGTACGTCCTGATGGAATCTTCCGCCCTGCCGGAGGCGAAATTTCCTTTTGGGTGAGCAACCGCCTGGGTGAGCAACCGCGTAACTCCTGTCACTGACGCAGAAGAGCATTGAGCTTCCGGCAAGGCGGGCTGATCTTTGCGCCGCATAGCGCGGTTGCCGCCAACCGCTACCGGGTCGTTATACTTGCGCCGGCGCTCTGCTTTATGCTTACGGTCGGCATTACACACTACGAAGAGCGATATCGCCTGCCCTTCTTCCTGGTCTTTTTGCCCTACGCGGCCTGGTACCCGGTATATCCCAGGCATCTGCTGGTGCAGTTGCGCCGCCTGCCTGGGCTAGTTGTGCCGGCTGTGATCATTGCCATCGAGATTCCCTATGCCGCGTTTCTCTGGCCCGCGCAGATCGAGAACGCGCATGCCCTGCTGCTGCATGGGCGGGGACTGCTGCGCACCACCGGCAGACGGGCGGCTTCTCGAACCCCGGGTTGCAAATGAACCGCTCCTCGACCGGGCCATGCTGCCCCTGGCGGCCGATCTGGCCCCCGGCACATACCGACTTGTCGGCGGAGCGTTTGACCCGACGACCGGCGCGGTGCTGACGCGGGTTGATCTGGGGGAAGTAGCGATTACCGCCGAGTGAGTGCTGTTGCGCAACTTCATTACTGCGGCTCCCGGTAGATCAGGCTAACCAGTCCCACCCCCAGGCCAATGATCACCGGGATGCCGCCGAAACTCTGGAAGATACCCAGATGCAGTAACCCGCCGAATAGCATCACGATAAGTCCGAACAGCATTATTTTGAAGCCTGAGATCTGCATAAATTCCCTTGCATAATTCACACTATTCAATTATCCTACTAGATGTAGTGTTATCTCGTAGACGCCTGCGGCAAAACTGCTGGTGTAGGGAATATCCATGCGCCGTACAATGGTCAGGATAGCGGGATTGTCACCCTGGGTGAAGATGGACATTGCCCGCAGGTCGTGCATCCTGGCTGCCCGGATCAACCGATGCAAGAGATGCGAACCCAGTCCCACGCCCTGGTAATCATCGCGCACAACAATTGCGCCTTCAGCAGTCTTATCAGCGGCGTTCTGGCAGGCGAAGCGCGCAACAGCGACGATATCTTCGTGGCCGGCTGCGGATGTTACGGCGACCAGCGCTACTTCCCGCTGCCGATCAATTGCTGCCATGCGCCGTGCGGTGCGGCGCACCAGATCGGGATCAACATTATCGAGAGGAACAAAAAACCGGCGCCAGCGGGTGTCGGAGGAGAGCTGCCAGAAGAGTTCAACCAGCCGGTCAGCATCTTCGGGGCAGATGTGGCGCACCTTGAGCCGCCGACCATCACGCAGTTTGAGCGTAACCGGGGCCAGTGGTTCGGTTTCCGGTACCGCTACCGCTACCTCATAGTCCGGCCGGGGTACCGGCACTATGGGTTTGGGCCGATCCCTACCAGTCGCCCGGCGCAGTACGCGCTTAATTGTTTGTGTGCCGTTCATTAGCCACCCCCATCGTTCTATTGTCCATCATTTACACGAGTTACGCGGTCACCGACCTGGAAGGTATGTCAGCCTCCGGCCAGGCGTAACCGACCAGATCTTGTTCACAAAAAAATTCACGTTGTGAATTTTTTTGTGAACAAGAAACAAGAGTACACGCTGCCGCAGGCGAATCCGGCTTTTGGGGCGGTCAACAGACCAAAATAGGCTGCACCGCGTAACTCCTGTCATTTATTCGTCTACAGCGTACGACTATGGAGTTATTCCAATTATAATGCAATGCGTCATGAAAGTGAAGACCCTGGCGATCTAGTCCGGGCCGACGCAGACAAATGTTCCCGTTCACAGCGATCTGACCATCTGAAAGGAGTATGTCACATGTGGGAAGTTCAACACTCCCGCATGCAGCGCAACGCTATGCCGGAGTTTCCTCCCCTGATTGCGATTGTTGGGCCAACGGCGGTGGGCAAGACGGAACTGGCGCTCAGGAAAGCGCAGCATCTGGACGGCGAAATCGTGTCGGCGGACTCACGCCAGGTCTACCGCTTTATGGATATCGGCACGGCCAAAGCATCTCCAGAGCAGCAGGCGCGGGTACCACATCATCTGATTGATGTAATTAATCCCGATGAGCCCTTTTCGCTGGCAACCTACCAGGATCTGGCGACAGCAGCACTTGCCGATATTGCCGCGCGGGGGCGGATACCGTTGCTGGTCGGGGGAACGGGGCAATATCTCGCGGCAGTGTTGCAGGGCTGGCGTATTCCACGGGTGCCCCCCCAACCGGAGCTACGGGCAGCACTCGAGGCAGAGGCGCAGGAGCATGGCGCGGCAGTGCTGCATGCGCGCCTGACCGCCGTTGATCCACAGGCGGCAGCTACGACCGGGCCGGATAATGTGCGGCGCATCATCCGCGCACTGGAGGTATACGCGATGACGGGGCAGCCAATCTCAGCCCAGCAGACGCAGGAACCGCCACCATACCGTATCGAAACACTCTGGCTACACCTGCCGCGCGAGGAACTCTACCGGCGGATCGATGCGCGGATCGATTCAATGATGGAAGCAGGATTGTTGCGCGAGGTACGCATGCTGCTTGAAATGGGCTACACCTGGGAGATGCCGGCCATGTCGAGTCTGGGCTACATTCAGTTTCGCCCCTACTTTGCAGGCACAGCCACGCTGCAGGAGTGTGTGCAGCGCCTCAAATATGATACTCACGCCTTTGCCCGACGGCAGAATAATTGGTTCCGCCGGTTGCCGAACCTGACTAAGACACAAATAATCCAGTAGAGGCACGATATGGGCTGAATGCCTGGACAGGGTTTCACCCTGAGTAGTGCGAAACCCTGTCCAAATTACCCCTGGTCAGAGGGTGCGTATGTTGCAAGCCACTGCTCCAGGTCACTCGCACTGGTGAAGTCCAGCAGCACATCCGCCAGTTTCAGCAAGCGGACAGCGTCAAGTTGCTGCACCCGGGCGGTTGTGGCAGCATCCAGCGGACCACATCGCCGGACTAGCAACCGGAGCAACATTTCTTCCCGGCCTTCTGCGCGCCCCTGCTCGCGCAGTTTGCGCATCATTGGGGTTTCGGGCAACCCGTAGTCTCGGGTAATAATCTGTTCGGCCATCGTTGCTATCTCCTCATCAGTACACAACAGGAGCAACTCTGCGAGCAGGCGTTCACGCTATTCGCCGGTTGTCCCCTGTACAACCTGGACAATCGCCTGGGGGATGGTCTGGTCCGGCTGCCGGATGCGGGTTTGCCCAATCTAGCGCCGGCAACGCGGGGCGATTGAGTGCCGGCAGCGCCTCGGCCTCCGGTTGCCAGAGCCGTTAAACGTTTGAACGTTTGAACGTTTGAACGTTACAGCGCTTCCTGCCGGCGGCTGATGCGATACTCATAAACCAGGTATTCCAGGAAGGGTTCATGGTAGCTATCCGATGGAATACCCATCCGCGCACGCAAATTCTCGGCCAGTTGTGTCCCCAGCCGAATGCGACTATCACGGCCCAGTTCGCTCCGGCGGCGCAGAAACTCTTGAACCAGGGTATAGTCCTTCTCGGTAATCAGATGCAGATTGGGGAGTTGCAGTTGCACCGGCTCGCCATGTTCCGGCTGCGCTGTCGGCAATGGATCGGCCTGGCGGGTCAGACTCTCCAGCGATACTGTACCCCGCTCCTTGACCACCAGCGTTCCGGCCGCCAGATCCCCCAGCCGGCGGGCGCGCTGGTCGATAAACATCACCATCACCCCCAGGCCGTAGAAGCCGGGCAGAAAGTCGATAACGCGGATCAGGTTACGAATCGCGGAGGAGACAAAGGTAATCGGGCGGCCGCCCTCGCGCACCACGCGCAGGCCCACGGTACGCTTACCGGGAGTCTGACCACTCCAGATCAGTTCAAACAAAATATAGTAGCCCCACAGAAAGACAAAGGAGAGCAGAACCAGAATAGCCGTAATAATACTGGTCACTGCACCACCAGTATCAAACAGGTCAACCTGGGTCAGCACAATGAAGAATAGGGTAAAGATCACCACCTGGATCAGCAAAATCAACAGTGTATCCACAATCGCTGCCAGAAAGCGCGAGCCAATCCCGGCGACATCGTACGCAAATGTAACGTTCTCGGGT
The DNA here is from genome assembly GCA_034437035.1 of Chloroflexaceae bacterium. GTDB lineage: Bacteria > Chloroflexota > Chloroflexia > Chloroflexales > Chloroflexaceae > CAKZQX01. The sequence continues at coordinate 4,558 of DAOTUI010000198.1, forward strand.
GTATCTACGGTGTAATGCGCATCCATCTCTAGGGATTCCACTCCTGTGGTAACTCGGCGTCATCGGGCGGGGCTGACATCAGATCAGGAGCCTGGGGCTGATCCTTTACATGATCCATGTCATTGCGTTTCACAATCTGCCAACCGGCCGCACTATGACGCACAACTGTGATAGATGTATTGCCGATGTGATGAAACGGCATACGGTTTGCATCGGCCACCCCACTTGCGTGGGCAATAAACATCCGCACCGGACCACCATGCGTAACAAAGGCCAGGGTTTCGCCCGAATGCTGTGCCATCATCGCTTCGATGACCTCAACAACCCGGCGGCGGAGTGCGGCGAGCGTCTCGGCCCCACCTCGGGGCACATCCTGCCCCTGTTCCAGCAGTGCAAACTCGACGGGGTGGCGCGCTCTGATCTGCTCACGGGTCAACCCGCTCCAGATGCCCAGGTCGATCTCGCGTAGCGCGGGCAGCATCTCAACCGGTACCCCAACCGCCTCGCTAATGACCCAGGCGGTCTGGTAAGCGCGCGCCAGATCACTGCTGTAGAGCACATTAAAGCGGGTTCGCTCCCGCCGCAGGCGCTGCGCCAGTAAATCAGCCTGTCGTTTTCCGACAGCATTCAACGGTACGTCGGCGTGCCCCTGCCAGTGACCACTCAGGTTCCAGTCGGTCTCACCGTGACGGATGAGATAGAGGGTTGTTGTTGTCATTCCTTTTCCCCACACTCGTTTATGATGACCCGTCGTTTTTTGCCACGTGTCATCATACCATCTTTAAGGCACTGTTGACAAATATGCAGGGGCAACGTACGATCCGGCGTACCGTGTCCTACGCGCTGGAGGTGAGCGAAAACAGGGGGCGCTGCTGTCATTCCGCCTGTTTTCGCTTATCTTTTTGTATAGAATTTCTATGACAAAACTTCTACTCTACAATGGATCGATTTACACGCTCAATCCGGCGCAACCACATGCGACAGCACTCGCCATCCGTGATGACCGCATACTGGCTGTGGGCGACCTGCACGCGGTCCGCGCCGCAACTGGTCGCACAAACATAGAGATTGACCTGGCGGGGCGGGCGATGATTCCCGGTCTGACGGATGCGCATGTGCATTTCACCTGGCATGGGTTTGCGCTACAGCGCGTGCGTCTGAGTAGCGCGCCAACCCTGGAGGTGGCCCTGGAACATATTGCCGCGAAGGTGGCAACCCTACCGCCGGGAGCCTGGTTGCAGGGCGGTGGCTGGAACCATGGGCGCTGGGCGGGGCGCTGGCCCACCCGCAATGACCTGGACCGGGTCTGTCCGGACCATCCGGCGATGCTGGTCCGCCGGGATGGGCATTCGATCTGGGTAAATAGCCAGGCGCTGGCCCTGGCCGGGATTGACGACACAACCCCCGATCCACCTGATGGCATTATTCAACGCGATCCGCAGGGACACGCAACCGGCATCCTGCTGGAGGGCGCGCAAGAGCTTGTACGCCGCGTTGTTCCCACACCCACCCCCGCAGAGCGGCTGAAGGTGCTGCGGCTGGCCCAGGCTGAAGCGTTGAGCTATGGCCTGACCAGTCTGCATATTCCGCCCAGCCCGATCAGCAGCGATGGTCGCGAAACTCTGAACGATCTGCAGATCCTCTACAACCAGGACGAGTTGCAGTTGCGCTGTCTGGCCCATCTGGCCTACCCGGATCTGGATGCGGCCCTGGCACTGGGACTGCGCAGCGGGCTGGGGGATCACTGGCTGCGCATTGGGGGACTGAAGATCTTTGCCGACGGCTCGCTCGGCTCCGAAACGGCCGAGATGCTCGAACCCTACACCGGGCGCGCCGGCCGGGGTATCGCCATGTTCCCGGAAGCAGAGTTAAATACGCTGATCCGGCGGGCCTACGCCGGGGGGATCAGTGTTGTGGTGCATGCAATTGGCGATGCGGCAAATCGCAAAGTGCTCGACGCGATTGAACGTGCAAAGAACACGCAGCCGGTTCTCAGTTCTCCGGCGCTGCCCAATCGCATCGAGCATGCCCAGGTGCTGCATCCCGAGGATATCGGGCGGTTCGCCCGGTTGGGAGTTGTGGCTTCGATGCAGCCGGCGCATGCCACCAGCGATATGCAGGTAGCGGAACGGCTCTGGGGGACGCGCTGCAAAACGGCCTATGCCTGGCAGGCGCTCAAATCCGCGGGAACAGTGCTGGCCTTCGGCTCGGATGCGCCGGTCGAGCCGCTCAATCCCTGGCAGGGCATTCATGCGGCCGTGACACGGCAGCGCATCGATAGCACACCGGAGGAGGGTTGGCATCCTGAGCAGCGGTTGAGCCTGGCGGATACGCTGCATGCCTGCTGTATCGGTCCCGCCGTGGCAAGTGGGGAGGCCGGCAGCAAGGGGATGCTTGCGCCCGGCATGCTGGCCGACATGGCGATTCTCGCGGTTGATCCCTTTGCAATCCGCCCGGAAGATCTACACACGGTCACAGTGGATATGACGATTATTGGGGGAAAGGTGCTGTTTGAACGCAAGTCTTAGTCCGTAGTAGGAGAAATAGATGTTACGAAGTCGGCTTTATCTTACCGTGGTTGGCAGCCATTTTGCGGTGGATACCCTGAACAGCCTGGGGGCGGTACTACTGACGGTGCTGGCCGGGCCGCTGCTGCTGTCCAATGCGCAGATTGGTTTTGCCCTGACCCTCTACCTGCTAATGAATGCCCTTTCGCAGCCGCTGTCTGGCCGGCTGGCGGATCGCATGCCTGACCGGGCCATGCTACCGGCAAGCTTTGGGGTGGCCTGGCCGGCACTCTTCTTCTATATGGTGGCGCTGGTTTTGCGTCGGGAGCATTTGGCGCGTGGCTTGTCGGCATCGCGGCGGACTGGTATAGCCTGCCGACAGTGATGCAGGTGGTTGCCTGGTGTGGCGGGATAGCAGCGCTGCCGGCACTGACCCTGCCGGGACGCCAGTCGCACCCCCGGCGAATGCCGCGCGAGCCGATTGCCGGGAGTCAGCCGGAGAGCACCGCAAATCCCTGACCGGGGCTTACATCGTCACTGGCTCATTGCGCGAACGGCGCGCAGGCCGGCCCCCGAGTCGACCAGGGGAATATACTCCAGGCCGACATAGCCACGGTAGCCCTGCTCACGCAGCAGGCCAAAGATATGCTCGTAGTTGATCTCACCGGTGCCGGGCTCATGGCGGCCCGGCACATCCGCCACATGCACATGACCAATCAGGTTTATGTTCTCGCAGAGACGCATGCTCAGATTCCCCTCGCTAATCTGCTGATGGTAGATATTAAAGAGCAGACGCACATGCGGACTATCAACTGCACGAATGATCTCAAAACCCTCATCGGAGGAGTAGAGGAAATTCTCCGGGTGATCAATACGGTTAAGCGGCTCCAGCACCAGTCGCACATCGGCATCGGCGGCAATCGGGGCAGCCTCGCGCAGTCCCTCGATGATGCTCTCGCGCTGCCGGATGCGCGGCACATTGCGCATGGCGGGGCCGCTGTAGACGATCAGGTTTTCGCAGGACATATCGACGGACAGGCCGGCGGCCCGGGTAATATCATCGAGGAATTTGGAGCGCTGGGCGGGATCGGTCAGCGGAGCGGTGCTGCCCACGAAGGCGCAGAGATCAAGCCGCAGGGCCATTTTCAGCGCCAGCGTGATGTTCATATCCTTGCCATCGCGCTGCCAGAACTCGAACGCCGAAAACCCCTGGGCCATAATATGCTCAAGCCGCTGCTCGAAGGGCATATCACGAAAGATCGTCTCAATACATACAGCGAAGCGGAGTGGTGGGAGGACAGTCATAGCTGCACCTGCTTCTACTAACACTACTCGTAAGATCCTGCCATAACAATAATTGTGATCAGGCCGTTTCGTCAAGATCAAACCGGGCAGGTTCCGAACAATCGGGCAGCAACCTGCGCCTGGCTTTGCCGATGTGCATGGGTCCGGGTGCCGGCTACCCCATAAGATGCTTATACACTCCCGCCTTGATCGTCTGGCCCGGCACTTCGCGGCCAAGCAGATGCTCCAGCATGCGGGCGCAGTCCATCAGCGCATGGAGTTCTATTCCCGTGTCAATGTCCATTTCATGCAGCATATGCACCAGATCTTCGGTGCAGAGATTGCCGGGCGCGCCGGGCGCAAACGGGCAGCCACCGATCCCACCGATGCTGCTGTCAAAAGCGGTGATACCGATCTGCAGGGCCGCCGGCACATTGGCTAACCCCGCGCCGCGCGCATTATGCAGATGCAGGCGCAGCGGGTGACGTGGGAAGCGTTCATGAAACGCCCGCCCGATCTGCTGGATCAACCGGGGATGGGCCATGCCGGCGGTATCGGCCAGTGTCAGTTGCTCAATTCCCACATCCAGCAGATGCCCACACAACCCCAGCACCCGTTCCAGCGGCACAGCGCCCTCGAAGGGGCAGCCAAAGGCTACCGACAGTGTCGCCTGAAAGGGTTGCCCGGCCTCACGCAAGAGCGCCGCCATTGCGGTGATGGCGCGTAACGACTGGGCGATATCCATATTGAGATTGCGCTGGTTATGGCTTTCGCCGGCGCTGAGGAAGACCTCCACACTATCAATACCGGCATCCAGTGCGCGGCGCGCACCCGTGACATTGGGCGCAATCACACTGTAGGTAATACCCGAACGGCGCGGCAGGCGGGCGCAGACCGTGGCGGTGTCGGCCATCTGCGGGACACGCTGGGGATGCACAAACGCCCCGACCTCGATCCGGGTCAGGCCGGTGGCCGCCAGTGCATTGATCAGGCGTAGCTTATCGTCCGTTGCCAGGATGATCGCTTCGTTCTGCAGACCATCACGCGGCCCCACTTCGCGAATGCTCACACGCCCGGGTAAGCGCGGGAGCGCACCGCTCGCTGCCGTCATCGCATACCTTTCACCGCAACAGGATAGTATGGGCCAATTTAACTCTTCGTTAATGCATGGTACGGCTACCGGGGAGGGTTGTCAACTCAAAAAGCGCGGCCCGGTCTCTGTTTGAGGACCGGGCCGTGCTCGACGCGAATTTTGCCGGTGTAGCGCAGATGTAACTGGCAAACGTTGGGACACACCGGCGGTAACTGCGGGGTAGGGTTGACTTCCGGACTGCTGTACCAGCGGCGTGGTTTCATAGGGGGCTCCACTACTCAGGCACACTAACCTCATCTTCCAACAATACAAGAACAGAAATAGTTTACACTCCCTTCGTCTGCTTACTACGGCGCAACATCGTACGAACGCCGTAGGGCAACAAAGGGGAGAGGGCTTTGCCCCCTCCCCTTTGTAAAGGGAAGTAAATTATAATCACACTGAACTGTTTGTCAAGAAAACGATAACAACTAGTTTACAGGAGTTACGCGGTGAGTATTCAAACTGCACGTTTGACCCGATGAAAGCCAGGTTCGCCTGCGGCAGCATGGTACTGTTTTATTCTTTTTCACAAAATGTTGCTCTGTGAGCAACATTTTGTGAAAAAGAACCGGATCTTTCGCCCTGCCGGAGGCGAAATTTCCTTCCAGGTCAGTGACCGCGTAACTCCTGTTAGTTTACATGAGTTACGCAGTTGACATGCAAACCGGACGTTTCACCCGATGGAAGCCCGCTTCGCCTGCGGCAGCATGGTACGTTTTTTCTTTTTCACAAAAAAATTCACAAAGTGATTTTTTTGTGAAAAAGATCCGGTTTCTTCCGCCCTGCCGGAGGCGAAATTTCCTTTCGGGTTTGTGACCGCGTAAGTCGTGTTAGTTTACATGAGTTACGCGGTGCAGCTTATTCCGGCATGGTGACAAACCTGAACATCAGCTTCGCCTGTAGCAACGTGGTACCCCGCTTTTCTTTTTCACGGAAATTTTGCACCTTGTGCAAAATTTCCGTGAAAAAGAGAATCCCATTCACTCTGCCGAAAGCGATATCCGCTTCCAAACTCAGGACTGTGTAACACCCGTCAGGTCAACGCCCCCGGTTGCGGTTCCGCAGGAAGGGCGGGATGTCCAGATCATCGCTGCTCCCAAAGTTCGGCATAGCCCGGCTCGGCTGGGGCTGACGGGGCGGCTGCGGCTGTGGCTGCGGCTGTGGCTGCGGCTGTGGCTGTGCCTGGACAGGAGCCGGCTGCGGTTGCTGATTCTGCGGAACGGCCGGTGACGCACCCGCCGGGTAGGAACGGTTGCGCTGCACATTAGGTTTTGTCAGGTCGAACCCCGTCGCAATCAGCGTAATCTGCACCTCACCCGGCGCGTGGTTTGGGTCGATCACCGCGCCGACGATAATGTTGGCTTCCGGGTCAACCGCCTTCGCCACGATATCGGCGGCCTCATAGACTTCCAGGATACCCAGATCCTCGCCACCCGTCACATTGAAGAGCACACCCTTTGCGCCGTCGATGCTGACCTCGAGTAAGGGGCTGGCAATCGCCTGGTTGACGGCATCGACCATGCGGTTGTCGCCCGAGCCACGGCCAATAGCCATCAGCGCAGAGCCGGCCTGCGACATAATCGTCTTGACGTCGGCAAAGTCAACATTGATCAGACCGCTCTGCGTAATCAGGTCGGAGATGCCCTGGATACCGTGGAGCAGCACGCTGTCGGCCATCTGGAAGGCTTCGACCATCGAGGTATTCTTGCTGGCGGTTTGCAGCAGGCGATCATTGGGAATAACGATCAGTGTATCGACCACCGGGCGCAGTTGCTCAATGCCCTGCTCGGCCATCTTGCGGCGATGGTTGCCCTCGAAGGTGAAGGGCCGCGTGACCACGCCAACGGTCAGCGCGCCGATATCCTGGGCCACCCCGGCAATAATCGGGGATGCCCCCGTACCGGTACCACCACCCATACCCGCCGCGATAAAGACCATGTCCGCGCCCTTGAGTTGCTCGTAGAGATCCTCCTGGTTCTCCTCGGCGGCCTTCTGGCCGATTACCGGGTTGCCCCCGCTACCCAGACCGCGCGTCAGCTTATCGCCGATGCGCACGCGCACGGGCGAGAGCGCATGCATCAACGCCTGAGCATCCGTATTAACGGTAATAAAATCAATACCCTGGACCCCCTCCGCGATCATCCGATCAATGGCATTGCTGCCGCCACCACCAACGCCCACAACCTTGATCTGCGCAAAATTCTCCAGCGTCAGATCTGCGTTATTGTATGCAACCATAAGCCGTATCCTCCTTAGTTCAGAAATCAGTAGTCAAAAATCAGTAGTTAGAGAGCAATAATCAGAAGGTGGCATTACCCCCTGCTTGCTGCCTGTGTCATCATGGTAAAAACTCACGCAGCCAACTCTTCACGCGCTCATATGCGTTTCCCAAGCCGCCGCCGTTCCGGTCCGCCGTGCCGGACTGGGTAAGGGTTGCCATCGCCTGACCGTGACGCGCGCCCCAGCGTAACAACCCGACGCCCGTGGCATAGGGCGGACTGTCGATTGCGTCCGCCAGGCCGGTCAAACCAGTCGGCACACCCACCCGTACGGGAATACCGAGCATTTCGCGGATCAACTCATCAAAGCGGGGCAGTTGGGCACACCCCCCGGTCAGCACAATGCCGGCGGGCAACAGGCCATCATACCCACTGCGCCGGATCTCGTTGTAGAGCAGTTCGACAATCTGCTCGGCCCGCGACTGCAGAATCTGGTTGAGCATCGTATGGCTGATCTTTTGTTGTTCCCCCGCCATAAGCGTATCGGCTTCGATGAGCGTATCGTCCTGCATATCGTCACCAATGGCGCTGCCATAACGTAATTTCAGATACTCAGCCGTGTTGTGGGGCGTATGCAAGACATACACAAGGTCATTGGTAAAATGATTCCCGCCTACCGGGATGACACTTGTGTGCCAGATACCTCCTTGAATAAAGATTGCAATATCGGTGGTGCCTCCGCCGATGTCTACCAACATCACGCCCCGATCTTTGTCCTCCTCAGTCAGCACGGCCTCGCCCGAGGCCAGCGGTTGCAGCACCAGATCATCAATCTCCACCCCGGCCCGCTGCACGCTCTTGATCAAATTCTGGATCGCCATCACCTCGCCGGTGACGATGTGGGTCTCAACTTCGAGGCGATAGCCGCTCATCCCGACCGGGTCACGAATGCCCTCGTGCCCATCAACCACATAGGCGCGCGGAATGACGTGAATAACCTCGCGCTGCGTGGGTAGCGCTACCGCCTGCGCCGCTTCAACCGCGCGGGCAATATCATTCCGGGTGATCTCATGGTCGGGACGACCAATTGCCACGACCCCCCGACTGTTGAGCGAAGAGATATGTCGCCCGGCCACCCCGACGAAGGCCGTCCCAATGCGGTAGCCGCTAAGGCGTTCGGCTTTCTCGACGCTGTTCGAGATAGCGTTAATAGCATCATCGATGTTGACAACCACTCCCCGGTCAAGTCCTTTGCTGGGGGTTAAACCAACACCAAGAATATTAACTCTACCACTATCTTTTACCTGTGCGACAATGGTGCAGACCTTCGTCGTTCCGACATCAATGCCGACGATGGTTCTTTGCATAACCTTCTCTTTTCGTCAATAGCCAGTGATCGTAACCAGGAAGCAGGCATTGAGCTACCGACGATTGATTACTGACTATCGGCGCTTGAATTCTGGTAAAAAGGATTGGATGGTCGTAGATCCAAATAGGTAAACGCAGTTCCATCGTTGAGCAGGAAATTCAGAACCGCCAGTTTACGGTCAAGATTGTCTGACTGTCCAAAAATAATCTTCTGACCGCTGTCTGAAGTAACAAATATACCCAGGCCAATATCCCATCCAATGCCGGCCGGCATAAAGTTAAGCTCACTCGGCAGACGCAGGGCCAGCACCTGCGCCAGTTGAATCGCATCCGCATCCACCCAGTTCCCCGGTTCGAGGTTATGCACGGTCGTATCCATAATAACCAGCGTCCCCGGTTCCGGGGGAGCCTGCGCAACATCCAGCACCACGCCACTGCTATCTACCAGGTAGTGAATGCCGTTAAGCTGCCAGCGCACCTCCGGTTTCCGCTCGGCAATGCCGATGTCGGCATGATCCGGCAGCGTTACATGTACACTCACCTGCTCCACGTAGGCATTCTGGAGCAACCGTTGAGCGACTGCATCGGCGTTGACAAACCAGATCGGCACACCTTGCAGGCCCGACATCTCAACAATAATCTCGGTCTTGAGCGCATTGTTCCCATGCACATCCACCGCCTGAATATTGAACTGGGGCGAGGTGAACAGATGGTAGAGCGCCCACATCGTCACGAGAAAGAAACAAAAACTCAAGATCTGACCCGACTTGATCAACTCCAGCAGGGCCCGCCGCAGCCCGGGTCGCGCCTGGGGACTGCTGCGTTCACGGCGGGAGGATGTGCGTTTTGGCTGACGTGCCGGCGTACGTTTTTGAGCAGTTGTCGATTTGTAATCTACTGGTCGCATTATGTATAAGGATCAGGTGATGAGCGGGGATAGAAATAGGAATAATTCCCTGATCATTGATTCCTGACTGTTAACCTGTTACCTTGTAGCTCGTTCCAGAGCAAACCCAATCAGCCGATCCAGCAGCGCGCTGTACTCCAGGCCGCCGGCGGCCCACATCTTGGCATACATGCTGATGGAGGTGAAGCCCGGCATGGTGTTAATCTCGTTGAGCCAGAGCGCGCCGCTCTCCTTATCGACCAGGAAATCGATCCGGGCCAGGCCCGCACCATCAACGGCAATAAATGCCCGGCGCGCAAGTGACCGTACCGTTTCCGTCTGTTCGGCGCTGATGGGGGCCGGGATGGTAATCGCCGACTGCCCGCTCAGGTATTTGGCCGCGTAATCGTACCACTCGCCCGAGGGCGTCACCTCACCGGGCAGACTGACTTCCGGCTCGTCATTTCCCAGAACACTCACCTCGATCTCGCGGGCGGGAATGCCTTGCTCTACCACAATCCGCCGGTCGTAGCGGGCGGCTTCTGCCAGGGCGGCCTCCAGGCCGGCCCGGTCACATGCTTTGCTAATCCCGACGCTGCTGCCCATATTCGCCGGTTTGACAAACAGCGGGTAGGTTAACTGCGCCTCAATCTGCGCGTAGGTCTGCTCCGGGTTGCGCTGCCAATCCGTACGGCGCACCAGCAACCAGGGTAGCAGGGGCAGATCCGCCGCAGCGAAGGCCGCCTTCATCAACGCCTTGTCCATACCGACCGCGCTAGCCGCCACCCCACAGCCGACGTAGGGCAACCCCGCCAGTTCCAGCAATCCCTGCACGGTGCCATCCTCGCCCAGCGGGCCATGCAGCACTGGGAAGACGACATCAATCTCCGCAGGGAGCAGGCGGAACACCGACGGCAGCAGGGTTGCATCGCCGGCCGGGTCAATCTGCACCAGCTCAATCTGGAGTGCCGGTGGCTCACTGCCACTCGAGTCGGCGGGCAGGCGGGCCGGATCAGCCGTAGCCAGCAGGCGCGGCATTGCTTCGGCTCCGGCGATCCACTCGCCCTGCCGAGTAATGCCGATGGGCAGCAGGCGGTACTTCGCCGGATCGAGCGCCGCCATTACCGCCTGCGCCGAGACCAGCGACACCTCATGCTCACCACTCTGTCCGCCAAAAAGGACGGCAACGGTTCGTTTCTCTGTCATGATTACTCTGGTTTAGCTTTCAACTACTGAGTGTCCGGTTCGCTGCAAAAAAGATGTTCTTCGTCGATAAAATCCAAGCTACAGGATCTGCACTTCCAGTTCGAGTTCAACCCCAAACTGCTGGAGCACTGCCACGCGCACCTGATCGATCAGCCGCAACAGATCGTCACTGGTTGCGCCGCCCAGGTTGACAATGTAGTTGCCATGCTTGCGGCTAATCTCAACTGCGCCAACCCGTGTCCCCTTGAGCCCCGCCTGGTCGATCAATTGCCCGGCACTCGGCGCACTGCCGGCCCCCGGCAGGCGTGGCGGATTCTTGAAGACGCTGCCACACGAGCGGCCCCAGGGTGTTTTGGTTTTGCGCTCGGCGGCAATGCGAGCCATTGTTGCGGCCAACTCCTCCGGGTCAGTCCGGGTCAGGCGCAACTCGGCCGCCAGCACCACCGGCGGGAGCATCCTCTGGGCTGCATGCACTGCCTGGTGCGCGGCGCTTTTCAAGATGCTGCGCCGGTAGCCAAAATCGAACCGCTCCACCGACCACTCCTCCACCGCGCCGTTGACCAGCAACCAGGCCCGCGTCAACCCGCCGGCAATATCACCGCCGTAGCAGCCGGCATTGCCATAGATCGCGCCGCCGATGGTGCCGGGTAATCCTTCGGCCCACTCCAGACCGCCCCAACCCTGCCCACCAACCCGGCGCACAGTCCCGGCCATGGGTGCGCCCGCCGCAACATAGAGCCGCCCATCCGCGCCATGCTCGTCGATCCGCCACTCCTGCGCCCGATAGCGCAGCACCAGGCCCGGAAACCCGCTGTCGCGGGCCAGCAGATTGGTGCCGCCGCCCAGCAGAAACAGCGGCAGGTTACGCTCGCGGCCCCAGGCAATCCCGGCGCACAATTCATCGGTGCTGGTCGCCTCCAGGTAGTAGCGCGCCGGCCCACCGATGCGCCAGGAGGTATGTTTTGCCAGCAATTCGTTTTCGATCAGCTTTTCCAGCATACGTTTATGTCGATTTCGTTGATCTGGATCGTCCCGATTGGGCAATGCGGTTGCGTAGCGTGATTGCCTCTTCCGAGTGACCCAGCGCCTCCCGAATGCGTAGCGCCTCGTTCCAGTGCGCGACGGCTGTCTCCGACTCGCCGACGGATGCGCTCAGGTTGCCCAACCGCTCGTGAGTACGCGCCAGGCCGATCTGATCGTTGACGGAACGTGCCAGGCTCAACGCTTCCAGGTAACTGGCGCGTGCCCGATCACTATCGGCCAGCGCCTGGGCCGCATCGCCAATATTTGTCAGCGCCATAACCAGGCCGCGCTGGTTTTGCAACCCCTGCTCAAGTTCGCGGACCCGTTCAAAATGGTAGAGTGCCTGCGCATGGTTCTCCAGGCGGCTCTGGATGGTACCAAGAATCGTGTGCGAACGCACCTGGCCCACCCGGTCGTTCAGGTTATCCCGCAGGCGCAGTGCCTCCTGCGCACACTGGAGCGCCTCGCCAATCTGCCCCAGTTCGATATGTGACAGGCCCAGCTTCTCGTAGAGCATTGCCTGCCCAATGCGGTTGCTTGAACCAATCTCAAGCTTGAGCGCGCGATGGTAGAGACCCATCGCCTCGCGCCCGGCTCCCAGCACGCGGTACACATCGCCAATGCCGGTACAGACCCGGGCCAGGCGGGCGCGGTTGTCCTGCGACATATCCTGCGCCAGTTCCAGTTGCTGAAACGCCTCCAGATGGTGCCCCTGCAGTTGACGCACCTTCGCCAGATGAAAACGGCTCTCCACTTCCAACTCGCGCATCTGGTGGCGCTCGGCCAGATGCAACGCGCGCAGCAACTCGGACTCGGCGGCCGCGAGTTTGCCAATTTCCCGCTGCATCCGCCCAATGAACAGGTAGCTCCGACCACGAGCTTCGACATTGCCGCGCTCCTCGGCCAATCGCAGCAGCAGACGGGCATATCCCAGCGCCTCGCGGTATTGCCCACCAAACTCCAGCACGGCAATCGTGAGCGCATAGGCCCGCGTCTCATAAGCCCGGCGCTCCAGTTGATCCAGCCGATCCAGCAGCGCCAGCACATGCTCAGCCCAGCGCCGCGCCTCCATAAAGGACAACTCAGCTACCCGCATTTCGGCAACTTCCAGGGCCGCGTCAATCGCTTCGCCATATGCGCCCGCCTGTTCCCAATGCCATGCCAGTATCTCTCGCCAACTCTCCGGTGGGTGTTCACTGGGGGCATACTGACCCACCAGTTCTTCTGCGGTACGTCGATGAAAGGCTTGAATATCCATAAAACTCAACACTTTAGTGATAGCGAACAGGGAACGGGCATGCCGTGACCTATCCTGAATGGGTGGACGACACCGCTGTCGCCGCTACGATTGATTGCTTGCCTGAGCTTTTGTCTGCTCGTTTGCCTGTAAAAATGTCACGACGCCATCAGCGACCTGATTGCTATCACCCGCGCCAAGCGTGAGCAGCACATCGCCGGGTTGCAGCAACAACTGGACGGCAGTCGTTGCTTCGGGTACGGTGCCGACATAGGTGACGCACCGAGGGCGCGCCCGTCCGGCCCCGGCAACTGCAATCTGTTCCGCCAGGTAACGTGACAGCGTCGCCGCGTCGGTGCCGTCCGGGGGCGCCTCACGCGCACCATAGATCGCGCCGACCAGCACCAGATCCACATCGGCGAAAGCGGTCGGCCACTGCTCCAGCAGGGCCAGGGTACGACTGTAGGTATGCGGCTGCACATAGGCAATCAGGCGTCGTGCGCCAAAGCGTTGCCGCGCCGCCGCCAGCGTGGCGCGTACCTCGGTCGGATGGTGGGCGTAATCGTCAATCACCGTCACACCACCCACCTCGCCCCGGGTTTCAAACCGGCGTGTGGTGCCGCGAAACCTTTCCAGCGCTGCGGCAACAACTGTGGCATCAAGCCCTAGCAGATCGGCCACCCCCAGCGCGGCCAGCGCATTCTGCACATTGTGCAACCCCGGCACAGCCGGCGACCAGCGATAGTCACCCAGCGCCCACTGCCCACCGACCAGCGACCAATACCGGTTATCCAGCAAGACCGCGCGGTAGGTGTTGGACTCCTCCAGGCCATAGGTCAGCAGTCGCGCCGGACTCTGCACAAACGAAATCTGCTGCAAGCCCGCACCCGTATCGCCACAGGCAAGCAGCGCCGTCTGCGTCTGGGCTGCAAACTGGGTAAATGCGGCATAGTACGCAGGTGCATCTACATAAACGTCGGGATGATCCCATTCCGCATTGGTAATAACCGCGATATCGGGCGTCAATGCCAGAAAGGTATGCGCATACTCATCCGCCTCGATAATCAGCGGTGCCGCGGGATCGCCCCAGCGCGCATTCGTTCCCAGGTCGGGCGCTTCACTACCGATTAAGAAGCCGGGGTTCATCCCGGCGCGTGTAAGAACAAAAGCAATCATCGCGGTAGTGGTCGTCTTGCCGTGCGTCCCGGCAATCGCAATAACCTGCCGCTGTTGAGACCAGTCCCGCCAGAGGTCGGCGCGCCGGCAAACCGGAATGCCGGCAGTGCGCGCGGCATGCACCTCGGGATGGTCGTCGTGGGCGGCGGACGTTGCAACCAGGATGTCGGCTCCGGCAACATAGGCCGGATCATGCCCGACATACACGGTAGCGCCCCGGCTTTCCAGCAGCACGGTTAATTGATTGGCCTGCTGATCTGAGCCACTGACACGATGCCCCTGGTCGAGCAAAATATTGGCAATAGCGCTCATTCCGGAACCCGCAATGCCGACAATATGGTAATGCATAGGCCACCTATGGTTTCCAAACCTGGTTGAAGCGCAAGAGTATGATAACAACTAATAAGATAAAAAACGCCGTGATCGTTGATGGGATAATACCGGAAAAATCCGGAAAGGCATTCAGTGCGGCAATCACTGGATTCGGCAGACCCAGGGTACCGTCGGTTTGCCCCCAGAATGTTGCTACGGCACTGATGGAGAGCACCCCAATGTATAGTCCGGTCAATGCGCCAAGTAATTCCATCTTGCGATCACCCGGCTTGACTTTGGCTTCCCAGGGCCAGTTATACCCAATGCCGACCGCCAGCAGCGCAACGAAGACCAGTACCCGCAGTAGCAGCGGTGACTGAAAATTATCCGGAATCAGCGGGTCGAATTGACCGATCGTCCCCGGATCACGTCCCAGCGCGAATGCGCCGAGGCGGGGCAGATTGGTATACACGCGATTGACAAATCCGACCAGAAATGTGCCGGCCGAGACCGTGAGCAGGTACGCGATTGTTGTGAAAATCGCGATACTAAGCATGAAGCGAAAGCCACGTTTCCAACCAAGGTAGGTCAACCAGATGAGGGTGATCGTTGCGACAATTCCACTTCCCAGGTCAATCGTGATCATACTGATCTTCTCCTGGCTGCTAACTCGAGCAGAAGTACAGCCAACTGCCGGGCAGCATTGGGCCGTGCCAGCGCCCGACTGCACTCTGCCATGCGTCTACGTTCCGAAGTATCTCCGTTCTTGAGCAACCGCGCCAGTTGCTGAAAGAGCGATCCCGCCTGGGGTTCGCCTGCTCCCAGCATCGCGACATCGGCTATTTTAACTGCGGCACCATGGCGCACCAGATAATCGGCGTTCTCGTCCTGATGGACATACGGGTAGGGCACCAGCACCGCGGGCAACCCGGCTGCGGGTAGTTCCGCCATAGTTGAGGCGCCACTCCGGCAGAGCGCCAGGTCGGCTGCGCCAAATGCCTGTACCATCGTCGGCGCCGGCGTGTTTCCCTGCTCCCCATTTCCGGCTCGCTGACTCTCCAGGTAGGGGTAGAGTCGGTAGCGCGCCTGAAGCGGCGCTTCCAGCCGGTCGGCGGCGGCACGGAGCCGGCTTTCGTCACCTTCGCGCCCACACACATGAATAATCTGCGTAAACTTGAGCAGATCGGGCAGCAGCGCCTCAACTGCGCGGTTGATGCTGCGTGCGCCCAGACTGCCGCCATACACAAACAGTACCGGCAGGTCGCCCTGGAGACCAAAAGCCGCCCGGCAGTCCGCCTGATCCTGCTGGAACAACTCCGCGCGCACCGGGTACCCCGTGACCCGCAACGCTGCATTAGACCGCTTCAGGTAGGGCTGTGAGTCGGCTACATTGCAGGCGACCAGCGTTGCCACCCGTGCCAGGAAACCAACCGCCATGCCGGGGACAACGTCGGGCAGGTAGATCATCGTCGGCACTCGTACCAGACGCGCTGCCAGAAAGAGCGGTACACAGACATACCCCCCGGTCCCCAGGATTGCACCCGGTTGCAACCTGCGCAGCAACTGGGAGGCCGCGCCGACACCCGCCAGCATAATCGTTATCCCTCGTGCCAGTGCCAGTGGCCCCCGTCCGCGCAGCGCCGATGCCGGAATAGCGTGATAGGGCAGGTCACTCTCACGCCGGATAATCTTCCGCTCCATTCCGGCAGGACTCCCAATGTAGATCAGATCTACCGGCGAAGTGGGCTGCGGCTCGCCCGGTCCCGGCTCAACGCTTGCTCGTAGCGCGGCTGCGACGGCCAGTGCCGGATAGACGTGACCGCCCGTGCCCCCTCCAGCGAGACAGAGCGTCGAAGAAGGCGAGGGCAGGTGAACGGCGGAGCCACGGGACATCGGATGTCTCCTCAACTTGCTGTTTGACCGTATGGCGCGAGATATTCAGTAAGATACCGGTACTCGCCATACACATAATGAGCGACGTGCTTCCATACGAAAGAAACGGCAGTGTCAGACCAGTAAACGGCACCAGTGACGTTACGACAGCAATGTTCAATAGTGCCTGAAAAACCAACCAGGAAGTAATCCCGACGGCGATCAGGGACGAGAATGCATCGGGGGCATGGGCCGCAATACGAAAGCCCCGGTAGGCGATGACTAGAAAGGCTATCAACACCAGCACCGTACCGATCAGCCCTAACTCCTCACCGATAATTGCAAAGATCGTATCGGTGTGGGCCTGCGGCAACCAGTGAAACTTCTGGCGCGACTGACCCAGACCCTCGCCAAAGACGCCGCCGCTCCCCAGAGCATAGAGCGCATGAATGGGTTGGTACCCCGCACCGCTGTAGTGCTTCCAGGGATCGATAAAGGCCGCGATTCGGCTATTCTGAATGCCGACCAGTTCAATCAACGCCCAGAACGCAACCACGCCCAACCCGGCGGCGACCAGGATGTGCAACAGACTCGCGCCCGCTGCAAAATAGATAATCCCGGCAATCATCACCAGCACCACCGTCGTCCCCAGGTCCGGCTCCAGCATCACCAGGCCACAGACAAGCCCCAGCATCACCGAGAAGGGGATCAGACCGTAGGTGACATTCCTGACCTTCTCGCCACGCCGCGAGAGCCAGTCGGCAAAGTAGACGATCAAGCCAAGCTTGGCAACCTCGGACGGCTGCATACTGAAGAGACCATTGCCAAAGCGAATCCAGGCCCGCGAGTTATTGACAGTCGTGATTGATGCCGGCAGCACCAGTACCAGCACCAGCAGCACCAGCGTTACGCCCATCAGCGGTACCGAGACGCGCCGCCAGAAGCGGTAGTCGATCCGCTGCGTGAAGAGCAACCCGGCGGTACCAATCGTGGCACCGGCAAACTGCCGCAGCAGATAGTAGAACTGCGTGTCGTGCAGCGTAAATGCCTCGACAAAGCTGGCACTATAGACCATCACCAGACCCAGCGCGACCAGAATACTCACGGTCGTCAGCAGGATATAGTCCGGTTTGCGTGTACTCCTGTCAAACATAACTGTTTCTCGGCAATCCCCGGTCGAACCCGTAATCCATTTGGGTAAGGACAAAAGCTGTTCCGGTAGAGGCGCAAGATGTTTCGCTCCTACCTTAAATCACAATGGTCAGCAGTGCCAGCAACACAAACAACCCGGCGACTCCAACCCAGCCAAACGTATGAAACTGCCGTGCCACCACCGGCGGGTAGAAGCGGCGGTCAATAACATACCGGGGTGCCAGCAGCACACCCGCCAGAATACCACCGATCAACCCGCCGATATGCGCATAGTTGTCGATCACACCGCTTGCACCAAAGCCAATCGCCAGATTAATCACGACAATAAAGATCATACTCTGGAGTTGCGCCCGACCGGCATCGCCCAGCACATCACGGGCCAGGTAGAAGAACGCGCCCAGCGCGCCCACCAACCCAAAGATGGCCCCGCTTGCGCCGACCGACGGACTGGGTGAGAAGGCATAGGAGGCGACACTCCCCGCCAGGCCGGCTACAAAGTAGAGCGCCAGAAAGCGCAGGGTACCAAAGATGCGCTCGGTTTCGGGGCCCAGTATGAACAGCGCATAGCCATTAAAGAAAATATGCAGCAACCCGCCATGCAAAAACATCGCCGTCACCAGTCGCCAGTACTGTCCCTGATCGATCAGGCTATTCTGCTTCCACCCCAGCAGAAACAGGGCGCAGTTGTAGGTGTCGAGTGGCGCACAGGAGCGGGGGTCCAGAATAAAACTCAGCAGATTGCTGACCAGAAAGAGCAGAATATTTATCGCCAGCAGCACCCAGACAGCGCGCGGCTGTCCGGTTGGCAAACGCACCCGCACCTCCTGCTGCGATGGTATCGGACGCGCCTCACCATAGGGCGAGTCCTCCCGATGCTCCTCTGGATAGCGCGGTTCAAACCTCAGGCGTACATCTTCCAAAACACAATCCCAATCCGTTTTGTCTTCTGTTCTTCAGATAATATACTACAATAGATATTCACACAATATTATCGGTGAGATCCTCAGTTGTTCTGGTCGGCTCGCTACCGACTGCCAGTTCGTCCCTTACAATCCGCCGGAACTCTTCGCCCCGATGGAACTCGTTGTGAAACATCCCAAAACTGGCACACCCCGGCGAGAGCAACACCAGATCGCCCGGTTCCGCCAGATCCCGTGCAGCACGGATGGCAACGGCAAAATCATCGAAGGGACCGGCAATCGGCTGCGCAAACCCCTGCGCGCGAACTTCCTGCTGCAAACGGTCGGTGGCGCTGCCGGCCAGCAAGACCAGCGCCTTCACGCGCCGGGCAATAGTCCGGGAAAACAGCGCCGGGTCCAGGTGCTTGTCCGCACCCCCCGCCAGCAAAATCAGTGGCGCAGCAAAGCTCTCAAGCGCGGCCTGTGCCGCCGCCGGGTTGGTGGCCGTCGTGTCATTGATGTAGCGCACGCCATCCAACTCGGCCACCAGTTCGAGCCGGTGCTCCACTCCCGCAAAGCTGCGAAGGGCCGCCCGGATCTCTGTTAGACTGATGCCAAAACTGTAGGCTAGCGCGGTTGCCATCAACACATTTGCCACATTATGCTCACCCGGCAGTTGTACCTCGGCCAGGTCAAACAGACGATCTTCGTCCTGCAACGTGGCCGGCAGTTCTGCGGGGGAGGTACAAGCATCCGGATCATACCGCTTCTGGTAGATCGCTTCCCCGTAGCGCAGAATGAGTGTCGCCGGAGGGATCGACCAGGACTGGAGGTGTGTCCGTTGCGCCTGCGCTGTCGGCTCATCGCGCGGGTTCCAGTTGACACATCCCACCAACTGCCCCGGCCAGGGACCGGCAAAAAAGTGTGCGGATGGCGCGTCGTCCAGGTTCAGGACAACCGTATTGCCGGATTGCTGCCAGGCGTAGATCTGGCGCTTGGCTGCGGCATACTCCTCCATCGAGCCATGATAGTTCAGATGATCCGGTGAGAGGTTGGTTATGGCCGCATACTGCGGGCTAAGTTGGGCCGCGCCCAGGCCAACCAGTTGAAAACTACTCAACTCCAGGACAACCGGCGTTGTCGGGGTAATACGGTCAAGAGCCTCGAGCGCGGAAGCTCTCACATTGCCCGCGATGACCGTATCCAGAAATTGCCGGCGCAGCATGGCACCAGTTAGCAACGTCGTGGTTGACTTCCCCTTGGTTCCGGTAATCCCGATAATTGGCCCGGGACAGCGGCGAAAAAAGAGAGTCATCTGCGTTTCAATCGGCACACCCGCCGTACGCGCCGGCTCCAACCAGGGCGAGTCAGGGGGCACCGCCGGGTTTACCACCAGCATGTCGTGGCCCGTAAAATCCTCAGCGGCATGCCGGCCCAGCACGTAACGCACTGTTGCGCCGGTCTCCTGCTCAACCTGCTGCAATGCCGCCAGCGATGCGGCCAACCGCTCGGCGGGAGCCTGATCCGTAACCGTGACCTGCGCCCCCTGACGAAGCAGCCAGCGCGCCACGCCGAGTCCGCCGCCATGCACGCCCAACCCCATCACCAGCACTCGTTTTCCACGCAAATCTATCATCTTGATTACTACTCGATTGGCGGGGAGCATGGCTCCCGCGCTCCATACTTGTTAGTAGCCTATTTCCTGTTCCACGATAATGGTTGCGGGCGTAATCGAAGGATCCGGCGCAACCTGGGGGGCAGTTCCCTGAGCGGCAAAGGTCAGTGCTAACGAAATCCCGATCATTGCGGCGACCGCGCCAATCAACACAAAGCGCTGCGTCACCTGAGGTTGGCTCCACCCGAGCAGTTCAAAATGGTGATGCAGGGGGGCCATCTTGAAGAGCCGCCGGCCCGCACCATAGCGGCGGCGCGTCCACTTGAAATAACTGGTCTGTAGAATAACCGACACCGCCTCGGCCACGAACACCACCCCGACCACCGGGAGCAGCAACCACTGCTGGGACTGGAGCGCCACAATTGCCAGCACCGCGCCCAGCGCCAGCGAGCCGGTATCGCCCATAAAGACCTGCGCGGGATAGGCGTTGTACCAGAGAAACGCGGCGCATGCGCCCACCAGCGTAAAACTAAAGGCCATCAGGTTCGTCAGGCGCGGCTCCGACAGGAATGTCATCACGCCATAAGCCGCAAATGCCAGCGTTAGATTCCAGCCCGCCAGACTATCCAGCCCATCGGTCAGATTGACGGCATTGGCCGTGGCAACAATAATCAGGGTCGCCAGCGGAATAAAGCCGACACCGATATTTTGCGGACCGATAAAAGGAATACGCACCAGACCTTCGTTTTCCAGACCATACGGCGCCGGCAGGTAGAGCACCAGACTGGCAACGAATGCAATTGCCAGCATCATCAGAAACTTATACCGCACGGTGAAGCCATAGGTATTGGAGTGCGAGTTTGTCAGCGACATCCAGTCGTCAACGCACCCAAGAATGGCAAAACTGATCAAGACGGCCAGCGGCAAGAGCATTGACCAGCGGTCAACCATATTAAACAGCACCGTCAGCACGATCACGGTACTGACGATCATAATGCCGCCCATGGTTGGCGTACCCATCTTGGTCATATGGCTCTGGGGCCCTTCGATCCGGATCTGCTTACCGATTTTGTGCGAAAGGGCAAAGCGAACCCACCCGCCGCCAATCAAGAGCGTCAGCAGAAACGCTGTCGCTGCCAGCAACAGCGCACGCGCCATGTCTTGCACGAGTACTGCACGCAGAACTTCCACGTTACTTTACCTCCTCAGGGCGGCGTTGGACCGCAGCAACTATCTGATCCATAGCAACACCGCGCGAACCTTTCACCAGGACGTAGTCGCCGGGGCGCAGCATAGCATGCAGCGCATCGACTACATCTGCGTTGTGTTCAACAACCAGCACCCTGTTCGCATCCATACCACTCAGACGTGCCTCCTCAGCAATCCAGCGGGCGCGGGGGCCGACGCAAATCAACTGCTGGGCCACCTCTGCCACGCGCCGTCCAACCAGGCGATGTCCTTCTTCTTCGGCAGAGCCGAGTTCGAGCATATCCCCCATCACGGCAATTCGCCGCCCCTCCAGTTCACCCAGCAGGGTGAGTGCGGCCAGCGAAGAAGACGGTGCGGCATTGTACGAGTCATCAATGATCTGCGATCCGCCGACGCCGGGCACGATAAAGAGCCGCAGTTGTGTGGCCTCGTCCTGGAGGCCACTTATGATATCGTCCCAGCCCATCCCCAGCACCAACCCGGTGGCAATGGCCGCCAGCGCGGTATGCACGCTATGCCGACCAATCAGGGGCAGTTTTAGATAGAATTCCTCTTCGCCATAGTGCGCGCAAAACGCGATACCCGACAACCCCCGGCTTTCGATAGCATCTGCCCAGAGATCAGCCGTGGGTGTCAGCCCATACCGCAAAACCTGTGCCGCGGTACGTTCGGCCATGACGTTGACCCACTCGTCATCGGCGTTGAGGATCGCAACCCCATCGGCGGGCAGCGACTCAACCAGTTCCGCCTTGGCATTGGCAATTGCCTCAATACTGCCTAACCGCTCCAGATGCGACGGACCGACATTGGTAACAATCCCGATCCGTGGCCGGGCGAGACCCGCCAGAAAGCGGATCTCGCCCGGTGCCCACATCCCCATCTCCAGCACCGCCACCTCATGGTCAGCGGTCAACTGGAGCAGAGTTATAGGCACGGTGGCCTCGCTATTATAGCTGCGTTTAGTTTTTAACGTGCGGAAGCGGCGACCGAGAACGGCTGCCACCACCTCCTTGGTGGAGGTTTTACCCACGCTACCGGTGATACCAACAACGGCCGGCGTGAGTTGTCTCCGATGGTAGACGGCCAGGCGCTGCAGTGCCATCAGCGGGTCGTCTACGGCAATCAGCAAGAATGTCTGGGTCGTCGCCGCCAGCAGTTCATCCCCATTCGCCGGATCAATCAAGATCCATGGGCGCTGAAGCTGCTGATCCAGGTCGGCCTGACGCTGCTCGACCTGCGCGCGCTGCACCAGGGCTCCCAGCGCGCCGCTCTCGGCAACGCTTGCCAGGAAGTTGTGACCATCGGTGCGCTCACCGCTCAGGGCTACAAATAGCGCATGCGGGACAACCTCCCGCGAGTCGGTGACAACCTCCGAAGCCTGGATTTCTTGCCAATGTGCCGGGATACGCGGCATCTGCCGCGTCGTCTTCGGCTGAACACCAAACAGAATATGTAAGAGATTGAGCATGCCGCCCTCCTTGCTTGACTGGGCAATGCGGCGGCATTGTAGCATATCTGCGTTTCAGCCGTAAACTGAAATGTCAATCTGTAATCTTCCCGGTCCCCTGTCTCCCCTTCCCCGGCCCCAATTTGACCAGATGTGAGTCAGACTTGTCTGCGGCAGCATGGTACTCTTTTTATCTTTTTCACAAAAAATTTACACACAGTGTAAATTTTTTGTGAAAAAGGATGGTATCTTCCGCCCTGCCGGAGGCGATATCTCCTTCCAGGGGAGTGCCCATGTACGTCGTTTTATTTGAAAGGTATTGCCCCTAGCCCCTATCCCCTACCAGGGTTGTGATGGGCTGACCAGGCCGGGATTGGGCTGGACCCGCGCATAATCCATCAACTCATCGACAACTTTATAGAAGACCGGAATGGCAGTGCCGACGCCCCAGATATCATCTTTGGGCCGGTCGATCTTGACCAGCACCGCATACCGGGCATCCTCCGCCGGGGCAAAACCTACCACCGAGCCGATGGTAAAACTGGGATCGTAGCCCCCGCCCGGTATCGGAATCGAGGCCGTCCCCGTTTTGGCCCCAACCTGGTAGCCGGGCACCAGCCACTGGTCGGCCCAACTACCGGTTTGGGAAGCCCAGACAACCGGCGCGTAGTGATTGGCCGAATGCACCAGCATACGCCGCACCGTCCAGGCCACACCGGGATCGACCACCTGGCGCACCTCGGTCGGCTTAGTCACGGTACATTCGTCGGCGTCGCAGATCTCCTCAACCACGTAGGGCCGCATCAGCATCCCGTCGTTGGCAATGGCCGCAACCGCGCGCGTCAACTGCAACGGCGTCATCGAGATACCCTGGCCGTAGGAGTTGGTCAGCAGCAGCACATCGTTGTAGAAGGGTGATGACGGCCCATGCACAATCCCTTGCTCCTCGCCTCCCAGGTCAATCCCAGTAGACGCGCCAAAACCAAAATCGCGCACAATGCGGTAGAAATTCTCCGCGCCGGTCATTTCATTCAACTGGAGCGCGCCAACGTTGCTGGAGTGGTACAACACCCCGCCCGGATCAATCATGCCGTTGCCGCCATGATTCCAGTTATGGAACTGATCGCCAAAACGACTGACCACACCGGGATCGTTAATCAACGTATCGGCGGTAACCGCACCCGCTTGCATGCCTGCCGCAACGGTGATGATTTTAAAGGTACTGCCCGGCTCGTATAGATCATTGACCGCCGGATTGCGGCTGTAGACCTCCGGCGGATAATCGCTATAGCGGTTGGGATCAAACGGCGGCCAACTGGCCATCCCCCGGATCGCGCCGGTATCCGGCTCAATCACCAGGATGGTTCCGCCGTCGGCGTTATGCTGTTCCACCGACGCCTTGAGCGCATCCTCAACCATATGCTGGATGAAGGGGTCGATGGTCAGGCGCAGGTTGACGCCGTCGCGGGCGGGCCGGCGCTCCTGGGGCGCAATGGCAATCGGATTATTCACCGGGTCAAACTCAGCCGTTAAGGTACCGGTAATACCTTTCAAGGCGGTGTTGTAATAACTCTCGACACCGCTGATGCCGTCACCATTAAAATTAGTTGCGCCAATAATCTGCGATGCAAAGGCATTCTGAGGGTAGATGCGGCGCGGCTCGTAGATCAGCCGCAGGCCGGGCTCCTCCAGCATTTCGATCCGCTCCGCTACAGCAGGCTCGAGCCAGCGCGCGATCGGCAGCCAGTATTTCTCGGAGTCGGTCAGCGCGGTCAGGATTTCCCGTTCATCGCGCCCGATAAGCGGAGCCAGGGTCAGCGCCAGTTGTGGGGCGCGGTTCGCGGGAATCTGCGCGGGGACAACCCACAGGCTCTCGCGCTCGATATCCATCGCCAGCACATTGCCATGGCGGTCGGTAATCAACCCCCGGCTGGGATGCAGCGTTACCTGCTGGCTAATCTCACGTCGGGCCTTGTCCGCCAGGTCCGCACTCTGCACCACTTGCAGCTCACCCAGCCGCAACACCACCCGCAATATCAGCAGGAAGGCCAGCCCCAGCAACGCCATAATCCGCCAGTGCGGAATAGTGACCCGCCGGCTTGAACTGCTGCTGCGCCGGCGCTTATGTGTCTGTACGGTCGTATTTGTTGCCATTCGTAGCCTGCACTCCGTTACCTGCTACTCATTCCGCGTCTGATCTTCAGCAGTCTGTGGTCCATTTTCGTTAAGTATATCGTGGACAATTTCTTCGGGTAAAACAATATATCGAATCTGTTCACGACTGGTTGCTCGCAGGCCAATCTCCTCAGACCGCGCGCGGATGTACTTAAGATCCTGCGCATTGGCATACCGCAGTTGCAACTGACTCCGCTCACGCAGCAGTTCGGTGCGGCGCGCTTCCAACTCAACGATGGCATAGCCCTTGGTTGCCACCACGCCGGTTTGCCCCAGCGCAATCAGGCTCATCAGGCAGAGCATTACCACCGCGATTATTAGCGAGCGGCCGGCATCCAGATTGAGATAGCGCGAGAGTTCATTACGCCGTTCGCGCGCCTGGCGCAGCGGGAATGGTCGTTGTATGCGTAAGGCCATAGCTTTTGTCCTGAATTTCAAATCTCGGATGCAACTAGATAAAATCAAGCGTCAACTGGGCAGTGCTTTTTTCCATAAACCCGTTCGTTGTACTCGTACCTGCTATCTGCTACTCATCCCAGCAAAGCTTCGTCCAGTGCCGCCGGTTTAATCATCTGCTTCCGCTACCCGTTCTGCCACCCTCAGTTTTGCGCTGCGGCTGCGTGGGTTTACCTGTAGTTCCGCTTCCCCGGGTTCAATGGGCTTTTTCGTTACTATCTGCAGCCGAACGGGAATTGGCAGCGCTTCACTCCCACCGTAGCCTGACTCTGCCCGAAAAAACTGCTTGACAATCCGGTCTTCCAGGGAGTGAAAACTGATCACCGCTATGCGCCCACCCGGGCGCAGCAGGGCGACTGCCTGCGGTAGTGCCGCCGCTAACCGCTCGAGTTCACGATTAACGGCGATGCGTAGCGCCTGGAAGGTACGTGTTGCTGGATGAATTTGACTTCTTCGTCGATGTTGTGGGGTACTGCTGCGCCCTGGAACGGCCTGCCTGACCAGTTCGGCCAGTTCACCGGTTGTCGTCAAGGGCTGCTGCCGGCGTCGTTCAACGATGCGGCGGGCGATCCGCCGGGAATAACGCTCTTCGCCATAGCGATAGATAATATCGGCCAGTTCTTGCTCACTCAGGCGCTGGAGCAGGTCGGCGGCTGTCGCTCCCTGAGTCGGATCGAGGCGCATATCGAGCGGTCCGCCGGCGCTAAATGCAAAGCCCCGCTCCGGTGTATCCAGTTGGTAGGATGAGACCCCCAGATCGAACAGGATACCATCGACACCTTCAAACCCGTAGGTACGCGCCAGGTCGCCAATCTCATCAAAATGCCCCTGGCAGAGCGTGTAGGCTTCCGACGAGATCGTGTCGGACCGGGATGCAAAGTTTGCCCGGGCCGCCTGAATCGCCGCCGGGTCGGCATCAATCCCCAGCAAGCGCCCGTCGGGTTGGATGCGATGGAGCAGTGTAGCGGCATGCCCGCCACCACCGACGGTACCGTCAATATACCGACCGCCGGGTTGTGGCTGTAAGGCGGTGAGCACCTCAGCCGGCAGGACCGGTGTATGTGCAAATACCGGACTGCCGGATTGCGCCTGATCCAATTACGCCCCCCGCTGTCCATACCGCATCAGATCCCCAACTCGGCCAGTTGCGTTGCAATACTGCTACCGCTGCTATCCAGCCGTTCCAGCACCTCCTGCCAGCGGTCACGCGCCCAGATCTCAAAATAGGTATCCAACCCGGCGATCACCACCTGCTCCAACAGCGCGGCATACTCACGCAGATTCTGCGGGATCAAAATACGCCCCTGCCGGTCCACCTCCACCTCGGCCGCCCCGGAGAAGAGCAAGCGGCGCAGATTACGCGCCTCTTCGTTGCCGAGTGAGAGGGAGCTGATCCGCTGCGCCAGGGACTGCCAGGTTGGACGCGGAAACACTTGCAGACAGTGATCAAACCCACGGGTCAGCACCAGACCTTCTTTCAAGTCTTCACGGAAGCGCGCAGGCACTGCCACGCGGCCTTTGTCATCTATAGTGTGCTCGAACTCGCCGAGAAACACGCTCCCGCTCTCCCTCTGGCGTTGCCATCAGCGCCAGGCAACTGTTTGCGCAGGGCATAATGGGCCGGGTGAATGTTGTGATTGATCAAAAGTTATGGATCGATCAGCGCCACCATACGCTAAGCCTGCTTTTCCGGTAAATCACAAAAAGAAAGTGTGTTCTAAATGTCAGGCTACAAAAAAAGCGGATTGTAAAAGTAGCAAATCCGTTCGCTCATCCCACTTTTCCCCACTTTGCCCCACGAATGTGCCCCATTATATACCACCTGACCCCCCATTTCAAGCCTTTTTATGACAAATTGATGGATATCCGCCACCAATACTCGAAAAGTCTTTACGCTTTATGCTAGTATTTATAGGTTAATGGTTAACGGTTATGTAGTTAGGGGTTGGGAGTTGACGGTTAGGGGCAATACCTTTCAAATAACCGGAACGACGCGGTAGGCGATCAAACCAGACGTTTGACCAGATGTGAGTCAGACTCGCCTGCGGCAGCATGGTACGTTTTTATCTTTTTTCACAAAACATTTTCACGTTGTGAAAATGTTTTGTGAAAAAAGGATGGTATTTTCCGTCCTGCCGGAGGCGGTAGCCCCTTCCAGGGGAGTGACCGTGTACGTCATCTTATTTGAAAGGTATTGCGGTTAGGGGTTAATGGTTGACGTGAGGTATCATTCTACAAACATAATCAAAGGAGGAATGGGTATGAGCGAGGAACAACCGCATTTGACGCACCTTGATGCGCAGGGAAAGGCGCAGATGGTAGATGTAGGAGCCAAGGCGGAAACCCGGCGCGAGGCGCTAGCCCGGGGCACAGTGTTGATGCAGCCGGAAACGCTCCGTTTGATAATTGATGGGAATCTGCCCAAGGGGGATGTGCTGGCCGTGGCGCGGGTTGCAGGCATTATGGCGGCAAAACGCACACCGGAGCTGATTCCGCTCTGCCATACGCTGCTGCTGACCCATGTTTCAGTGGAGTTGAATCCCGATCCGGAAGGCAGTGCGCTCCTGATCGCGGCGACGGTACGCAGCCAGGGACAGACCGGCGTTGAGATGGAAGCACTCACCGCCGTAAGCACGGCGGCGCTGACCATCTACGATATGTGCAAAGCCGTAGATCAGGCGATGCGGATCACCGATATTCGGCTGGCGCAGAAGCGTGGGGGACGGAGCGGTGAGATCATCATCGAGGAATAACCCGGTTAGACCAGGTTCAGAGCGGCAGCAGTCACCCGGCAGTTTGTAATTCTGCGCCATGCCCGAAATACACTACAGGGATAGTCCAGGTAATCCAGCGTCGCGCATACCACTGCCCTGGAGTGACGCGCGCCCTGCCTATAACTCGGCCCGGAGTGACAACAACTATAAAATTTCCGTCACGCTGGATTAGTGTGGACGGCGGGGCGATGTGCGCCGGCCAAGTTTCTGCTGTACCAGCTCAACCTCGGCAGCCAGTTCATCGGCGTGCAGCATCTGATGGATCAGATGATCCTCCAGTGCGGCATGCCGACGCTGGAGCTCATTGATCTCGCGCTCCAGGAAGATATCGGTCGGCCCCTCACGTTGGGAAATCAATGACTGTAAGCGCTGTTCTACTTCTTCGATTTCCCATGCCAAATCATGTAATACTGCGTTGGCATTTTTCAGCTCGGTGAGTTGCGCGCGGTGCCGCTGATTCAGTTCGTCACCACCACCGGCCATTGCACTGCCCGATTGTTTTGATATACGTCTCATACCTTAAGCATAGCATACGCCATAACGGATTGCAATGGGTAAGATCGGTTGACATAGAACACATGTTCGATTATAATACTTTTGTAAACTGTTTCGATTCTCCGACGTTGCTTGAGCAAGCAGATACGCAGAGGAGCAGATGCCCATGCTACAGACAGCACGCCACGCTACCCTGGCTGGACGCCCCCGCTGGACCTGGCCGGCGCAGTTGCCCTGGTGGCGGCCCCCCATCGAGCCGGTTGAGCTACGGACACAGCGGTTTGGCTATCAGCCACGCTGTTTCCGCCGGCGCGGTATGTTCTACCGGGTCTACCGGATTGAGCGGGTCTGGGAACAGCCGGCGCGGCGAGAGCAGGCGGCCCGGCGCTACTTCACTGTGCGCTGTAACGATCAGCGGCGGTACACGCTTTTTCAGGATCTAGCACTGGGAACCTGGCACATGGTGCGGTTTCGTCGGTAACGAACCGCGATCAAACGGTACGAGTATGCGGGTTGTGGAAGGGTTGAGGGCAACACTGTTGTAGAAAGAGGATCAACGATGGCAGGCCCGGTTTTTCTGATGTGGTACGACGATAACCCCAAAGTACCTGTGTTCAAAAAGATCGAAGACGCAATTGAGGCCTACACTGACCGCTTTGACGTCACGCCCCGGATTGTGCTAGTCAACGAAGCTGAGGTCGTGCAGTACGAGACGGTCACGGTGCGCGGCGTCGGCCACATCCGGCGCAACAACTTCTGGATCGGGCTGGAGGATATCCCGGAAGAAGTGCTGGAAGCGGCCATCCCGGAGTAGCACTGCGCCAGGGCAGGGGTAGCGCATCCCCCGGCGCTACCCTCCATCCCGCTGCTGCTTCTGCTGCATCACCAACTCCAGACCCTGTTGGGCCGCAGTGTTATTGGGGTTGATTGCCAGCACATTCTCCAGTGCGATCTGCTGATCATCTAACTCCTCCACCGCGCCGCTCAACCAGAGCCAGGCGGCCTCATTTTCTTCGTCCGCCTCAACCACCAGCATCAGCAGTTCAAGCGCCCGCTCCTTGTCGCCCTGGCGCAACGCCACCGCACCATCATAGAGCCACTCGGCCAATTGTTCCTGGGTTGCCATAAATCCTCCGTGAGAGGCGCGGCTTCGCATCCGCGCGGATGCGAAACAGGCAAAGACTGTTGTATCGCTTCATCGCCTCATCGCCTCGTTAAGCTTCACGTTTCACTTTAATCATCTCGGCCAGGATGCTGAGGGCGATCTCCTCCGGGGTACGCGCGCCGATTGCCAGCCCGATGGGGCCGTGTATCCGGCTCACCTGCTCCGCACTCAGTCCGGCCGCCTGAAGCCGCTGGAGCCGCCGGGCATGCGTGGCATTGCTGCCCAATGCACCGATGTAGCGCGCGGGTGAGGCCAGTGCCGCACTGAGCGCCGGATCATCCAGTTTCGGATCGTGGGTCAGCACGGTGACATAGCTGTTATTGGTCAATCGCCCCACCAGAGCCTCATCGGGCCAGGCGGCAATCAGTTCATCGGCGTGGGGAAAGCGCTCCCGCGTGGCAAAACTGGTGCGTGCATCGATCACCACAGTGCGAAACCCCAACACCTTTGCCAGGGACACCAGCGCGATGGCGATATGCACCGCGCCAACGATAAAGAGAGTGGGGGCCGGCACAAACGACTCGATAAAGACGGTCGCCGTCAGCGGGTCCGCCACAGCCGGTACTTCCTGCTGCAGGCTGTTCCGGGGCGGATCGGCATAGTCGATAATCCGGGTGGCACTGCGCTCAAGCAGCGTAATCGCATCATCACGTACCCGCACATCAAACCCGGCATCACCCAGCGTCCCCTGCGTGCGACCATCAGGCCAGATCAGCAGCTTCGCGCCGATGAAGGTCAGCAGACTACCGTCCGGCACAGCGATCAGCGTGGCCGTTGCCACGGGACGCTCGGCGATAATTGCCTGGCGTAGCGTGTCGTACAGATCCCCCACGGTTGCATCCTTACCGTTTAGCCCATTCTCCTACCAGGATAATACCTCGACAAAAATCTCAATCGTCCCGCCACAGGCCAGACCAACCTCCCAGGCTTCCTCGTCGGCCACGCCGTAACGCACCAGCCGCGCGCGCCCGGTCCTGATCGCATCCTGACACTCCTCAAAGACCGATCCCTCGACACACCCGCCGCTGACCGAGCCGGCCAGGCCACCCGCCGACGAAACCGCCATCTTCGCACCAATCTGACACGGCGCTGAACCAACTGTCTTGATCACCGTTGCAATTGCAACCTGCTCGCCCCGCGCCCGCCAGCGTTCGATATCGTTCAGGATCTCGTTCATACTGTTTTCCATTGTGTTGTCTACGGTCCCGTATCGGTTCTATCTTACCCGATTTTGGCAACTCTTGCCAGAAACTTGTAATAATCCGGCTCTCACAAACGGCCCATGTCGGCTACAATGAGGGCGGTACATACGACCACGCCGGTACACGGAAGGTGGCCCGCAGAGCGGAACCGTGTATTGGCTATTCCTGACACATCGCGCTAACGAAAGTGAGATCGCTATGACCATTATTGCCGGTTCAGGCAGCAGCCGTCACACCGAGGCATACCAGGCGGGACGGCTGGCGGCGGAGGCGGCCATTGCGCCGCTTCAGGGCCGCGTCCCCAATCTGATTATTGTCTTTACCACCGAGCCATTTGAGCAGGCCGATGTCCTGCGCGGCATTCGCGCGATTACCGGCACAGCGGCGCTGATTGGCGGCTGCTCCGGCGGATTGATGACCGCACAGGGCGTTGATCCGGCGGGTGTGGCAGTTCTGGCGCTTGCCGGCGATGATCTGGAAGTGGCGCTGGCGCTGGAACCGGGCTTGAGCAGCCGGCCCCACCTCACCGCCGAGCGCGCCGCCGAACAGGTTGAGGATCAACTCGCGGAGGAGGGCAGTAACCGGCAGAGCACCGCGCTGCTCTTCACCGATGGCCTGACCGGCATGCTGACCGTGGATATGGCACTCCAGAGTGCTACTGCTGTGCTGGGACCGCTCTGCCCCATCGTTGGCGGCGCGGCGGGGGATAATCTGCACTACAAACAGACCTACCTCTTTGCGGATGAGCAGATCGCCGGCGATGCCGTGGCGCTGGCACTGCTGACCAGCAGCGCCCCAATTGGTATTGGAGTACGCCATGGCTGGAAGCCGGTTGGTCGGCGGCTGGTGATCACCCGCAGTTCGGGCAATATCATCTATGAAATAGATAACCAGCCTGCCCTCGATATCTATCGAGAATTATTCCCCCAGGCCAATATTACCGCGGAAACCTTCCGCAAGTTTACACGCTACCACCCGATTGGCTTCCCGCAACTGGGGGAAGAGTTCCTGATCCGCCTGCCCCTCGAGGTCTACCCGGACGGCTCCATCGCGTGCGCGGGAACGATCCCCGAAAATGCCGTCGCGCAGATCATGGCGGGCAACCCGGACTCGCTGCTCGACGCTGCAGAAGCAGCGGCAACCCAGGCAGTCGCGGCCCTGGCGGGCAGCCCGATTGCGGCGGCAATTGTCATTGATTGTGTCACCCGGCCTCCGCTGCTGGGGGCAGAGGTGGGGATGGAGTTGACCCGTATTCAGGCGATTGTCGGGCATGATACGCCGCTCATTGGCATGTACAGCTTTGGCGAGTTTGCCGCCGACGAAGGTCCGGTCTGCTTTCACAACAAAACCGTTGTCGTCTGTGCTATCGGGAAAGAAGCCAGGACAGCTACTGTATGACTACATCAGCGAACAACCACTTCGATCATGAGAATGAACTTGCCATTCTCTACGAGATCGCCTCGATTTCGAAGCATCTGCGTAGTATGGATACCATCTGCGATCTGCTGCTGGACAAGGCGACCCGGTTGCTGGGGGCGGAGGTGGCGGTTTTCTACCTGTATGATGCGGAGGAAGCCCGCCTCAACCTGCGCGCTGCCCGTGGCATTCGGCTGAAGAAGATCTGCCCTCAGATCGATCCGCTGCTCTCCGAGGGTGAACTGAGCACGAAAACAGTGATCTGGTCGGACACGCATGCAGCAGCGTTTCCGGTTACGCCGCTACCCGCGCGTTACCCGGTCAGGGCGGCTCTGGGCGTGCCGGTCAAGAGCGATATTGCGCTGCTGGGCTGGCTGTACGTGGCACTGCTCAAGCGCTCGACTTTTGAGGCCCGGCAGGTTACACTCTTCAATGCCCTGGCCGACCAGGTTGCCAGCACGCTGGAGACTACGCTCTCGCTGGAGCATAACTACCGGCAGCAGGCGGCCCTGGCCGAAGCCAACCAGCGCCTGGAGCAGGTGCTGAACGAGATGCAGCAGGCCTATGCACAGCAGGAACGGCTCATCCAGACGATCAAGGCGCTCTCGCTGCCGGTACTGCCGATTGGGGAGCATGTGCTGCTCACACCGCTGATCGGGCATATTGATGAGGAGCGCTCGCAGCTTATCAAGGAAAAGTTGCTGGCGGCAATCGGTCAGTATCAGGCGCATGTGGTCATCCTGGATATCACCGGGATCTCGGTGGTTGATGCGGCAGTTGCGCAGATGCTGCTGGAGACCACCCAGGCCACGCGGTTGCTGGGGGCGCGCATGATTCTCTGCGGCGTGTCGCCCGAGGTGGCCGAGGTGATGGTCAATATGAACTTCGATCTGCGCATCCCGACAACTACCGATCTGCGGGCGGCGATGAAGCTGGCACTACGCAGTTGATGCGCTGCCGCAAAGGTGGTCTCTGCGCCCATCCGGACATCACTCGTCGGCGAGCAGCGCACGGGCAGTTGCCCGACCGGGGATACCGGCCACACCGCCGGCCGGTGGCGTGCCCGCACCCGTCAGGTAGAGCCCCCGCAATGGCGTGCGGTACCGGCTGAGTTCGGGGAGTGGGCGAAATGGTCCGACCTGATCCAGCGTGATATCCAGATGCATCGGGTGCCCACCCAGCAACCCGATCTCCTGCTCCCAATCCCGCGCATGCCGCCATGCCAACCCAATTATCCGCCGACGAAACCCCGGCGCGCGCTCCTCGACGGCATCAATCAGCCGTTCGGCTTCCTGTTCACCGCGCTCCTGCCAGGTACTGCCATCGGCAAAGTGGGAAGGATAGGAGGCACATGCGAGGTAGGCGCTGTGGCATCCCGGCGGTGCCACGGTCGGGTCAATCGCCGAGGGCGTGTAGAGGTAGGGCGCGGGCTGCGTTGGGGCAATCCCGGCCTCAGCCTCAACAAAGTTCTGGCGTACCTGCGCTACCGACGCCGCCACAGACTGTAGACCGTTCCAGACATCAGCGGGTGCATCCGGCCAGGGCGGCAGCTCGCTCAGGGCGAGATGCACCACAAACTGTACCGTGTTCGTGCGATGACGCGACCGCAGCCGGTTGACCATGCTGCGCGACAGGCGCTCCGGTCCCAACAGGCCCAGCAGTGCCGTCTGAGGATTAATCGCCGCCACCACCCGCCGCGCCCCAATCCGGGTGCCATCCTGGAGCGCAACACCCGTCACCTGCCGGTCGCCCAGGATACGCGCCACCCGCGCCCCGGTCCGCACTCCACCACCCCAGCTTTCTAACCGTTGCCGCAGCGCCTGCGCCAGCGCCCCCGATCCGCCCCGCGCATGCCAGTTGCCATAGCGATGATAGATCGCCTGCATAAACGCGAAGTAGGCCGAGCCAACCATCTGTGGACCGAGGGTGCCATGGGCGGCCAACGTCAACAGTCCGGTGCGCGCATACTCAGTGGTAAACCACTCGTGGAGCAGCGGTCCATACGCGCCAAACAGCATCCGCACCAGGCGCAACGGTGCGGCCCGGCGCAGCGTAGCGGCGGCAGCCTGCCGATCCCGGATGATCTCGCGGGCCGGGTTGAAGCTATCGTCGGAGAAGCGAAACGCCGCCAGCAGCAGATCGGTGAGCGGGTCGGCCAGTTGGATAAAGCGCGCATACGCCTCGGCATCGCGCGGCGCAAACCGTTCCAATTCGGCGCAGGTGCGCTCAACCGAGCGGTAGAAACGCGTGCAGGTGCCGTCGGAAAAAAACGAAACGGTAAAGGGATCGGTCTCAATATAGGTGAGGCCCAGGTCGGCGAGGCGCAGTTCATCGAGGATGCCCGTCATATTGATCAGGTTGTGGACCACCGAGCAGGTATCGAAGCGGTGCCCCGGCGCGCTCGGGATCGTCTCGGCGGTGTGGACTGCACCGCCAACCCGGTCGGCCTGTTCCAGCAGCAACACCTTACGCCCGGCACGCGCCAGGTAAGCGGCGCAGACCAGGCCGTTATGCCCGCCGCCAATCACGATTACATCATAGTCAGGCATTGCTCACGGGTATCAGTTATCTTCGTGACTCGCCAGATCGATCACGACGGCACACGCCAGGATCAGCACCGCGTCTTCGTTGTCGGGAATGTCGATACCGTAGGTGTCGGCCAGGGCGAACAACTCCTTCGAGACGCGGGCAACCGGTTGACCGTTGCGGGTGAAGGCATACTCATAGTCGAGAAAGTTACCTTCCGCCTCCAGATCGCCGGGACCGGGCACATCAACGCTGAAGTGGGCATGGAAGAGCGAGAACATCGACTTTTTGACCGTGGCCGCCAACTCGTCGCCGCGATAGATCTCATAGGTTTTCCCCAGCGACAGCAGCTTCTGCCGAATCACAGCCAGTTCGTGACCGGTCATATCCTGAAACGAGAGCCGGTCAGCGATGCTAAACAGCTCGCCCTCGACGATAAAGGTCTCAAGTCCCTGCTCATTTTTGATGCAGTAACGGTCCCGGAGCGAAAATAGCTTCTCGCGCATGGCATAGCGCATCGTATTCTCACCTTTCACTCTGTGAGTTACCTCTTTTGCGCTGCGTCACTGCGCAGGATCGGGATGGTAGGGAGGGGAAGGCACAATGCGCAACTGCGACACATAGAAAGCACACACAAACAGAGGACACAGAACAAACACAGTGTTCGATAGCAGTATGCAGGACGCGCTCTGTTCCGGGTTCCTCTGTTCCGCGCTCTCTACAACAAGAGTATGCAATAGCTATGCCAGGTTACGGGTTACGGGTTACGGGTTACGGGTTACGGGTTACGGGTTACGGGTTACGGCTGAGTGCTTCAGCGCGCAGCTTGCGGGCATACTTCCGGCTGTCTGCGATATCGCTGCGTGTGCCGATAAGACCAACCGCCTGCCAGTAGGCAACCAGTTCAGCCCCGGTTTGCGGTGCAGTGCCGGCAGATCGATGCGCTGCGCGGAGAAGCTGCAGCGCATATTCCGAGAGCGATAAACCCTGGTGGGCAGCTTCGGCTGCCAGTTCCTCTTCTAATGCTTTAGGAAGTTCCAGTGTGAGGGTCATCGCTTTTGCTCCTTTCGCACAGTAACACATGACCGTACCAGACGATCTACTCTGATTATAGCGCAGTTCGCTTTACCCTGGCGCATCCAGTTCAAGATCGTCGCGAGTAAGCCGATCCGAGAAGATATAGCGCAATTCGCTTTACCCTGGCGCATCCAGTTCAAGATCGTCGCGGGTAAGCCGATCCGAGGAGATGTTGAAGAACTGTGCTGTTCACAGCACAAAGTTGAGAGATGGTTTTTGTTTGCCGTTCTCGATCAGACTGATGTAGCTGTTGCTATGCCGGGTATACCCCAGCGCCACAGTCAACTCACGGATGTTTACCCTTTAGGGCGGGAAGCCCACCCGCTTCCAGCGGTGGGAGGAACGCCCCCGCTTCAGCCCGCTTTAGCTCATGTTTGCGTGTTACGTCACCGATGCTGAAGTCATCGTGCAGGCGTTCAAGGACAATGCCCTCACCCAGCTTCGCAATAAGGCAGCGCATGATGAAGGCATGACTCGCGACGAGGCGCATCAGATGCGGGCGTGGGCGGTCGGCATCCTGGGGATGGTTTGACGTATAATGGAGGCAGATAGCGTAAGGATGCACCCATGTCGACAGTAACCGAAATTTTGGAACAGGCGAAAAAATTGACGCGCGAAGAGCGTGAGGAACTGGCACAGCAGTTGCTCAACATGCCGGATGAACCGGAACCCTCCCGCCGCGCCAAAACAGGGGCAGAGATCGTCGCTATGCTGGAAGCCCTGGACGGCCCGGTGGAGTTTGTCGATCCACACATCGAAGACCCGGTAGAATGGGTCAAGGCACAGCGGCGCAAGCGGCAGGAGCAACTTAAACCGTACTGGGATGCGGGCGATGAGGAAGCGTAATGCAAGCAATCGTAGACACAACGGTTGTCATCCATCTGCTACGCCGTTACAAGCCTGCGCTGGCGTGGTTTAACAACAACCAGACCTACGGCGTTACCTCAACCACCTGGATGGAGGTGATGCAGGGGACGACCAGCAAAGCCAATCAAACGCGAGCCAGAGGGATTCTCGACCAGTTCGAGATGCTCTACCTCTCGGCTGCCGATCAGCAGTGGGCGATGGATCAGCTTGAAGCCTTTCAGTTCAGCCACCACATCGGTATGAGCGATTGTCAGCTTGCAGCGGTAGCCCATCGGTTGAACCTGCCGCTGTACACCCATAATCTCAAAGATATGACGCCTTTAGTCGGAAAGTTAGCCGTGAAACCTTATGCCTGACCAGTCCATGCGCATCCCCTACGTCCAGACGCAAAGTAGCACAAAATACATCGTCCAGATGGTCTCCTTGAAGTGCGACTCCAGCGCAGCGCGGTCGGTGCGCTCGCCGGCCTGTTCGGTCTTGAGCCTGGCCTCAATCTCCGCCAGAAAGGCGGCGATGGACATAGGGAAGGTTCTATGTGCTATCGGCTACTCCGCCATCGTCTCCGGATCGATGCCCATCTCCCGCAGGCGTGCCGCCAACTGTGCTGCCTGTTGCTCGGCCTGTGTGGCTCGCTGCTCGGCCTGCATGCGGGCTGCGCGTTCCTGCTCACGCTCCTGCTCAGCCTGTTGACGGGCTTTTTGTTCGGCTGCACGCTCCAGTTCAATCTCCTCGTGGCTTCGGAATGGTGTACCATCCGGCGCAAAGATACGCAGCTCCTCGCCATTTGTATCGAAGCGAATGCCCAGGCGCGGGCTGACCCAGCCGTTTATCTCGTCAATGGGTTCTAACTGCTGCTCACGCCGAAGAAAACCCGTCAGGTCATTACGCTCAGGATCAGGATCGTAGGTGTAATACTCTTCCACACCATGAGCCGTGTAGAACTTGAGTTTGTCCAGCATCTCCTTGAAGCCGTTCGCGGGTGAGCGTATCTCAAACACCACCTGCGACGCGATCTGGTCTTCTTCCCACTGCTTGTACGAGCCGCGATGACCTTTGGGCCGCCCAAAGACGACCATCGTGTCGGGGGCACGGCACGTTTTCGGGTGGCCTTCCACGGGGTACCAGAGCAGATCGCCCGCCACAAACACATCCTCCCGCTCGCGGAACAGGGTTGCCAGGTTCTCTTTGATGAGCACGATCCACTGAAACTGAAGCGTATTATCAGCCATTGGTTGCCCATCGCTTTCCGGATAATGGATCGTCTGTCGCTGTGCTGCCGGCGTATCGGTGACGCTACTCATCGGTGGTTCCCCCTCGCCATCTCATTGCTTGCCTGCACCTACCCTGCCGGTGCAGGTTGATCCGGTCCCTGCTGCGCCCCTACCGCTGGGGCATTATAGCAGGATACCCCAGGCGGTGTTGGGGGAGCAATTCGTTCTTGCAAAACGTCATGCAACATTGGCAGAAATGGCGGCTCCCGGCCGCCGCGCCACACCACGCGCAACGGAGCTCCCGGCCGCCGCGCCACACCACGCGCAACGGAGCTCCCGGCCGCCGCGCCACACTATAATGGACCCAGAAATTTAGACACTGATCTGGCTCACGAAAGAAGTCACCGTGAGCACGAAAAAGACTTACACTGCGACCTTCAAAGCCCAGGTTGTGCTGGAGCTCTTGAAAGAAGATCAAACCA
>DAOTUI010000199.1:0-29040 GCA_034437035.1 Chloroflexaceae bacterium
TTACGCGGTGGTTCATCAAACCGGGCGTTTCACCCGGTGAACGGCAGAATCGCCTGCGGCAGCATGGTACTGTTTTTATCTTTTTCACAAAAATGTTGCACTTTGTGCAACATTTTTGTGAAAAAGAATAGAATCTTCCGCCCTGCCGGAGGCGAATCGGGGCGTTTATCCAGATGAACATCTGATTTGGAACCGACCGCGTAAGTCGTGTTACTAAATAGATCCCCATGTCTGGGAGTGGTGCGTCACATAGCATCGGCAATTGCCGTTGGAGTATGGTCAAAAATGTGGTAGTACCCACCCGGTTGCCTGCACCACTTCAGGAGCCTGGTTTGATGCATGGAACCGGTTGGGGCACAATTGAGTGAAACAACAGCCAAAAACCGGACAGCGAACAAAGATTTAGCAGAGTTGCGTCAGGCACATTTTGTTCTCTGCTCTTTCCATCGGTATATCCGGGATCGCTGCGACAGATTCAGACCGATAGGGTTCGGTTGCTGATCACACTGTCGCTTGATGTCATAAAAGGAGCGTGTATGAAACGCACATTGACCCTCTGGGCCGTGATTCTGCTGCTGGTGCTGGTAGGATGTGGCCCGCAGCCGGCGGCCGAGCAGGCGGAAGAACCAACCGCGGCCGCCGCGCCGACGGAAGAAGTTGTCGAAGACACAGAAACGACACCGGAAGAAGAAGAGCCAACCGCGGCCGCGCCAACGGCTGAACCGGCCGAAACGGCTGAACCCGCCGGGGGGGAAGCGGCCCAGGTGGGTGGACTGCTCCAGACAGTGATCAACCGGGGCACGCTGATCTGTGGCGTGAACGGGGGGTTGCCCGGCTTCAGCAACCTGGAGGAAGACGGCAGTTACACCGGCTTTGATGCCGACTTCTGCCGGGTGGTCGCCGCTGCTGTGCTGGGTGATGCGAACGCGGTTGAGTTCCGCCCGCTGAGTGCGCAGGAGCGCTTTACCGCCGTGCAGACGGGTGAGGTTGATGTGCTCTTCCGCAATACCACCTGGACGCTCAGCCGGGATACCTCGGTCGGGATGGATTTTGGCCCGACGACCTTCTACGATGGTCAGGGAATCATGGTTCGCAGTGACCTGGGGGTTGAT
This sequence comes from Chloroflexaceae bacterium, assembly GCA_034437035.1. Classification (GTDB taxonomy): domain Bacteria; phylum Chloroflexota; class Chloroflexia; order Chloroflexales; family Chloroflexaceae; genus CAKZQX01. The sequence continues at coordinate 1,113 of DAOTUI010000199.1, forward strand.
GCGCTCGAAGGATTGGAAGGCGCGACGGTCTGTGTGCAGAGCGGAACAACCACCGAGTTGAACCTGACGGACCAGTTCCGCGCCCGCGGGATCAACTTTGAGCCGGTGGTGTTTGAAGAGATTGACCCGACCTACACCGCCTATGACGAGGGCCGCTGTGATGCGGTGACGAGTGACCGCTCGCAGTTGATTTCACGCCGCACCACGCTGCAAGATCCGGGGGCACATGTTATTCTGGATGTGGTGCTCTCTAAGGAGCCGCTCGGGCCGGTGGTGGCGCAGAATGATAGCCAGATGCTCGATGTGGTAACCTGGTCGGTCTTTGCTACCATTCAAGCCGAGGAGTTTGGGATTACCTCGGAGAATGTGCAGGAGTTTGTTGAGTCCGATAATCCGGCAATCCAGCGACTCCTGGGTTCCGAGGGTGAACTGGGCGCGGGCCTGGGTCTCTCAAATGATTTTGCGGTCCAGGTGGTCACGCAGGTCGGTAACTATGGCGAAATCTACAATCGTAACCTGGGGCCGGATACGCCGTTCAACCTTGACCGCGGGCAGAATGCGCTCTGGACGGATGGTGGTCTGATGTATTCACCACCGTTCCGCTAGGAATAGGGTACAGGGTACAGGGTACGGATTAGAGGGTGAGTGCGTCCGCGTGCGGCGCGCCCGCCCATATTTTGGAATGGACTACCGCGTCTGCCCGCTGATCGTGGTCAGGGCAACGTATGCAACTGCACCTGCTCCCGTGTTACGCAACCCGAGCAGAAACGGAAAGTCGATGGCTAGAGAACAGGTTCTGACTCCCATCACCTCACGGCCACCGTTCTGGCGTGATGTGCGCATCCTTGCCATTCTCGGCCAGGTTGCTTTTCTGATTCTGGTCGCCCTGATTGCCGGGCTGCTCTACGCGAATGTAACCAGTCAGATGCGACGACTCGGTATCGGTGGTAGCTATAGTTTTATGCAACAGGAAGCCGGATTTGCCATTGGCGTAACCCCGATCCCCTATTCGCCCGACAATGCCTACTGGCGCGCATTTCAGGTTGGTGTGATCAATACCCTGCTGGTGTCGATCCTGGGGATTGTGCTGGCAACGCTGCTGGGGTTGCTGGCGGGCATTGCGCAGTTATCCGGCAACTGGCTGGTGGCGAAGCTGGCCCAGGTGTATGTGGCGATCTTCCGCAATGTTCCGCTGCTGGTGCAACTCTTCTTCTGGTATCAGGCCGTTTTTCTGGCCCTGCCGCGCGTCCAGGATGCCATCGCGTTGCCGGGGCCGATCTACCTCAGCCAACGGGGCGTCTCGATGATCGGCATAACACCGACGCCCTCGACCAGTTGGTGGGCAGGGTTTATCCTGGGTGGGGTGGTGATTGCGGCGGCGGTCTGGTACTGGCTGCATATGCGTCAGATGCGGACAGGGCAGCAGTCGCCGCGCCTGCTGATTGCGGTCGGGATTGTCCTGCTTAGCGCCATCGTTGGCTGGCTGGCGCTGGCAATGAATCCACTGGAAGTAACGATCCCGGAGCGGCAGAGGTTTAATATTCAGGGTGGCTTCCGTTTGTCTCCAGAATATGCTGCGCTGCTGGTCGGCCTGGTGATCTACACCGGGACGTTTATTGCCGAGATTGTGCGCGCGGGTATCCTGGGCGTGGCGAAAGGGCAGAAGGAGGCGGCCCGGGCACTGGGATTGAGCGGCGGGCAGAGTATGCGCCTGGTGATTTTGCCACAGGCGCTGCGCATTATCATCCCGCCGATGACCAGCCAGTATCTGAACCTGGCGAAGAACTCCAGTCTGGCAATTGCGATTGGCTATCCCGATCTGTTTAATGTCTCGCGGACGATTGCCAATCAGACGGGGCAGGTTGTCCAACTGATTGGCCTGATTATGCTCAGCTATCTGACCATCAGCCTGGTCACCTCCGTGATTATGAATCTCTATAACCGTAGCGTACGCCTGGTCGAGAGGTAAGCAATGTCCACAGCTTCTGATATTGTCACCCGGCCCCGCCGGCGTATCCATCCGGTGCGCTGGCTCCGACAAAACCTGTTTAGCAGTTGGTTTAATACGCTACTTACGTTCGTCAGCCTGGGACTGATCTATATTGTGCTGCGCCAGACGTTTACCTGGATCTTCCTGGGGGCCGATTGGGAAGTTGTGGTTGCCAACTTGCGCCTGTTTATGATTGGTATCTACCCGGTTGATCAGATCTGGCGGCTCTGGCTTAGTGTTGCAATCATTGTCGGCCTGCTCGGGTTAAGCTGGGGCCTCTGGCCGCATGTTGTGCGCGGCGTCGCCATTAGCTACACGGCCGGGTTACTGCTCTTAACCGGTATTATCAGCGCAAATCTGCTGCTTGCCACGCCGGAGACGCGGCTATTCAGCCCGCAGACGGCCCTCTGGCTGCTGGTCTGTAGTGCGCTGATCTTTGGCGGTCGCTTTGTCGGCGGGCGAGAACGCAACCTGGGGCGTACGGTGATTATAAGCTGGCTGGTTGCGCTGATCTTTATCATCTATTTGATGCATGGCGCGGGCATCCTCCTGCCGGTTGTGCCGACAACGCAGTGGGGCGGGCTGCAACTGACACTGGTGCTGGCCGTTACCGGCATCCTGTTTTCGTTTCCGCTGGGGGTGCTGCTGGCGATTGGTCGGCGTAGCAATCTCCCCGCGATCAGTCTGTTCTGCACGCTGTTTATTGAAATCGTGCGCGGTGTGCCCCTGATCACCGTGCTGTTTATGTTTCAGATTATGCTGCCGCTCTTTATTCCGGGTGGCGAGAATATTGATAAAGTTGTCCGCGCGGTTGTGGCGTTTACGATCTTTACCTCGGCCTATATTGCTGAGAACGTGCGCGGCGGGTTGCAGGCCATTCCCAAAGGCCAGTTTGAGGCGGCCGATGCGCTGGGGCTCAACCCGGTGTTGACAATGAGCCTGATTGTTTTGCCACAGGCATTGCGTACCGTTATTCCGGCGAATGTGGGGCAGTTTATCAGTCTGTTCAAGGATACTTCGCTGGTGGTAATTGCCGGTCTGCTGGATCTGCTGGGGATTGCGCGCAGTGTGGTGGCCCAGAGTGAGTTTCTGGGACTGTATGCCGAAACGCTGCTTTTTGTTGCGGTCGTCTACTGGATTTTTGCCTACTCGATGACCCATGTCAGCAAGCGGCTTGAGGACGTGCTGGGGGTGGGGAAACGGTAGGTTACAGGTTACGGGTTACAGGTCACAGGTTAAACACATCAGTCGGCAGTATCTTGTGCCTGAACAATGAATCCGGTACGAATTTGATCTGAAGTGACATGACTTACGCAGCTCTGCATGTGGAAGCTGATATCGTCTCCGGCGAGGCGGAACGAGTCAATCTTTTCAGGAAAATTTGGCTCTGCGAGCCGAATTTTCCTGAAAAGACAAGAAAAGTACCATGCTGCCGCAGGCGAAATCAGCCATTCATTGGGTCACATACCCGGTTTGCAGTCTACTGCGCAAGTCCTGTGAGATGAAATGAGGATACGATATGGCTACAAACGGTCGCAAGGATCTGAGCAAGGCCGAAGATATTATTGTTTGCCGGGGTGTGCATAAATGGTTTGGTGATTTTCATGTCTTAAAAGATGTTTCGACTACAGTAAAAAAGAGCGAGGTGATTGTGGTCTTCGGGCCGTCGGGGTCGGGGAAATCGACCTTTATCCGCTGCATTAACCGCCTGGAGGAGCATCAGCGCGGGCAGATTATTGTCGATGGCATTGAGTTGACCAATGATATTCGCAATATCGAGACGATTCGCAGCGAAGTGGGTATGGTCTTTCAGCAGTTTAATCTCTTCCCGCACCTGACCGTGGTGGATAATGTCGCGCTTGCGCCGATCTGGGTGCGCAAGTGGCCGAAAGCGCGGGCGCAGGAAGCAGCCATGGATCTGCTCAACCGCGTGGGGATTGGCAACCAGTCCCACAAATTTCCGGGGCAACTCTCCGGTGGACAGCAACAGCGGGTGGCGATTGCGCGGGCGCTGGCAATGCAGCCCAAGATTATGCTGTTCGACGAACCAACCTCGGCGCTTGATCCGGAGATGATCAAGGAAGTGCTTGACGTTATGATCGAACTGGCCGAGAGCGGCATGACCATGCTGGTCGTCACGCACGAGATGGGCTTTGCCCGCGAAGTCGCCGACCGGATGGTCTTTTTTGATTACGGGCAGATTATCGAGCAGGGAGCGCCGGAACAGATCTTCGATGCCCCGCGCGAGGACCGCACCAAGCTGTTCTTGTCGCAGATCTTGTGATGACTCCCACATCTTGCGTGAAACGTGGATTTCCCCACCGCTGGACCGCTATGCCACTTATGCATCATATCTTCTGCCGTACGCCATACCTGCAGTATGTTCTCATAGTTCATAAGGCGGCATTACGGGGAGGACTCCACCGCCTGAAGGCGGCACTACTACTAATTTAATTTCTAAACTGCAACCATCAGATTACCCACGAAGAACACGCAGGAACACGCAGGGTTAAACACCGCGGGCGATCGCTATCTATGAAACAGGTTCATTGCTTCGTGCTCTTCGTGACCTTCGTGGTTTTCTTGCCGGTTTGGTAGCAAACTGGTATACGATGTTTTAGCACGGTTCATCTGATGTCTTTCATCGCTGCGCCCTCTGCGTCTCTGCGGTGAACAAAAATCTCATGTAGTACGAAGACGCATCACCCGGCAGATGATAGCGGCAACTGTTTGCCACAACCCGGTAACGATGCTAAGATGCGTGCGCAAACCGTCTGGATAAAGTTATCCTATCACCTGAAAGTGATTATGCGCAATTCGATGCATCTCCTCGCCGGGCTACTGCTCCTCCTGCTGGGAGCCTGCACGGATGGGCCGGTTCGTACCGCCGAGACGGTGCCCACGCTGGAGCGACTACCGACCGTGACGCCGGTACGCCCAACTAGACCGGCCACGCCGCGACCCTCCGCAACTCCGTTTCTCACCGCAACACCAACCGTGCCGCCACCCACGCCAACCCTGCTCATCACCGACGAGGGGCCGGTGACGTCGAGCATGGCACAACTTAACCTGGGGGCCGAGCGCTACGCCGCCCTGGGTGATCCCGCTGCGCCGATCACGATTGTTGAGTTCTCTGACTTTGGCTGCTCCTTCTGCCGGCGCTTCGCCCTGACCACCTTCCCCGCTCTGCGTGAAGAATATATCGACACGGGCAAGGTTTACTATGTCTACAAGGATCTGCCGGTGGTGAGTCCCAAGGGCGACCTGGCGGCGCAGGCGGCGGAGTGTGCCGGGGAACAGGGGCACTACTGGGAACTGCACCAGCAGCTTTTCCTGCTTGATCCCGACGCCTGGAATGGTACGGACGCCGCAGCAATGGCGGCCTTCCGCCAGGCGGCAACGGATGTTGCGATTGACCCCGACGCGCTGGAGCAGTGCATCGCGGACACAACCTACTCCGACGATGTGCGACGCGACTTTGAGGAGGGACAGGCGTTACGCATCTTTGGCACCCCGGCCTTCTTCATCAATGGCAAACTGCTCAGCGGCGGCCAACCGATTGAGGTGCTGCGCGAGATCCTCGAGGATGAACTGGTGGCAGAATAACAGTAACAATACGCGGGACGCAGCATGCTGCGCCCCGCCAACGTCCCCTCAACCCGCTACAGTGCAATGCTCCAGATTAGCGGCACCAGCAAATACCCGATCGCCGTCACTAGAATAATGCCGGCGAGATTCAGCCAGATCCCCGTGCGCGCCATCTGCGGAATGGTAATATAGCCGCTCCCAAAGACAATCGCGTTGGGCGGGGTTGCCACCGGCAGCATAAACGCGCAGGAGGCCGCAATCGCCGCCGGCACCATCAGCAGTAGCGGGTTAACCAGCAGCGCCGCTGACAGTGCAAACATCACCGGCATCAACATCGTGGCCGAGGCCGTATTCGACGTAAGCTCGGTGAGGAAGATCACGATAGTTACAACAACCAGCAAGACCAGCAGGACCGGCAGACCATTCAGGCCGGTCAGCGCCGCACCCAGCCAGTCCGAGAGGCCGGTGGCAGTAAAGGCCGCCGCAATTGCCAGACCACCGCCGAACAGCAGCACGATGCCCCAGGGCAAATTGCGGGCCGTTTCCCAATCCATCAGAAACTCATTGCGCTGCAGACTGAGCGGCACAACAAACAGCACCACCGCCCCCGTCAACGCGATCACCGCGTCGTCCACATTCGGGGCGATAGGACTGATGACCCAGGGGCGGGTGATCCAGGCCAGTGCCGTCAGGCCAAAGATAATCAGCACCGCGCGCTCCGGTGTGGTCATCGGACCCAGCTTGCGCAACTCATCGCGCACAACATCCAGCCCACCCGGGATACCCTCGCGGTCCATGGTGTAGGCAATCCGGGTAAGATAGAACCAGACACCGAACACACCGATGATCGCCACCGGCAAGCCGATCAGCATCCAGCGCGCAAAGGAGATCTCCAACCCGAACAACTCTTGCGCAGCCCCGGCCAGCACAATATTGGGCGGGGTGCCGATCAGCGTGCCAATCCCACCGAGTGAAGCAGAGTAGGCAATACCGAGCATCAACGCTGTGGCAAAGCCAACCCGAGCCATATTACGCTGCTCCTCGGACTCCTCACTCGTATCCTTATGGCGGTCCATCAACTCCAGCATCTGGGAGATCACCGCCAGACCGATCGGCGTCATCATCATCGCCGTGGCGGTGTTGGAGATCCACATCGAGAGAAAACCGGTTGCGACCATAAAGCCAAGCACGATCCGGGCCGGGGTGACACCCACAACGGAGATAATGCTCAACGCAATCCGCCGATGCAGGTTCCAGCGCTCGATTGCCAGCGCAATCATAAAGCCGCCCAGGAAGACAAAGATCAACCGATTGGAGTAGCCCGGCGTAACATCACTGATCGGGAGTGCGCCCGTCATTGGGATCAAAATCAGCGGGAGCAACGATGTTACCGGAATGGGTGCGGCCTCGGTCATCCACCAGATCGCCACCCAGAGCGTTGTCGCCGCTACCTTCGCCGCCTCCGGACTCATTCCTGCCGGATTGGGCAGGATCAGCATAAGCAGGAATGCAAGCGGACCCAGTGCCAACCCGATGCGCTGACGCGTGCTATACTCCGTTGATACGCCACCACGTTGTAAGGGAATCGACGCCTCTGCCATTATGACCTCCTTTGGTCTCGTACCTTCGCTGTAAGTGAATGTTACCCAGGGCTGCACGGCACATTCACGGCTGCACATCCAGCGAAGCTACACCTTCTTCTCGTTGTCATTAACCTGACTTTTCCCGTTATCCCTCAAAGTGTGACAGGGTTTAGCTTATTCTATTCAGCTTACCTGCGATAGCATCCTCCTCTGCGCTAATACAAAGTTCCATACATCCTGGTGGGTCACGCGTTTTAAAAATCATAGCACTCCTCCCATACCCCCTACACCAGAAACACATCCGGATTAAGCATACCCGCCGCATCCCACTCCTGCTTGAGGCGGCGCATCAGATCCAGGCTCTCCGGTGGGGAGCCCCAGATATCCAGCGGAGTCCCGGCAGGCGCAGTCAGCACAACGGCATAGCCGCCCGCCGTCCGCGCCACCTGCCGCAGTGCCGGAAGATCCGGCACATTGCGCGTGTAGATCAGACCACTGACCATATCCGCCACCAACGGCGCATCATTCAGCATTGGCACAAGTTCGCGCAGCACCCGCGCCTGCTCTTTGGGCGGCACCCCCACGCGGAGCGTCACATCCTCAGAGGAGGATTCACGCAGGAAGGTAGCCCAGACATCGCTGCCCGTGGGCATGTCAACCTCCGCCAGATCGCGACTGCCGGCAGGCAAAACGCCACGCACCTGCGCCAGTTCCGCCTGCACATCCTGCTCCGGCCCCTCAGCCGTGTAGACCAGCGCATAGGGTGTGTCCACCCCCGGCAGATCGCACCCACGACAGAGCACAATTGCCGAGGCGACCAGGCAACCCTGCACCAGCCGCGCGCTCAACTCCAATCCGTGCGCCAGGTCTTGTAGCGGAATAACCAGTGTAGAGCGCATGCGCGGCCAGGGAACCAGCTTGAGCGTAATCTCGGTCATCAGGCCCAGCGTGCCATGCGCCCCAACCAGCAACTTGGGCAGATCATAGCCCGCCACATTTTTCACTACCGGCCGCCCGGCGCGGATCACGCGACCATTGGGCAGCGCAACCCGCGTCGCCAGCAGATTATCGCGGATGCCGCCGTAGCGAATCCGCAGCGGCGCATTCAGGTTGGAGGCAACCAGACCGCCGACAGTCGCCTCCGGCCAGGGCGCAATCAGCGGCACCCACATCCGCTGCCGCGCCAGTTCCGCCTGTAGCTCGGCCAGCGGTGTCCCGGCCCCCACGGTGACATAGAGATCTTCCAGGGCACAGGTCTGAATGCCGCGCAGCTTCGCGGTGGAGAGCAGCACATCCGCCGGGGGCAACCGGCCTGATTTGGTGCCGCCGCCGCGAATGCGGATGCGTTGTCCGGCAGTTGCCCAGGCCCGGATTGCTGCGGCCGCTTCCTCGGCAGAGGTGGGCGCGAAGGGTGAAGCGGGAGACGGACCCGGCGCGGGTAGCGGCTTCGCCGTCGGTGCATCGGGCGGGAAAATCTTGGCCGGATTGAGCAGGTTATCGGGATCAAAGACAGTCTTGATCGTCTTCATCGCGTCCAACTCTTCGGCGCTATACATTAGCGGCATAAAGGCGCGCTTCTCGATCCCCACGCCATGCTCGCCGGTAATGCTGCCGTCCTGCGCGATGCACAACTGCATAATCTCGCGCCCGGCCTCGATCACCCGGTGGATCAGCGCGTCGTCTTTGGGATCTTCAATCAGGATCAGCGGGTGCAGATTGCCATCCCCGGCGTGAAACACATAGCCTACCCGCAGATCATACGCCTCGCAGACCCGGTTGACTCCGGCGAGTGTCGCCGCCAGTTTGCTGCGGGGCACCGTACCATCCACCAGGTAGTAGGCCGGAGCCAGTCGTGCCATTGCGCCGGCAGCACTCTTGCGGGCATACCAGATATTCGCCCGCTCTTCCGCCGTCTGCGCCACCCGTAGCTCCCGCACATCCATGTCGCGCAGGATCGCCATAATCTCCTCGATCTGGGGCGTCACACTCTCCGGGTAGCCGTCGGCCTCGATAATCAGCGCCGCGCCCGCCTGGATCGGCAACCCGGCGTGGGTAAACTCCTCCAGGATGACCATCATCTTCTGGTCCATCATCTCCAGCGTTGCCGGCACCAACCCGCGCGCAATAATTGCTGAAACTGCCGCGCCCGCCTGCTCAACCGAGTCAAACGCCGCCATCAGCGTCTTGACTGCCGGCGGATTACGCATCAGGCGCAACTGCGCCTCGGCTACCAGGCCCAGCGTACCCTCGCTGCCGACCATCAGGCCCACAAAGTCATACTCGGGATAGTCCAGTGCGCCGCCACCCAGTTGCAGCGCCCGCCCATCGGCCGGCACTACCCGCAGACCAGTGACATAGTTGGTTGTGACGCCATATTTGAAGCAGTGGGGACCGCCCGAATTCTCGGCAAGATTCCCGCCAAGCGTTGAGGCACGCCCACTCGAGGGATCGGGGGGATAGTAGAGACCCTGCGCCTGAACGGTGGTATCGAGGAGCAGCGTAATCATGCCGGGTTGGGCAATCACGCTACGACCAATCTCATTAAACTCGATCAGGCGATCCATGCGGGAGAAGGCGACGATCAGGCCGCCATGCTCGGCGACCGCGCCGCCGGAGAGCCCGGTACCCGCACCGCGCGCAACCAGGGGTACCCCCTGCTCCCGTGCCCAGCGGACAATCTGAATCAGATCATCCGTTGTACGCGGAAACACCAACCCGTCGGGTTGGCCCCGATCCAGGCCGGCATCACCGTCGTAGGTCAACAGATCTATCGGGTTGGTGACAACCTGGTTGGCGGCCAACTGTCGGGCCAGCGTCTGAAGATCAACCTTATGTTGCACAGCCATAGTGCTTTTCCCTCTTCTATGAAGAACATTCTACGTTTACTATTTTGGGCCGACCTGGTGGCCGGCCCCTACCGTCAGCGTCCCACGGCAACCGATGGGGAGGATGTAGGGACGCGCTCCTGCGCGTCCGCCTCCGCACGCATTACCCAGGCCCGACGGCCATCAGCGGATCAGGCATATTCAGCACATAGACAGCAATCAGCCCCAGGATACCGACGACGACAACATAGTAGAGCGTGGGAATGATCGTCTTTCGCAGCGTTGCGCCCTCCTGCCCCAACAGGCCCACCGTCGCCGAGGCTGCAACAACGTTATGGATAGCGATCATATTGCCGGCGGCAGCACCCACCGCCTGTAACGACACAATCACAATCCCGGAGATCTGCAACTGCTCGGCCACCCCAAACTGAAACAGGCTAAACATCAGATTGCTGACCGTGTTGCTTCCCGCGATAAACGCGCCCAGCGCGCCAATCGTCGGCGCGAAGAAGGGCCAGACCGCGCCGACATTCTCAGCAACCCAGGCGGCCATTGCCACCGGCATGCTCGGCAGATCAGCGCCGTTCGCGCCTGAGTTGATATACACACGTACCATCGGCACTGTAAAAATGAGCACAAACCCGGCTCCCAGCAACACCTTGCTTGAGTCACTGATAGCACCCCGGATATCCGCGCCATTCATCTGATGCAGGAAGAAGGTGATGGCAACAACCACAATCAGGATAAATGCGGGCAGATAGAGTGGCGTGGTCGCTGCGGTAATTTCTGTGCCGAAGATATCGGGCCAGGTGATTGCCACTGTCCGCAGGGCCGCGCCAATGCCCAACTGCGGCAGGCGGGTCAACACCAGCAGCAGCGCCACCAGCAGATAGGGCACCCAGGCCAACCAGAGCGCCATGGAGCGCTTCCCGGCCAGTTCCTCCAGGTTAATCTCCAACCGGCTGATCCACTCCGGTTGCCACTCTTCGCGCGGCGGAAAATCCCAGGTATCTTTGGGTAGCAGAAAGCCCCGGCGGGCCGCAAAAGTAACAATCGCCAGTCCGACCAGCGCGCCCAGCAGCGAGGGAAACTCCGGCCCCAGGAAGACACCGGTCAGCGCGTAGGGAATGGTGAAAGCCAGTCCACCGAAGACGGCAAACGGCAGAATTGAGAGCCCTTCGGTCCAGGAGCGATTGCGCCCGAAGAAGCGCGTCAGCATCATGACCATCAGCAGCGGAATAAGCGTCCCGGTGATGCCATGCATGATTGCCGACCCCGCCGTGATCGCCTGGAGATACTGCTCAAAACTCATTCCGACCGCTTCCAATTGATCCGTAACAACCGGCGTATCCAGACCGCCGCGCACACCGACCAGAATCGGTGTACCGACCGCGCCGAAGGTTACGGGCGTGCTCTGGATCATCATGCCGATCATGACCGCCGCCATCGCGGGAAAACCCAGCGCCACCATCAGCGGAGCCGCAATCGCTGCCGGGGTACCAAACCCCGAAGCCCCCTCGATAAACGAGCCGAACAGCCAGGCGATAATGACAATCTGCACCCGCCGATCGGTGCTGATATTGGTAAACCCATTGCGGATCGCCGTTACCGCGCCGGAATACTTGAGTGTATTCAGCAGCAGAATCGCGCCAAAGATGATAAAGAGAATATCGAACGTGATAAACAGACCCTGAATGGTCGCGGCGACAACTCGGGGCAACGAAACTTGCCACGCCGTCAGTGCAATCAGCACAGCGACAACGTACACCAGGGGCATGGCCCATTTGGCCGGCCAACGGAACCCGATTAGCAGCACTGCTGCAACCAGGATAGGCATTACGGCCAGCAACGCCTGAATGCCGAGACTCATCGAATGACCTCCTTGTCAAGACAGAACGAACAGCGCCTCTCCGGGCAGCAACCGGCTACAATTCCGACGAGTCCGCGTGGCGCATTGCAGACCCGGTGCAGCCCGATTAATGCCCGGAGGCGTACGTTGTAGCGAGATACGGTTTCCTTCCCCTTATCTCGAGTAAACGCGAGGTACGACCAGACCAGTATACTGGCCGGTCTATGAAGCACACCCAGGTACTTCAAGAAAAGCCGCTACACAGCAGCATTTACGCGGGTGGGTGTTCAAATCAGGCATGGAATCAGGTGCTTGAAAAAGAAACTCCTGTTCCATCGCGGCGGAGACCGAGACACCCACATGCGGAGAACCGCGTAACTCTTCTATATACGTGATGGAGGGCACAAAGAATATATGTGTTTGTTAGAGTAGAGCTTATGCACAATAAGCACGAAACCGCATCAGAATGCGCTAAACATCACCAGGCAAGGTTGTCTTTTTAGCCCATTGGGAAGCCACATCCGCTTATTGTGCATAGACTCTAGTTTAGCAAAACGAAAGTTCATCATCAAGGAAGCGATGATAACTGCTGATAGCAATCTAACAACGATGTGGTACAGCGGAGCCAGGGCTGCCGGAATATTGTGACACCAGGAACACCTTTGGAGCTCCGCTATTATAGCATACAATACTGGCCCGGTGGTCAGGTTGTCGGGCCGAGCAGGGCCATGGTGGCCTCAATTTCATCGATATCGCTCTGGTTCAGACGGATGGTTCCCGCACCGATGATGCCTTCGACCTGCTCCGGGTTGCGCCCGCCGACGATGGCCCCGGTGACCGCCGGATGTCGTAGCGTCCAGGCAATAGCAACCGCACCCGGCGAGCAGTCGTGCCGCCGGCCGATCTCGCGCAACCGCTCGACCAGTTGCAGGTTCTGCGTCAGCTTCGGCTCCTTAAACTGGGGATTGTTCCGCCGCCAGTCATTCTCGGGCAACTGCGCCACCCGCGCATGGGTCATCTTTCCCGTCAGCAGGCCCGACGCCATCGGCGAGTAGACGATCACGCCAATATTCTGCTCCCGGCAGAAATCCAGAATATCGCCCTCGATCCGCCGGTCAATGAGCGAGTAGGGCGGTTGCAGCGAGGTGATCGGCGCAATCTTCTGCGCCCGGCGCATCTGTTCAGCATTAAAGTTCGAGACACCGATGTAGCGGACTTTGCCCTCGGCCTGGAGTTGTGCCAGCGTTTCCCAACCCTCTTCAATATCCGGGTCCGGGTCGGGCCAGTGGATCTGGTAGAGATCAACCACATCAACCTGCAGGCGGCGCAGGCTATCTTCGATTTCGCGGCGCAATACCTCGGCCTTGAGGCTACCACCAATCGTGCCGTTTTCGTCCCAGGTGCGGGTGCATTTGGTAAAAATGTAGGGGTGTTCGGTCCGCCCTTTGAGCGCCTGGGCCACAATCTCCTCGGCATGCCCCAAGCCATAGACGGCTGCCGTGTCGATCCAGTTCATGCCCAGGTCAAGCGCCCGCCGGATCGCCGCGATTGACTCTTTATCGTCCTGCGGCCCCCAACCAAAGGACCAGTGCCCGCCGCCGATGGCCCAGGTACCAAACCCCAGCGGCGTAATTGCCATATCACTTGTTCCGAGTTGTCGGGTCTGCATTCGTTGCATACTCCTTCCACCACATTACAATATTGATCGTTCTTCACTGTAGCAAGATACGCACCACCGGCAGGTCTCACTCCGCCGCCGGGGGCACGTCCTGGCTACCCGGAATGCTCTCCGGATCAACGCCCAGTTCGCGCAGCTTCGCGGCCAGGGCTGCGGCACGCTGTTCAGCCTGCTGCCGCGCGGCACGTTCCTGTCTGCGCTGCTGCTCCAACTCGACATAGGTCAGGAAGCGCTCTCCATCGGGCCGGATAAGCTGCAACTCAGCGTTGACCAGTTCAAAGCGAATCCCCAGGCGCGGACTCACCCACCCGGGCATGGTTTCGATGACATGTAGTCGCTCGTCGCGCCGCTGCCAGCCGGCCAGCGAACCTTCGTCCGGGTCGTAGAGATAGTACTCCTCAACGCCATATTCATCATAGAACTCCAGCTTCCACCCTATCTCCGCGACCCGGTTGCCGGGTGACAGCACCGCGAAAACCACCTGGGGCGCGATCTGCTCCTCTTCCCACTGGCGGTAAGAGCCGCGATAGCCCTTGGGTCGCCCAAACACAACCAGCGCATCCGGCGCGCGGCAAATATCCGAACGGCCCTCCACCGGATACCAGAGCAGATCGCCCGCCACAAACACAGCGGGGCGATCGGCAAAGAGCGCCTCTAACCCACCCTTGATTGTTACGATCCACTCAAATTGCAGTGTATTATCGGCCATTGGTTGCCCATCGCTATCCGGGTAAATAACTGGCTTTTCCACAACCGGCGCTTCAACCGTACTCATAATCCTCCCTCGTATGTTCTTAGTTCTCCGTACTTTGTTCTTTGTTCTCTGTTCTTACCTGCTTACCCTTCGCGCTCGGCCTGCGTCTTAATCATCCCCTGGGCGCGGGCGCGGATCAGCGCCGCAACACACTGGGCGTCATACTCGGTGCCCACCGCACTGGACAGAATGCTAAAGGTCTGCTCAATCGACATCGCCGGACGGTAGGGGCGCGAACTGGTCATAGCGTCGAAGGCATCGGCGACGGCGACAATCCGCCCGATCAGGCTGATCGCATCACCCTTGAGCCCCAGCGGATAGCCGCTGCCGTCCAGTCGCTCATGATGCTGGGCCAGGGCCGATGACTCTTCGCGCAGCAGTTCCTCCAGATCGGCGTCATGCAGCAGTCGAACGCCATAGGTCGGGTGGAGTTTCATCACGCTCATTTCGTCGTTGGTCAGATGTTCCGGCTTCTTCAGGATGGCATCGCCAACGCCGATCTTCCCGACATCATGCAGAATCGCGCCGATCCGCACATGGTAGAGCATCTCCTGGGACAGCTCCATTTCACGGGCAATCGCCACGGCGAAATCCGCTACCCGCTGGCTATGTCCCCGCGTGTAGGGATCTTTGAGATCAATCGCACCGGTGACGGCCTTGATAATCCCCAGGAAGAGCCGAGAATTTCGCTCATAGAGCCAGGCCAGTTGCAACACAGTTGCCGCCTGGCTTGCCAGTGTCTCAAACAGGCTGACATCCTCAGCGCTAAAGTTCTGTCCATCGCGCTTGTTGAGCGCCTGCGCGCCACCAACGATTTTCGCGGGCAACACCCCCGCACCGCTGCCCAGGTGAATGGTAGGCGCGCGCAACGGCAGACAGAGGATCGAACGGGTGACAAACCCACTCTGCTGATCAATTTTGCGGTAGAAACGGCTGTCATTACGTACATCATTGACCAGCACCCGCTCGCCCTTGCTGGTGACATAGCCGATAATGCCCCGACCGGCAGGTACCCGCACCTCCTCGTCGCGCAACTGGCGGCTCTCCTTACCCGTTGCCGTCTGCAGAACCAGATCGCCCGTCCGCTCATCGCGCAACCAGATCGAGGTTGCCTCAACATTGAGCAACTGGCTGGCATGATGCATAATCCGCTCAAGCAGTTGATCGCGGTCCAGGGTAGTCGTGATATGCGAGACAATATCGACCAGCGCCTGCAGCCGCCGCTCGCGCCGCCGGGCATTGACCAGCATGCGCGTCTTTTCGATCTCGACCGCCAGTCGCTCGCACAGCAGTTGCGCCAGGGTCACATCGTCCGGATCATCCACCACGGTCAGCGGCAGATCAAAGATCTCCACGGCTCCCAGGGGTTGATCTTGCAGCAGCAGCGGCAAACAGTAGACGGTCCGAAACCCCATTCCGGAGAGCGCACCGATGGACTGGTTCCAGAGCGGCTCGCGGGTCACATCGGAGATAAAGAGCGGCTTGCGTTCACGCACCACATACCCGGCCAGGCAGCGGTCTACCGCAAAATGCTTGCCCAGTAGATGCCGGATCGTCGTATCGCCCCGGATCACGGTCAGCACCTGCTCATCACCCGTCGGCTCATACAGGTAGAGCACCCCGGCCGGCGCTTGCAACACCTGCATCAGCAACGCAAGCATCTGTTCAAGCAGCGGGTCAAGTTCCGTACTGGCGGCTATCTGATTGGCGCGCTGCATGAAGGTGATGAACTGTTGCATTCTGGTCGGTTGCATGATCGTCATTTGCCTGCTCCTGCACTCTGGACTAACGCAACAAAAAAGGCACAAAGCGACTGCTGCTTCGTGCCTTGCCCTCCCCGGTCTACCTATGACAGACTTACCCTATGCACCCGTACCCGGCAGGTAGCATCCTGATCAACTGCCGGCGACATCATCGTTACACCCGCCGGGTACGGCCCTGCTCAGGCGGCGCGTCGCTGATCCAGATGCGCCAGCCCGCGCAGATACTCCACCAGTTCGTCCGGGTCGGCGGCAAGTTCCACCGCAATACCGCTCTCCTCAGTCAGTTGCTGGGGCGTGTACTCGTCAAGCGTGCGCATACCGCTGTAGTCAAACATCACGCGCGGCAGGACCGCGTGGGTGCAACCGCCGGCACGCAGCACCGGCACAACATCCTGCCCCATCAGCAAACCACTGACCGTCACCGTTTCGCCAAAGAACTCATTGACCACCGGCAGCAACCGTAACTCCAGCCCCTCAATCTGGTTAAGCCGATCAACCACCGGTTGCATCGTTGGGGCGATCATTGTGCCACACAGCAGCGCTACCCGCGTTGGCTGCGGCAGGCGGGCGGGCAACCGTCGCTGTGCCGTCGTCCAGGTATCCAGAAAATCCCGCGTCATACCGACGCCATTGGAGTATTGCGGGAAATCATCATAAAAAGCAGCCGGGGGCACGTCACGCTCCGACAGCAGATAAAACTCATCGCTCGGATAAACCAGGTTCAGCCCCAGATCGCGCCGGTAGTGTTCGCTGTAGGGCAACAGCAGATCAATCACCCGCGCGGCTTCATCCGGCGTATAGCAGCGCAACGGTACATCGGTTGCCGCCCCCAGGCGCGCACAGAAGCCAAAATCGGCAGCATCCAAAGCAGGTTGCGCCGCATCGTGCTGCACCTGCTCCGACCAGAGCGGCTGGCGTTCCCAATTGGTATCGATCCACTCCGGCGTCTCATGCACCTGAATCGCCGCCCGAATCGTTGACGGCTTCTTCCGGTTAAAGCGATATTTCGTCAGCCCAACCGGCACCACCGCAATCGACTGCACCGTTGGGTAGAGCGCCGCCAGATCTTCCACAGTGCGCTGCAGTGCCGCGCCATCATTCAGACCGGGACAGGCCACCACTTGCGTATGCACACTAATCCCTGCCGCGCCCAGACGGCGGATCTGCGCCGGCACATCGGGCACATCGGCCTTGCCCAGTAAGACCGCCCGCAACGCGCGATCCGTCGCGTGGATACTGACATGCATCGGCGAGAGATGCTGCTGCTCAATCCGCTGCCAGTCCGCCTCGCTTAGATTGGTCAGCGTCACAAAATTGGCATAAAGAAATGAGAGGCGGTAGTCATCATCCTTTAAATAGAGCGTTTTGCGCATGCCTTTGGGCATCTGCGTCAGGAAACAGAACGGACATTTATTGTTGCAAGTACGCAGCCGGTCAAACAACGGCTCGGTAAAGACAATGCCCAGGTCTTCGTCGGGATCTTTCTCAATCTCGAAGACCACCTCGCCCGCGCTGCTGCGCACGAGCAGTTCGATCTCCTCATCGGCGACGGCAAAGCGGTAGTCGATCACATCGCGCAGCCGCGTACCATTTACGGCCTGCACCACATCACCCGGTTGCAGCCCGAGTTCTTCGGCAATCGTTCCCGGCTGCACATGGCTGATAACACCACCCTCGCCGGTAATATTCTTTAAATCCGGTTGATACTCCACAGTGCCCCTGTGTACCCTTCAGCTAGATATTGCACAACTTTTTCACAAGAAACTTACAGCATTATAACATAAGCCGGGAGGCATCATTTGCCTTCGTCCAGGAATGCCAGCAACCGCTGGAGTGCTTCCGGGTCTTCCCCCGGCGACTCCGGAACAGCACGCAGCGCCAGATCGCCCACGGTCAGGGTCCAGCCCTGCTCCTGGGAGGGCGGCTGCAAAATCGTGATCGCCTGGGTCAACGCAATCGCGCGTACACCCTGGAGTTTGACCTCCCAACCCTGGCTGCTCAACTCATGTGCAACGGCTTCGGCTTCGCGCCAGCGGAGCAGCGCGGCCCACAACACTGCCGGCGTCTCGTCCGCGCCGGTTTCAATTAGTGCATCGGCCTCGGGCAGCGGCGCATCACGCCAGAAGAGAAACGGCTCGCGGTCTTCGGGACGTAACGCGCGTACCAGCACGCGCAGGCCAATCGGCTCGCGGATCAAGTCGGACATAGGCGGTAAACTTTCCCGGTATTTCACAGCGACTCCTTTCTTCATTGTACCCGCTTTTGCAAGTGCGTACCTTTAGCAGCAGCGAAGCAGAAAACCTTCCGCGAAGCTGACAGCTTCGCGGAAGGTTTTCTCGATAAACACACTACTTTTTAGAAATCGTTGGCCTGGGTGGTATCCATGCCGGCAGTTACCGTCCAGGGCTCCACATTTCCGGCAAAATCAACTGCGCGTACCCGGAAGGCAAACTCCTTGCCCTCAGCGGGACCGAACCACTCCGACAGGCTCGTCGTGTTTGTCAGCCAACTGTGCCAGCCATAGCTCTCGCAGGGCATCCGGCAGACCTGCACATCGTAGTAGGCAATGCCACTGGCGTTGTCAACACCATTCCAGCGCACCAGGAAGCCTTTCCCTTCGCGGGTAATCTCGACAATCTCGCTGACCGGAGGTGTGGTGTCGGCCACTGCACCATCATCATCCTGCAGCGTCCGGCCAACAGCGTCAGCAGCCTTAACGGTCACTTTCACCTGGTTGCTCTCGCCCGCGCCACCGTTCAGCGCATCGTTCCAGTTGTAGTTTGCCCGCAGCGTAAGCTCCTCGTTGATGGGCACGGTCGAGGCCACATTCAACACCACCGTTGCCGAACGGGTCTCATCGCCGTCATCGTCGTCATCGTTATTGACCTCGATATAGCGGAAACCCAGCGTGATGCTATCGTCGTTGTAGCTTTCGACCCAGCCACGACTCCCGTCGAAGCGCACATCTTCCAGGGAAAGCCGGTCTTCGTCAAAATTGAGTGTCACCCGAACATCCTCGGCGGCAGCGGTACCAATATTTTCGACATCTATGTTGACATTCAGATCCTCGCCACGCGTAACATACAGGCTCGGATCACTGCTCAACGTAACGATAATATTGGCATTACCGTCAGTTTCCTGGGCAGATGCAATCGAATGAACCGTAGAAAAGCTTAACAGTCCACCGATCAGCAGGAAAAGAAAGAGTAGATGTATGTGACGGGGCCAGTGATTTGTTTCTTTGCGATACATATTATTACCTCCTCAAGGGAATTATATGCGGTTTGTCGTCTCTCCGGCATATGTTCTATCATTAATTATAGCGCTGCCGCACCGTTTCTACATCGGAGACGGCGTGTAACCAGACATACGACTTTCGTTGGAGGCGCTATCATTTGTTTGGACGACATGCCACACCTCCCTGTTGCCGGCATGTTATCGAAGATGAGCCCTACCACCGGCTTCCCCTTTACATTTACCAGGAAAACGCTCTCACTCAGTTACTCTTACCCACATTAAAAATTTATCTCAGGGAAGCGGAAGGAAATACTCATCCCTTCTGTGCTCCATCGTCCAGTGGGCGTGGCAGCACCAAGCGGGGGAGAGCAGACCAAGGGATGGATTAAAGTTTCCGCTTCCCTCAGCGTTTTCTCAAACAGAGAGAACAAGCGCAAGAACAGAGAAACAGAGGACGAAGAACAAATTATGGTGTTTCGATAGCCGCACGCCCGATGCACTTTGTTCGGTATACCTCTTATTCTACAGTTCTCTACACGGGAATCTTGCAAAATCTATGCCAACTTTATGAACAGGTGGGAGCGGTGTTCCCTAAATTAATGAACCAGCGGGAGCATGGCTTCCGCACTCCAAACGCTGAACCGGCAGCAGCATGGTGCCCGCACTCCAAACAGAATAACCCGGTGCAGGTGATGCGCAGATGCATGAACCTGCACCGGGCAGTACCGGTGGAGAGAACAGTTAACAAAGCAACCACGAAAAAGACGGGTTTATCGTATCGTCAGTGAGTTGTCAGTCTGTTCTCTGTTCGCTGCCCTGTGTTCTTCCGCTGTTCTTCCACATTTATAGATTGGCACAGGCGATTGTGGGACCATGCTCCACACCAGCATTCTGATGAATATGCAGACTGTAGGCGCCTGCGTTCAGTTGCTCCTGCGAGAGGCGATCCGCTGGGATCAGCGCGCTTGCCACGACCGGCATCACCGGATCGCTCACCTCAATCGGCGCAGCTAGCCCGTCGGAGCGGGCCGTGGCGGTGAACGGGACAACAATCGGCGCGGAGAGGTCGCTGCATGATGCACTATGAATATGCCAGGCATGCGCGCCGGCGGGAATATTCTGAACCTCTACCTGAATTTGCATCCCCTCACCCTCAGGTGCTTGACTGAGAATAACCGTGCCGATCGCGCCGGATCCCTGGGGAACTGTTTCAAAGTTGGAGCTTACGATAACATTCTCGGCCGTGGCTCCCTCTACCGGCGTGGCTTCCGGCATGGGCGCGGCCCCTTCCGTCGGCGCGGCTTCCGGCATCGGCGCAGCTTCCGTCGGCGCGGCTTCCGTCGGTGCGGCACCTTCAGGCGGAGCGGTAGCGCCCTCGGCCGGAGCAGTGGCGCCTTCGGCGGGCGCGGCTCCCGGTGTGCCCAGGCCATTTGGATCACCGGCAAATAGGTAAATCACAACGATCAGGGCCAGCAGACCAAGGGAGGCCAGACCAACAAACACGATCAGCGGTGGACCGCCCGCCTGACTCTCGGAGGGCTTTCTCAGATCGGCATTTGCGGGTGAGTACGATTCCTTTTCTTCGGACATACGCTATCTCCTTCATTTCAACTGATGACTGTCGCAACCGGGCACGCCGGGATAACAGTCGCTTACAACCACGCCGGGAAATGATGCAAGAAGCGTGCCATTTTTCGTAGAGAAAAGCAGAGGATAATCGAACATCCGTGGTATAATCGGCGGCACACTCGTCATACACACCTGTATGCGCCAGACGAGGCTTTTTGGAGTTGGAGCTTACGCGAAGCAGATGAGTATCAATCTGATCAGTACGCAACCTGCCGGTGCCCCAACACCGGTTGCCTACAGCCTGAACGCAGGTCTGCGCGCACTCGAGCAAATTACGGAGACGCACCGGCAGCAGCATGGGCAATTTCTGACCCCGGCGGCAATTGCCGAATTTATGGCACGTCAGTTCGGTAGCGTGCGCGATGGTGCGCGCATTCTGGACCCCGCCGCCGGATCGGGAACGCTGGCATGCGCCATGATCGAGCAGGCTATTCAGCGTAAAACTTGCACCGAGCTTTTTGTGGACTGCGTTGAAATTGACCCGCTCCTCTGTTCGGTCGCCCGCGCAGCACTCGAATTTGCCGGAAGCTTTGCGGCCCAGCATGGCGTACAGGTCCACACGCGCATTATGCAGGGCGATTTTATCCTCAACTACTGCAATGTGCATCAACCGGATTTATTCGTACACCATGGGACAAACAACTCCGCGCTCGCCCCAACCTACGACTATATCATTGCCAACCCGCCCTACTTTAAACTCAATCGGGGCGATCCTCGCGCCAGAGCAACCGCAAAGCTGGTCCACGGCAACACAAATATCTACACACTGTTTATCGCCATTGCTGCGCAATTGCTTGCTGATCGGGGACAGGCCGGCTTTATCGTGCCGCGCAGCTTCTGTTCCGGCGCATATTTCGGCACGTTTCGGCGCAGTTTCTTGCAGCAGGCGGTACCGTTGGTCGTGCATACCTTTGAGTCGCGGGTGAGTGCCTTCAAAGCGGATGCCGTGCTCCAGGAAAATGTTATCTTTACCTTTCGGAAGCGCCTGCCGGACGAGCCGAACGCCCCGCACGCTGACGACTCTTCCGTCACCATTTCCTACTCGCAGGGCAGCAGCGATCTTGCGCGCACGCGCCGGCGCACGGTCGCATTGCCCACCTTTGCCACCAATCGCGCCGGCGAGACCTTTTTTCGCGTCCCGCTCACCGATTTTGATGAAGAGATTATCACGATCGTGGATACCTGGAATGGTTCACTCGCCGGATATGGGTTGTCCATCTCAACCGGTCCGGTGGTGGCGTTTCGCGCCGAGGAGTTTCTGACCGATGCGCCGGCGGTTGACCGGGGCACGGCAGTGCCGCTGCTCTGGATGCAGAATGTTCAGCGGCAGCAGATTATGTGGCCAACGGATCGGCGCAAGAAACCACAGGGATTTCTCCTCACCGAGCGGTCACGTTCGCTGCTGGTGCCAATGCGCAACTATGTCATCCTGCGGCGCTTTAGTGCCAAGGAAGATGCACGACGGTTAGTTGCCGCACCCCTGCCGGCAACGCAGTTTCCCCACGCCTGGCTCGGCCTGGAGAATCATCTCAACTATATTTACAGTAACAACCGCGAACTGGAAGATGCGGAGATCTACGGTCTGGCGGCCCTGTTCAACAGCGCCTTCCTGGATCGGTATGTGCGCATGACCAATGGAACAACCCAGGTGAATGCGGCCGAACTCCGCGCCTTACCCCTGCCACCACTGGCGGTTATTCGGGAGATTGGGCAGACCCTGGTGACCCGGAAGGCCACCGGCGCACCCGCCGATCCTGATGCGGTCGTGTTTGCGGTGCTGCGTGAAACGGATGCAGCGTTTGCGGATATACCTTTGATCAGAGAGGCTCGGATAAAGATGGGAAAGATCCAGGAAGCTCAGGAGATCTTGAAAATGATGGGATTGCCCAAAGCACAGCAGAATGAAATTTCAGCACTGACCTTGCTTGTGCTTGCGCAACTATCCGAAGAAAACTCCTGGAGTAATGCCAAACGTCAGAGCCTGGGCATTCATGAAATAATGGGAGAGATGGCGCGGCGCTATGATCGCAAGTATGCAGAGAATACCCGCGAAACAATTCGACGGCAGGTCATTCACCAATTTGTGCAGGCCGGTATTGCGGTGCGTAATCCCGATGAACCAACGCTTCCGACAAATAGCCCCCGAACACACTATGCCCTCTCAGCCGAGGCCATCCGTACTATTCGCGCCTATGGAACAGATACATGGCAGGATGCTGTTGCGACGTTTATTACAAGCAAAGGTGCGCTTCTGGAGCTTTACCAGAAGCAGCAAGATCAGCATAAAATTCCGCTCATTCTCGAAAATGGCGAAGAATATCATCTCTCTCCCGGGAAACACAACGAGTTGCAGGCAGCTATCGTAGAAGAGTTTGGGCCGCGTTTTGCCCCAGGCGCTCGACTGCTCTATCTCGGTGACACAGCACAAAAGACACTTATTCTTGACAAAGCAGGTTTTGCAACGTTGGGTATTCCTGCACCCAGCCACGATAAACTGCCGGATGTTGTGCTCTATGATCAACAGAGGAACTGGCTGTACTTGATTGAAGCTGTAACCTCCCATGGCCCGGTTTCACCAAAACGACGTGTCGAGTTAGAAGAAGCCATCAGTGGATGCTCAGCCGGGATAATCTATGTCAGTGCGTTTCCCGACTTCACCACTTTCAAGGCTTATCTCACCGAGATTGCTTGGGAAACCGAAGTCTGGTTAGCTGAGTTGCCCGGGCATCTAATTCATTTTAACGGTGATCGTTTCTTAGGGCCACGCACGTAGCTTGTGGCTCACTGTTGATATGCAGTGCAGTTCTTTGCGCCCTTTGCGGCTTTGCGCACGCCAATGTTTTCGCGTTTTGCGCTCACTGCTGCTGTTGCTGCTGCTGCTGATCCTGCTCCTGCTGATGCTGCGGTTGCAACTCTTCCTGGGACGAGACTTCCACCGGGTTCCACTCAACCGGCGGGAGCAACTCCTCGTCGGGGGGCGGGGCTTCCGTAGGCGTAACCTGCACGCCTACATCCAGTTCGCTGCCGGCCTGCCCCTTGAACACGCCGCGTGTCGGCGGCACATCCGCATAATCCCGTCCGATCGCCGTGCGAATATGCCGCTCCGTCGCTATCAGATTGTTTGTCGGATCAAGCCCAACCCATCCCAACTCCGGCAAGAACACTTCAACCCAGGCATGCGTGGCATCCTGCTCCGAGCGATCATGCTCTTCGCTGCTATGGAAAAGATACCCGCTGACATAGCGGCAGGGAATATGCAGCCACTCCCGCACCAGCGCAATCATCACATGCGAGAAATCCTGACAGACCCCCTGGCGGCGCTTGAGTGCATCATCAATCGGCGAGTCAACCTCGGTGATCTGCGGCATGTAGGCAAAGGTGGCGTAGATGCGGGCATTCAGTTCCCGCAGCAGACTCAGGGGATCATCGCGGCGCTGGACATCCAGTTCGCGGGCCAGTTCCTGGAGCAGCGGCGTGGCGCGGGCAAAATGGCTGGGCATCAACATATCCCAGAAATCACCAAGCCGGACGGCCGCGTCAAGCTCATCCCAGGTCGTTGGCGGCAGCGCTTCGGGCAGCGGCGGCGGCGGTGTCAGTTCAACCAGCGACTCGGCAGTGATGGTGAGTTGTGTATGCCGGCCCGGAATGTCAAAATGGTAGACCATGTTTCCCAGATAGTCCCGATACCAGGTCGTGTGCGTACGCGGCGCGGTTTGCAGGGAGAAATCCAGGCAACGCTGTGTGCCTTCCGTGCGCGGACGCATCCGCACCTCCATCATGCTCTCGCTGATTGGTGCGCTGTAGCGAAACCGGGTCACATGACGAATTGAGTAATACATATGTTTACTACCGGATATCTGAATATTATGACGCCAGGGCCGTATCGATGGTATAGGCAATATAGACCTGCTGGATGGCAGTATGGATCTGCGCACATTGGCGCTGAATGCTCTCCAGGTAGCTATGCATACTGCCATTCATAACCTCATCGACCTGACCATAATCTACCGAAGCGCGCAGACGGCCAATCAGGCGCTCAACACGACCGGGATTCGGCATACTGGTTGTGTTGGCAATCGACTGCAAAGCTCCATACATCACCCCAACCGCAAACCGCACCGAACGCGGAAAGTCGGGATTGAACAGCAAAAACTCCACTACCTGGTCGGAGCGTACATCCGCCGTGTAGACCTTGCAGTAGGCTTCAAAGGCCGTACACGACTTCAACAGACCGATCCAGGCCAGGTAATCCGATGCCGACGAGGTATCGGGTAACAACGCCACAACATTAGCATCCAGCAGCACGGCGGTGGCTCCCGCCCGCTCAAGCGCCCGCCCCAGTTGAATAAACTGCCAGCCCTCGCCATGGTTCATGGTCGCATCGGTGACACCCTGAAACAAGTGTGCGCCCTGCTTGACGGTCTGGAAAAGCTCGTGTGGCTCACACTTCCAGAACTCGCTTCGATCAGTGTGCTTGACGTGGAGGAAGAGCCGGTTCAGTTGCTCCCACATCTCGGAACTGATCTGCTCCCGCACCTGGCGCGCATTTTCCCGCGCGGCCGCGATACAGGCCGCAATCGATGAATGGTTCTCCAGGTTGAAGGTCAACATATGCGTAATGCTATAGGCATCGTAGGAGCCGCTCGGCGGCGAGATACGCAGGCTCGCCAGCAACCGCTCCCAACGCCGGCCGGCGGTGTCGGGCGTCTGGTCAAGCATCTGATGCAGATTCACATCAAGCAGACGCGCGGTATGTTCGGCCCGCTCCAGGTAGCGACTCATCCAGTAGAGACTATCGGCAACTCGACTTAGCATTGCTTTCTGTGCTCACTTCTTCATGCTTACTTCCTGGGGCTGATCGTAGAGCACCCAGGTATCCTTACTGCCCCCACCCTGCGACGAATTCACCACCAGCGACCCGCGCCGCAACGCAACCCGGGTCAACCCGCCCGGCACAATCGTTACCTTATCGCCATACAAAATATATGGACGCAGATCAACATGGCGCGGCTCAACCTTGCCGTCAATAAAGCAGGGCGCACGTGAGAACGAGAGCGTCGGCTGAGCGATATAGTTACGCGGGTCGGCCAGGATCTGCTTGCGGAACGTGTCGCGCTGTTCGGCAGTGCTATGGGGACCGATCAGCATGCCATAGCCGCCCGACTCCCCCACCGCCTTGACCACCAGTTCCTCCAAATGCTCCAGCACATACTGCCGCTGTGAGGCATCCGCGAGCAGATAGGTCTCGACATTGGGCAAAATCGGCTCTTCCCCCAGGTAATACCGGATAATCGTCGGCACATAGGCATAGAGCGCCTTGTCATCGGCAATCCCAGTACCAATCGCATTGGCAAGCGCAATATTGCCCGCACGGTAGGCGTTCAACAGACCCGGCACCCCCAGCACCGTATTGGCCCGGAATGCCAGCGGATCGACAAAATCATCATCGATGCGCCGGTAGATCACATCAACCCGGCGCAACCCCGCCGTGGTGCGCATATACACAACATTGTCGTGAACCAGCAGATCGCGCCCTTCCACCAGTTCAATGCCCATCTGCCGCGCCAGGAATGCATGCTCAAAATAGGCCGAGTTATACACCCCCGGCGTAAGCAGCACAATCCGCGGATCGGGGCGATGGGGCGGTGAGAGTGCGCGCAACGTGGCAAGCAGCGCCTGCCCATAATGATCAATCGGGCGGATACCATAGTTGGCAAACAGCCGCGGAAACGCATTCTTGATGACCTGCCGATTGGTCAGCATGTAGGAGACGCCGCTCGGCACCCGCAGGTTGTCCTCCAGCACACAGAACCGCCCATCGGTCATGCGGATCAGGTCAGAGCCAACCACCGCGATATAAATATCCTGGGGTACCCGCACACCGCGCATCTCACGGCGGAAATGGTGACAGGTATAGATCAACTCGCGGGGCAGTGTGCCATCGGCCAGGATATGCTCCTCGTGGTAGATATCCCGCAGAAACAGGTTGAGCGCCGTGATCCGCTGGGTCAACCCGCGCTCAATCGTCTCCCACTCGGCACTGGTCAGAATACGCGGCAGCAGATCATAGGGAAAAATCCGCTCCGTTCCCTCATCACCTCCGTAGACCGTAAAGGTAATCCCCTGATTGAGGAAGGAGAGGTCGGCCGCATGCTGGCGCTGATCCAGATCAGCCGGTGATAACTCGATAAGCCGGTCCTGAAGCGCGCGATACTGCCGGCGCGGATTGCCTTCCGCGTCAAACATTTCATCATATGCGGCATCGAGTTGATAGGTTTCAAACAGTGGTTGACGTTGAAATACGCGCTGCATAGGAACACCCCAAACGTCGCCTTCCTGCACACCAACGTGCCAGGAACACGACCTGATCTTGCTTCTACAAAACGTTAGCAATTGCAATTGGGGCAGCGCTGCCAGTGTACGGCATTGGAGACTTGCTCAATGCACCAATAGTACAAGGCAGGCGGCGATTCGTCAAATGCAGAGTACAATAGTATGTTCAACCTGAGGGAGCAACCCGGCCGATGCCGCACTGCTCTATCGCCTGCTGGCGCATCCGGGCATTCAGTTTTATAATCGCCAGTTGCCCGCACGCTGACATTTCGGGGAGATGGTTCCGGTAAGGACGCACAGCAGCGCGTCCGCCATCCGTTCTGTTGCCGAAACGCCGTTCCGGGATAGGTATAGGATTGTGTAAGTTACAGGGGTTACGCGGTGCGCGTTCAGACGGGACGTTTGCTCTCGATAACGGCGTATTTCGCCTGCGGCAGCATGGTCCTGTTTGTTCTTGTTCACAAAAATTTTGCACAAGGTGCAAAATTTTTGTGAACAAGAATAGAATCTTCCGCCCTGCCGGAGGCGCAATTCCGTGCCGAGTCAATGACCGCGTAACTCCTATAAGTTACAGGACTTACGCGGTGGGCGTACAAATCAGACATGTACTTCCCCAAAGGCCATCTTCGCCTGCGGCAGCATGGTACGCTTTTTATCTTTTTCAAGGAATTTTTGCACATTGTGCAAAAATTCCTTGAA
>DAOTUI010000200.1:0-35686 GCA_034437035.1 Chloroflexaceae bacterium
CGGGAAAACCACGAACGGGGCACCTTCCCCGCCACGTCCATCCTGGCATCTGTTTGTCATCATCGGCGTACTGGTTGCCGTCATCGGAACCGGCGGATTTCTCTTCTTTAGCCGGATGGGCACGCCGGAGGAGACCACCCTTACCGTGCGGGTTGCCACCCAGGCAGGGCAACCAATCCCCCGAGCCAGTGTGCAACTCCTTTCGGGCGGCGAAATACCCATCCGACAGACCAGCGACTCGAACGGTATCGCAATCTTCACGACCGATGCGTCACTCCACGAGGCCCGGCTGGTGACGGATGCCCCCAGCTACCAGATAGATGAAACGTATGTCAACCTCTCCAACCAGCAGGATATTACCATTAATCTCCGCTCAACTGATGCAGCCATGCGTTCGGTTACGGTTAAAGTGGTTGACAAAACCGACCTTCAACCGATGAACAACGCGGAGATCATCCTGATCGCGCAAGGCCAGACCTTTGTCGATTACACCGATGATGGCGGGCTGGCGAAGTTTCATATCGAATTTCCGGGAGATGCCCTGCAAGTAGATCTCAGGGTCATATCGGCAGATAACGCGATCAGCCACAAGAATATTACCCTGCATCCGGATACTCTTCAGGAAATTCGCCTCGATCCTGTTGCGAAATCTCTGGATATCGTATCCCCGGAAACGCCTTAACGGACCAGCCGCTTTTCCTACGTCGCTTGTTCTTACAGATTTTTCATATCTCCCGGCTATCTCTCAAGATACTACTGAGTAATTCACATTTATGGAGCGCACAAGCATGGCTTGCGCACTCCCTGTGAGTCAGGAGAGATTAACCAGTGGTATACTGGATTCCTCCGCTAACCCCTGCGTGCGTACGCGCCGGTTGACTGCCTGCACACACCGTTATGCTGTCAAAATCACCATAAAATCCAGTATCTTCATAACTATATAGTAACCCACATATGCATTCTGATATGTTATTATGAGAATGACTTACAGAGGTTGTATCTTAATAATTTATTTACTTTTCCGTATAGCAAAGTTCGGCTTTATAAAACAACCAGACCTGGCATTTCTTTTGTGATACTACCATTGCGTAGCGTAGCATAGCTACTATAACAGGTGGCAAAAGCGATCGCTGTTCTATCATTGACGCACATTACACGGTTCTCCGCAAGTGGGTGTTTTTAGCTACTGACAGGGTATAACGAGATATGCTATTACTGGCAATTTCTGCGTTTTATCTGGTGGAACGTCCGGTTTGATCGCCCACCGTGTACATCGTGTATACGTCGTGCAGTTGAACGCTATGTTATCGTTTTGCCTCGATCATCGCCCAGCAGCAGTACCAAAGAAGGAGATGGAAGTTTGTTATGACCATGCAAGAAAAGAATGATGATCAGCAGAATCCGGCGCTTCCCGACGACCCACCTCCCGCACCAGCACCCCCGGCTCCCACCGCCGATGAAACACCTGACACAGATGAGACGAACACACTCGCCGCACCAGATACGCCCTTCGCAAATGACACGGCATCTGCGCCCGACACGCCGGTTGAAGCCGCTGGAGAAGCCGAAGTTACTTCACCCATCGTTACATCCGCGCCGGAAGAACGGAAAGCTCGCAAGAAACGCACGCGGCGGAAAGGTAAAACCAGCAAGTCCGCTACCCCTAAACAGGCCGGTAAGCAGGCCGGTTCACGCGTTGGGGTCGTCCTGGTAGCGCTGACCATTATTGTTCTCCTGGCCGGTGCAGCCTGGTTCTGGTTTGAACCGGGCTTCATCCCCCTGACCGTCGCACTATCCGGCTTCGGCATACTGCTCGAGTATATTGCCCTGCGCCGGCGAGCCGTACGCTTTGCCCTGTACAGCGCCGGCCTGACAGCCCTCTGCATCGGGGGCGGCTATCTCTGGTACAATGTACTGGCCGGGGAAACCACTCTGTCATTACCACTGCCGGGTATCTCCACAGGCGCATCGGGTGAGACCAGCATTGCCGTACGTGTCGCCGACCAGGACGGCACCCCCATCTCCAGAGCCAGCGTGATCCTGCTCTACGGTGGTGAAATACCGCTTAAGCAGACCACCGACTCCAACGGGATTGCAACATTCACGGCAGATGCCTCCTTCGAGGAAGCCCGCCTGGTATCCGAGGCTACCGGGTATCAGGTGCATGAAGAAATCGTCAATCTTTCACGGAGCCGGAATGTGACATTTAGCCTCCGCTCCCTCAACGAAGATGTACGTTCGGTTATTGTGCGGGTGGTCAACAAGATTGATCTGCAGCCGATCAACAGTGCCGAGGTGCTGCTGATTGCCGGTGGCGAAACCTTTGTAGACTACATCGACGAGAATGGCCTGGCAAAATTTGATATAGCATTCCCCGGTGAAACTCTGGATGCCGATATCACGGTCAAGGCCACAACCGGCAATATCAGTAACAAAAGCGTTTCCCTGCGCCCGGATCAACTCCAGGAAGTGCGACTTGATACCGTTGAGGCGTCGGTCAATGTTGCACCAGTACGCGCGGTGGAGCGCGCCGATCTGCGGGGCACCTCCGGCACGGGCTTTAATCTCCCGGATGTGATCACAAATATCTCGCTCTATGCCGATGTAACGCCTACTACAGAGCAGGAACCCAACGACGAACTGATCAGCGCTCAGGATCTGGCAACCATTGGCGCGGATCAGCCAGTGACAGCCGCGATACACGCCTTCAATGACCGGGATTACTATGCCATCGACGTTGCTGCGGGAAACACCTACGTAGTTGAACTATTTGATGTCGATAGTAAACTGGGGCTGTCAACAGAAAACTATTACTGCCACGGCGATAGCGGCACCTACAAGGGGCTCGGCTTGACAGTGTATGATCCCGGCGATAATATTATCGCTACCCAGTGCGAACAGAACCGGGGCGGGAATACCTTCTCTGGCTTGAGTTTCCTGGCAAAAGTGGACGGACGGCATGTTGTGGAGGTCTTTCCCCACTCCGAGCAGATCGCGGGTGACTACAGTTTGCGCGTCACCGTCAAGCATGACGAGGGGGCAACCTGGCAAGAAGTTGTCTTCGAGCCAAATAATGCATCAGCGAATGCCTTCCCCATCAGGCCAGGGTATGAATACGCCATTACCAGTTCAATCGAAGAACATGCCCGCAATATTATTGCGGAATATGCAGACAATGACTGGTATCAGTTTAATGCCTCCGCCGGCAGCACCTATGTTGTCGAGCTTTTCAATGTGGATGATCTGCTTGGTCTGGGAAGTCGTGACTATTATTGTTACAATGACCGTGATAATTATAGTGGCCTCGGCTTCGCTATCTTTGCACCAAATCTTGACCCTGTGACGAACAGTTGTCAGCCGTATGGTGCAGGCGATGTGCATAACGTTGCCACATTCACCGCTGAAGTAAATGGCGTCTACTATATTCGCGTCTTCCCGCATGTGGACACTGCTACCGGAATCTATAGCATTCGCGTCCTGCCCCAGCATGACGAACCGGGGACGTCACGCGATACGGTGACACTCGAACCCAACAATCGCCTCCCCAATGCCGCCACGATTTCCATCGGTGCGGATGCCGCACTGACGAGTGTTATCGCGGAGCGCACAGCCGGGTATAGCACCACCATAGGCGATACGGATTGGTACCATTTCCGGGCCGAGGCCGGCGAGTCGTATATTGTGGATATACTCAATGTCGCGGATACACTCGTGCTGGGGAAGAACACCTACTACTGCTTCGGTAGCCGGGGAACATACAGCGGTCTCGGTATAGGTATTTACGATGCAACTGCGGAACTGATTGCTTCACAGTGTGAGACGAATAGTGAAGGGATAACGCATATTTCGGTGGAATTCGAGGCGCTTGTCAACAACGAATACTATATCCAGGTCTTCCCGCACTTTGAACAGGCATACGGCGAATATACAATTCGTGTACGCAAAAAATAGGGCAACCGGACGAAAGAGCACCTGCGTTCTTTGCGCTGCTCTTTCGTCCAACTTTCGTCCACTTTAACCAATGGAACAGCTATGACAACATTCTTCCTCCACGAGACTATCTACCGCGACTTGCACCCCGCCACCGACCAACTGGTGACGATCTGCGGGGCGGGAGCCCTGGGAGCGAACCTGGCCGAAACGCTGGCCCGTATGGGACTGAATCGCTTGCGTGTCATTGACCGTGACCGGATCGAGGCGCATAACCTCTCGACGCAACCCTGGACGCAGCAGGATGTGGGCACATCCAAGGCGCGAATACTTGCCAACGCGCTCTACCGGGCGGTGGGGGCGCGGGTGGAGCCGCAGCATACCGAACTGACTCCGGCAAACGCGGCAACACTGCTCAACGGGAGCCGCGTCGTGGTGGATGCGTTTGACAATCTGGCTGCCCGGCATGCCGTCACCACCACCACCGCCGAGTTGGGCATTCCCTGCCTGCATATTGCGCTGGGCAGCGCGGGGGACTATGGCTGCGGTTTGTGGGATGCGGCGTATATCACAAATGATACGGGCAATCCGAAAGAGGATACCTGCGACTATCCCCTAACGCGCCCGCTGGCACTGCTGGTAGTCGCTGCGGCCGCCGAGGTGCTGGTCGAACATCTGCTCAATGGGAGCCGGCGCAGCTTTGAGGTAACGCTGCGCGATCTGCGGATGGGGATCATCACGAGCGAGAAGCGCTAGATCTTCTCGTTACGTTTCACCTGCTCAAACAGGTTGGTCGTCTCCGGTAGCGGTTCAATCCCCAGATCATCGTTGAGTGCCTGCACACAGCGGGCATAGCTGCGCATCGATTGGGAGCGACTCCCGCCCCGCGCATAGGCGCGCATCAACACCTGGTAAGCCTCTTCATAACAGCGGTCGCGCTTCAACACCAGTTCGCACATATGCACCGCCTGCTCCGTATCGCCCATATCGACCAGGCTACTCGCAAGCGTTGTCGCCGTAGCCAGGAAGCGCGCCAGCAATCGCTCACGTTCCTCCAGCGTCCAGGGATCATACAGCGACTCGGCCAGATAATCCCCCCGGTAAATCTGCACAGCGATCTGGCTGTTGCGCACCGCGAACTCCATATCGGTCTGGAGAATACCCGCCGTCCGCAGTTCAAACTCATCGACATCGATCCAGCAACCGTAGGAGGGCGCAAAGCTGTAGGCCAGTCCCTGCCGGCGAATAAAGAAGGGCGCAGTCCGCGGCGGACGCAACGGCTCTAGCGCCGCATTCAACGCATTCAACGTCACCTTAAACTGCCGTTCGGCTGCATCAAGGTCGCTATCCGGCCAGAGCCAGGCACAGATCTGCTCCCGCTGCAACCAGCGGCCGCGGTAGGTCAACAACAGTTGGAAGAGTTGCCGGGCCTTCTCCCGTTGCCACTCGCGGGCCTGAATTTCGTGCCGCCCCCGCCAGACACGGAAATCCCCCAGCATCTGCACGCGCAGAGTATACCCCGGATGGTAGTCATTAACCGCTTCATCACCGGCAATCGAGGGAAACGCCTGGCGTAGCAACTGCTGCGCAAAATCACTATGCTCCTTCAGCGTACGCGCACGGAGAAGTAGGGGCACCAGCATCGCCATATCCCGGGGCCCGAACAGCGTTAGCGCAATCAGCAACCCGACATAGCTATGCTGTTTAACCATCTGGACCAGATCGCTCACCTGCCGGGTCGCCGGTTCATCTTCACCCGCATGCAGATGCCACAGCGCACGCCAGAGCATCACAACGGCCTGACCGTAGCTATCACCACCACGCGTAAACCGCTGCTGCGCCTGCTCCAGCCAGCCGAGCGACTGCCGGTCATTCATGGAAGCCGCCGCACCACCAAGCGCCAGCCAGATCAATGCTGCCGTCCACTCATCACCAGCGGTTTCCGCCATATGCAACCCCTCACGCGCCGCAACCTCCGCCGCGCCAAGATCACCGCTATGGCCTTGCAATAGGGTCAACCCCAGGTAAATCTCAGCTTTGGCCCGGGTCACCCCGGTCGTCTGCGCCAGCGCCAGCGCCTCCCGGTAGTGCTGGCCGGCGGCCGCCGTATCCAGCGGGGCAATCACCTGATAGGCATGCGCCGTGCGCATATGCGCAATCGCCTCAGTCAGGGGCGAGCCGCTCTGCTGCGACTCGAGCAGGCCGCGCCGCGCCATTGCCAACGCACGCGGACCATTACCCAGCATCGCATAGATCAACGCCAGCAACAGCAGCGGCTCACGATGGGCAACAAACGTAGTGACACGCTGATCCGGCAGATCCTGCGGCTCCAATCCAAGCAGGCCCTCGAGCAGTTGCCGTGACTCATTCAGGCGACCACTGCGCAGCAGCAACCGGGGGGAAATCGAGGTTGCCGGACTGGGCACCGACACCCGCGGATCCGGGGAGGCCGGGAGGGATTGCTCAGTGCCGGCGTCCTCCGGCACACCCTGCTCCTGCCGGGCCAGGTGATCGGCACTGGTTGCCAATTTGAGCGCCACATCCGCCCGGCCGCGATTGGCCCAGTTTTCTGCCTGCAGCCGTAGAATCTCCGCGCGTTCGGCAAAACTGTCCGTGGGCAGCAATTTGAGTACCTGCTTGAGCAACGTTACTGCCGGCGCAGGCTGAACCGTGTCCAGATAGACCTCCGCCCGACCACGCAGCATCCGGATCTGGCCTGCCTGATCGCCCTGCTCCTGGAACGACTGCTCAGCCTGCTGATACATGCGGAGCGCCTGCTCAAAATAGCCCAGACGATGACTGGCACTCGCCAGCACCTCAAGCAGCACCGGGCGCCGGCGCTGCTCCTCCGGGAGCCGTTCAAGCCAGGCCAGCACCAGCGCCCCCCGGCCCTGATTGAGCCAATCACGAGCAACGTCCGCCAGCACATCAGCCGCGCGCTCCTCCTCACCAATCGCCAGGAAATGATAAATCATCCCCTCCCGATCCGCCTGCTTCTGATAGTAATCGGCGGCACTAAAATGCAGCGCACGCAGATCATCCGGCTT
The DNA here is from genome assembly GCA_034437035.1 of Chloroflexaceae bacterium. Taxonomy (GTDB): domain Bacteria; phylum Chloroflexota; class Chloroflexia; order Chloroflexales; family Chloroflexaceae; genus CAKZQX01. The sequence goes on from DAOTUI010000200.1 coordinate 6,978, forward strand.
GAGCCGCTGCACCGATTGCCGCTCCAGAAACGCCTTGAACAACGGCTGGTAGGCAATCTGCCCCCGCTGCGTTAATTCCAGGAAGAGACATCGGCGCTCGACCTCACCCTGAAGCGCCGGAAAGTCGGTCAGGCGTGGCAGCGCGGCGCAGAGTCCCGCCTCAAGCCAGCGTAAGCGGGATGTTAAAAGCAAAAACAACTGCAGGTCCGAGGACTGTTCATCAAGCACCTGCTGGCTCAAATACTCATCGAGGAGCGGTATCAGGCGCTGCACTCCGCGCAAATACATTACATCCGCATGTACAAAAACGTCCGTGTGCGCCCTGTTTTGAACATGCGCAGTAGCCGACAGGGTATATTCCTCACCTGTGGCGTCATCTTCATCGACCGCCTCCTGCAGGACCGATTGATCGGCAGCCAGAGCCTGCAAAGCCAGCGGCCAGCCACGACAGGTCGCCGTCAACTCGGCCACATCCGTGGGGGGAAGCCGGTCATAGAGGGCAAACAATGCCTGTGAATCTTCCACCGTAAACGCCAGGTCCGCCTGTCCCAGTTGATACACCTCACCCCGCGCTCGGACGGTTGCCAGCACCCGCAGGATTGGTTCATACCGGCTCGACAGCAGCAGATGCAACTGCGCCGGCTGAACTGCAATCAACCGCTCGATAACTGCGCGCAGTTCGGGATGCTGATCGACCAGATAGTAGTCATCCAGGATCAGAAAGGTATCATCATTGAGGTGAACAACCAGTTCATTGACCAGCGTATCCAGCGCCGCCTGCACCGACGCAGCACTGGCCGGCTCCGCCGCCTGATCCAGCGCGGCATAAATCAACTCCTCGCGCACCGGCACAACCGTGCCAAACGCCGCAGTCAGGTGGCGCACCAGCGAGACAGGATTATCATCGGCAACCATACGACACCAGGCCATCGGCCAGCCACCATGCATGGCAAACCCCGCCAGGGCCGTAGTCTTCCCACTCCCCGCCGGTGCAATCAGCAGCGTGAGCGGATAATCGGCACAGGCAGACAGCAGCGTCGTCATCCGCTGCCGGGAAAGCAGGCGTGTTTGCTGTGGGGGCGGCGTTAACCGGGTCATCAAGACCCCCTGCCGGAGGAGCGCACCGGCCTGCTGCCTGAACTCATCTGTAACTCGTGTGGCTACCATAATGCCAATGATTATAAAACAATCATGTGTAACTATAAGTATAACCCATAATGCGATGCGTCGCATGCTCTACCGGCAATACTCTCCGCGAGGAGTACCAGGTCTTAGAGATGCGAAAGGAGTTCTCCCATGGTAGACGTTCAGGAACAGGTTCGCCGGCAGTATCTGGATGCTCAGGAGATGGCAACCCGCTCAATGAATGCCTGGAACGAGTTGATGGTGGCAAGCACTGATATGGCGTTCGATGTCGTGCTCAAGAACTGGAACTACAGCCGTAGTCTGCGCAACTCGGCAGATCAGGCAGTTGAAGACGCAATCAAAACTCAGCATCGGTTGACAAATGAGATGTTGCAAGTCTGGCAGGGCTACACCAGCAATCTGCAGGACATCGTCACCAAGTCGATGAAGTAGGCATAAATAGCGGGTCGTACAACCCATGGCACCTCGAAAAGCCTATCAAATATAGATGGAGAGACGGAGAAATATCCTCCGCGCTCCCCACCTAAAAAAACACGTTTCTGGTCTTGTATCGTTTGTGGTAACAGGAGAGAAAAGCGCGTTATATTTTGACCAATCGGCTGTGCTCGTAGCAGAGAGTACAGTCGATTTATTATATATCCGCGAGAACAGGTATGTTCCTCAGGACACATTCCCTACGCCATAAACGCGCCACCGTTAACGTTCAGTTGCTCACCAGTGATGTAGTCGGCATCGGTCGACAGAAAGACCGCCGCTTTAGCAATATCCTCAGAACTGCCGAAGCGACCCAGTGGGATGCGTCCCTTGATCTGATCCTGGATGTTATCCGGCACACCGGCAAACATATCGGTCATGGTCCAACCTGGAGCAATCGTATTCACCGTGATATTGAAGCGGGCCAACTCCAGTGCAGCGGTGCGCGTAAACGCGATAATACCACCCTTACTCGCCGAGTAGTTGGACTGGCCCACCGCCCCTATCTGACCATTCATCGAGCTAATATTGATGATATGTCCGTGGGTCTGGTTAACCATAATCGGCATGACCGCCGAGGTGCAGTAGAAAACACTGCCCAGATTTGCATTGACAACTTTCTGCCAGTCCTCATCGCCCATCTTGCGCAGCGTGCGGTCCTTGGTAATACCGGCGTTGTTGACCAGAACATCGATCCGGCCCCACTGCTCAAAGACCCGGCGCACCATATCGCGCGCCTCATCCGGCGAACCAACATCGGCCTGAACCAGCATGCACTCGCCCTCAAACCCTTTAATCTCGTCAACCAGTTCCTGGGCCTGCGCCTCACTGCTGCGATAGTTAATGGCAACCTTGGCCCCCTCCCGGGCCATCTGCAGCGCGATACCGCGCCCAATACCACGGCTTGCACCAGTAACAATTGCTACCTGTCCATCAAGCTTCCCCACAGGTGTACCTCCCTTATGCTACAAACGTGGGTTATGCGCGCTACCGCAAGCAGTTGCCGATAGCACGCATAACACCGGATTTTCCGTACGCCGCGTTTACAGCCGCTCAAAAATGGCGGCAATACCCTGCCCGCCACCAATACACATCGTGACCAGGGCGTAGCGTCCGCCGGTGCGCTGCAGTTCATGCACCGCCTTGACCGTCAGGATTGCGCCGGTCGCGCCAATGGGATGCCCCAGTGAGATACCGCTACCATTGGGGTTGACCCGCTCATCTTCCACATCAAGCTCCAGATCACGCATCACCGCCAGCGCCTGGGATGCAAACGCCTCATTCAACTCAATCAGGTTCATATCGCTAAGGCTCAGGCCGGTCTTCTCCAAAATCGTGCGCACCGCCGGAATCGGGCCAATACCCATGTACTTCGGATCGACGCCGGCGAATGAGTAGTCAACCAGCCGGGCCAGCGGCTTCAGGCCGCGCTTCTCCGCTGTGCTGCGCTCCATCAGGATGACTGCCGCCGCCGCATCGTTAATACCCGAGGCATTGCCGGCCGTCACGCTCCCGGACTTGTCAAACACCGGGCGGAGCTTGCCCATACCTTCGACAGTGGCATCCCGGCGCGGATGCTCATCGGTATCGACAACCGTCGTGCCTTTACGGGTCTTAATCTCAATCGGCAGGATCTGATCCTTGAAATAGCCGGCATCAATTGCCTTGATCGCGCGGCCATGGCTCATCACGGCCAGCTTATCCTGATCTTCGCGCGAAATCTCCCACTTCTTGGCAACATTCTCAGCAGTGACACCCATATGGCAGTCATCGAAGGGGTCGGATAGAGCGGCGACCATGGCATCAACCATCTTGGCATCGTTCATCCGCTGGCCCCAGCGCATCGAGGGTGCCCAGTACTGGGCGCGGCTCATGCTCTCAGCGCCGCCGGCAATCGCGCTGTCGGTATCGCCAAGTATAATCAACTGTGCCGCCGAGATAACCGCCTGCAGACCGCTACCGCACAGCCGGTTCAGGGTCAATGACGGGGTATCGTGCGCCAACCCACCGTTAATGGCGGCAACACGGGCCAGGTAGTGGTCGTGCGCATCGGTGTGGATAATGTTTCCAAAGATCGAGTGGCCAACATCCTTAGGATCGACGCCAGCTCGCTGGACCGCCTCACGTACACACATCGCAGCCAGTTCCGTTGGCGGAAAATCCTTCAGACTCCCCCCATAATCGCCGATAGCCGTCCGAACACCACTGAGCACGACAACTTCTCGACCATTGTTGCTCATCGTTGACCTCCTCTAAGCTTACTGTTACCTTAGTGGCAAAAATACGCAGCGCAGTTCGTTCTCCATCATACGAGCTGCGCCTTGTCTTTTTACCGTGTTGGTGCTCCGCCTCGTTGCGGCGTCAAATTCCTGCCACCTACAAACAGTCTTTTCCACAGATGGAAACCCACCTGTGGCCGTACAAACTGGTAAAACGGTCGTTCACGTTGTATAGTAGAGGGCAGTTACATTATAATATAAGATGGCTATGTTGCAAGTGGAGGGATCACAAATCGCACTTTATGGCTTTCTAAAGGGATATACACTCATTACCCCATCAGATGTGGGCGTAACCCCACTGTAACCGAAGCTACTATAATATGGCAATCCCCAAATTGAGCCACGAACCGCACTTTAAGGAGGCAACGAATGACTCATACAGAGCGCATTGAAGCGTCCACCACCAAAACACTCCGCGACGGGCGTACGGTAACGATTCGGCCAATTGCCGAGTCCGACCGGGCGGCGCTTCAGGCTTTTGGTGCAAACCTTCCGGCGAAAGACTCGCTGTACCTGGAGGATGACTTCCAGAATCCTGAGATTACAGCTCGCCTGACTAATGCGGCCGGCGCCGAGCACTGGCGGCAGTTTGTTGCTCAGGCTGAAGATGGCACTATCGTCGGGTATACCTCCGTCCGGCAGTTGCCCGGCTGGTCCGCCCATGTCGCCGATATCTACCTGGTCGTCGCCGACGATTGGCGACATGCCGGGTTAGGCTCGGTGCTGGCCGAGACGATCTTCGCGGCGGCCCGCGAGCTTGAGGCGGCCAAAGTGATTGTGCAGATGCTGGACGATCAGGTCGATGGGCGGGATATTTTTCATCATCTTGGCTTCCAGGTCGAGGGCACCCTGTGCAAACATGCCTGTGATCGCAACGGAAAGTTTCATGATCTGCTGATCCTCTCCTATCATATGGATCAGAAAACAGCGTAGTGATTTGGTGTAGTTGGACCGGCGTTTATCTCCGTCCCAGCCATGGAATGCGACCACCACCGGACGTAGTTGTCCGGTATTCGTTCAGAACAAAAGCCAGGCCGCTGCCGATTGGCAGCGGCCTGACTCATTGACACGCGTTACGTGGTGAGGATTTGGACCACGAAAGCCGCGAAATGAGCAAAAACCGCGAAACGACCAGTGTCACTATGCGTTACGCGATCCTGTACTTGACAGTGGATAGTACCTCCGGCAGGACGAAAGAGCCCATCTTTTGCACAAAATGCAAATTTTTTGTACAAAAGATAATAAAGTACCATGCTGCCGCAGGCGATATCTTTGTTTCGCCTGGTGAAACGCCCAGTTTGATCGTCCACCGCGCAACTCGTGTCATTGTTGTTGGAGTCAACAGCAGCGTAGGTGCGGCTTGCCGTCGCACAAATGAGACATGCACGCGGCTAGATGAACTTTGAACATTAAAAGCGGCAGCATGGCTGCCGCACTCCATACCCGGACTATTTTTCAAAATTCATCAAGCTGTACCTATAACGAGGTTTTAGACAATCAACCCGCCATCAACTGAGATCACCTGGCCGGTAATGAATGTCGCCTCGTCGGAGGCCAGGAAGAGAAACGTATTTGCAATGTCTTCCGGCTCTCCCAGACGGCGCATCGGCGTGCGGTCCTTAATTGCATCGATCACCTTCTGTGGCACCGTCTGGATCATCTCGGTGGCTGTAAATCCCGGCGCAACCGCATTCACCCGGATGCCACTCGGACCCAGTTCCCGCGCCCAGGTCTTGGTCATGCCGATTACACCCGCCTTCGTTGCAACATAATTGGTTTGCCCAAAGTTCCCATAGTGCGCCACAATCGAACTGGTGCTAAGAATACATCCACCACCCTGCGAAACCATGATCGGCGCGACCGTGCGGGCACAGAGCCAGACACCCTTCAGGTTCACCGAGATGACCGAGTCCCACTGATCCTCGCTCATCTTCTGCATACGGGCATCGCGGGTAATTCCGGCATTATTCACCTGAATATCGATCCCCCCACCCCACTCGGCCACCGCGTTGATTGCGGCCTCAACCGAGGCTGACTGCGAGACATCGACCTGCACGCCCATGGCGTTCGCCCCACTCTCGCGCAGTTCAGCCGCAACGGACTCGGCTGCTTCGCCATTAATATCGGCAACTGCGACCCGTGCTCCCTCACGCGCAAATGTCAGCGCGGTAATGCGACCAATGCCGCGACCACCACCGGTAACAAAGGCAACTTTATCCTTTAGACGCATTGCGAATCTCCTCACACTTCTTTACAAAAGTACCAAACCATGCGTAACTCCTGGTCATGTGACCTGACGACGTGAGCAATATCTGCCTGTTCTCGGAAGAACATGGAGCGGGAAACTTAATTGTCTGAGCGTGCGGCCAACCAGGCATCGATCCGGGGCCAGAGCCGTTTTTGCGCACTGCTCCCGGCCATAATCCCAATATGACCGCCCGGCATAATCAAAAGCTCTTTGTCTTGACTGGCGATATGCTCCATAATGCTGGTAGACTGGCACGACGGCACAAGATGATCCTTGTCGGCAACAATGTTCAGCAGTGCTGCGGTGATGTTAGCAGGATCGACCACCCGGCCCTGCATGACCAACTCGCCCCGCATCAGCCGGTTCTCGCGGAAGAAGTCCACGATCCACTGACGAAAGGCTGCGCCAGGAAAGGGAACCGGATCATTAATCCAGGTGTTCATAGCCTGCCAGGACGCAACAATGCGCGGATCGTCCAGATTATCCCAGAGGCGGACATACGATCCGATAAAGTTCTCCACCGGCTTGAGCAGTTTATTCCCCCAGTCGATCATTTCGCCGGGGATAACGCCCATGTGCGCAACCAGTGCATCAACATTGAAATAACGCTCATCAAGCCAGAGCGTAAACGACCCCGCGCCGGTATCGGCAAAGTCCAGGGGTGCCGTTAGCAGCAGCAGGTTGCGCAGGCCGTCGGCGGGTCGCATTGCAGCATAGATGGTTGCCAGGGTAGCGCCAATACACCAACCCAGCATACTCAGCGCATGCGCACCGGAGTGGGCCTGCACCTTACGCACGGCACGCGGAAGGTAGTTCAGCGCAAAATCCGCAAAGTCCAGATGCGCATCTTCCGGCCCAAACGTTCCCCAATCGAGGAGGTACACATGGTACCCCTGGCGCGTCATAAACTCAATAAAGCTATTACCGGGTCGCAGATCAAAAATGTATGGTTTATTGATCAGTGCAAACACCAGCAACAGCGGCACGGGATGGACACGTTCGGCTGGAACCTGTGGATAGTAGTGATAGAGTTTGCTTTTATTGAGTGTCCAGATCAGTTCTCCGGGTGTCTGCCCAACTCCCGGCTGTATCCGCCCGGTCATCAACCTACTCCCGTTCCGGCTCGCGGCATAGATGCGGGCCATTTCACGGTAGAGCTGCTCAGGTATTGCTATTGGATGTAACAGAGACGACGGTGGGGGTGATGCCGTCATCGGCGTTCTCCTTGTACATTGTTGTAGCGGAAGGGACACCCCTACCGAAATCTCGTGTCACCAGTGGAAATACTCAAAGCGTGGAGCATTTACCACCTCAGATCATCACACAGCAGTTGCGTCAGGCGGATCGCCCGCAGGTACCCCGGCAGCAGGGGAAGCCGCTGCCGGGTCAGATGCACCGGTCTGCGATATACTGCTCATACTGCTCACGCGCGCTGCTTCGGCCTGTTGGGCGAAGAGAGCTTCGAGCAAACCGACAACCCGTTCGGTACGTTCATCAAGCGTCTGAAGCCGGGCGGCGAGTTCCTCCACAGCGGTTGCCGCAACCTGCCGGCCATTGCCGGATTGCGGACCACGCGCCGCAGCCGGCACCGGCAGCAGCGGAAGAAGCTGATCCAGCCGGGCATCGAGATCATCTAGCCGGAACTCGATGCTGGTCATACGCTGCGCCAGGGAGATCATGCCCGTACGCGACGGCATGTTCAGCCGGGCCGGCACTACTTCCTGATATTTTTCCAGAGCCTGCTGAAGTGGAGCGGCAACGGTGAGGTAACTATCCAGGTAGAGGCCCAGTGCCTGGGCATAGGCAGCAGTATTGACAATGCCGGCAGTACCCTGGGCCAGTACATCAATCTGGACATCGCGCCAGGTACGCCGGATTTCAAAGGGGTTGGTTATATCGATCGGCTGGTATCCGTCCTGCGAAGCCATACCTGGTCTCCCTCGACATGAAACCGTCAGGTGTGCTACTCAGACATAGTAGCCCACCACAGCAGCAGGTCTGCTGCAAACCGGATCTCGCGCACTCTACATCTCTCAGTATCAGTGCAAATAATGATATCGGATAGAGTTACAAAACGGTTACATGGCTTCTTAAAGCCCAATTCACTCCAGCGTGATATGCCGGTAATCCGGGATAAACCACACATGGTACCGCAGCATATTGCCGTCAGGCCCATGCACATCTCCCTGGAATAGATCTTGCATACCTGTAGGGATGGTTAAGAAGGATAGCACATTATGCCAAAATATGCCAGCAGATGTGACAATGAGGGAGCGCGTGATGGCCGTTGCTTCAGAAAAAGAGGTTATGCAGGCGTTTGTCGTACTTAATCCGAGTGCCGGGCGGGAAGGTTCCGACATGGTTCGGGATATTATTACCCGAACGTTTCCGCAGGAACACTGGTCCTGTGATTTCTACGAGATAACCGGGCAAGAAGAGTATAGCGAAGTTCATGCGATTGTTCGCGCGGCCGCTGAGCGCGGCGTGGATATGGTTATTGCCAGTGGTGGTGACGGCACGATCTCGACGGTAGCGAATGGACTGGCCCACACCGAGACGCCGATGGGCATTATTCCAGCGGGTACGGCGAATATTCTGGCACAGGAGTTGAATATTCCGCTCGAGCCTGAAGCGGCATGTCGCCTGTTGATGGGTGAACACGCAACGACTCTGCTTGATGCGATGCAGGTGGGCGAAACTTACTATGTCCTCCATGTGGGTGTCGGCATTGAGTCACTGATGATCCGCGACACGGAGCAGCAGGCCAAGCGTCGCTTCGGCTGGCCGGCATACATGTGGACCGCGTTACGCTGGCTGGTTGGCTACCAGCCGCGTCGCTTCACCGTGCGCGCCGATAACCAGAAGAGTCGCCCACGAGCCGCTCAGGTGCTGATCGCCAATGGGGGCACATTTGGGCGGCCACCGTTTCGCTGGGGACCGGATATTACTCCCGATGACGGCGTCGTCAATGTCTGTATTATCTGGGCGGGACGGCTCCAGGACTATCTCGGGATGACCTGGCATATGCTGACCGGACAACAACAGCGTAGTCGAAAAATTCGTTACCTGCCGGCGCGCGAATGGATCGTTATCGATGCCGACAAGTCGCTGCCGGTTCAGGGCGATGGCGAGATTATTGGGGAAACGCCGGTAAAGGTGCGGGTTGTGCCCCGGGTGGTCCGGGTGATTGTGCCGGTCTCACACACGACAGATGAGAAACAACCGTAGACTGGCGCAGGTATAAACTCCAGTTATACCTGTGCGCTACTATTATGGAGGAAACATGACTGATCAACCGAACCGCAATGCAACTGTTCCCAAAGAAAATATCCAGTCCGCAGCAGAGTCGGCAGGAGAGACGCCCACCGCCGCGCTGCAGGCCGATGTACCCCCAGAGGTCAAGGCCAAAGTTAAACCGGCGCGGGAGGCACTCCAGGCGAAGCTGCGGGAGATCAAGACCCCCGAGGATGCTCAGCGGGTTGTGGATGAAATTATGGCCGCGTCCGAGGGTGTCACCGAGCCGGAGGTGCATGAACAGGAAGAAGAGACGGACGGCGAGGCGCCCGAGCGGGCAATTGAAGATGCAGCGGCGGCGCTCGGCCCGGAGCAGACCGCCCGCGTGCTGATGGAGGCGGCGCGACAGATTGCCGGCAGTTCCGGCGAAATACGAGAGGCGCTTGAAATGGCAACTCAGGAGGCGACGAATCCGGAACAGGAAGGCATTGCCGACGCATCCCTGCAGCAACCGGCGAATATGTTGCGGGCCGCCATGCTGCGCCGGATGAAGCCGCTGCAGGCTCTGGACGCCCGGATCTTCCTGATGATCAATCATATGCCCCACACAAAAGTATCGAACAAGTTGATCCAGAGCGCCACCAACTTTATGAATGGCGGTTGGGGTTGGGTGATTCTGCTGCTGGCGGCAAGTGCGGTAGACCGGCCGCGGGGGCTCAAGGCATTGCACCAGGTGGTGCCACCGCTCTGGTTTGCCACAATGAGCATTGAGTTTCCGATCAAGCACTACTTCCGCCGCCGCCGGCCATTTATTGATGTGGTGCAGGCGGTTGCTGTCGGGCGTAAACCGGGGGGCTACTCCTTCCCATCCGGACATTCGGCGGCCGCTTTTGCCGGGGCATGGCTGATGCGCCGCCACTACCCTGAGTTAACACCGCTCTGGTACTCCATAGCGACGCTGGTGGCCTTCTCGCGCATGTATCTCGGCGTTCACTATCCGGGTGATGTTGTCAGCGGCGCGCTGTCGGGAACGGTTATTGCCGAGGCGACCCGCTGGTTTATTGACCATGCGGACGAGACAGCCGAGACGCACCCGGCAACCCGCACATTCCGCCGGATATTTGAGTAGGTTGCAGGTGGCAGGGAATAGTTCCCTATTCCCACAGGTAGAATTCTTCGGTAGGGACGCGCTTCTGCGCGTCCGCATCCTACCACTGACGTGACACGCGTTACGCAGTACCAGCGAAGTCGGTGTCGCCCTTCAACGAAGCGCCATGTCATGCTGACCCCTTCACTCCTTCACTCCGTTCAGGGCATGCTCCGGGAAGCATCTCATGACGTTGCATTGCGGAGTCATTGAGATCGTTCGCATTCGCTCACGATGACATGGATGGGCGCTGCTGAGCCACCGCGTAACGCGTGTCACGTAAGCAACTCATCATATCACTGCGCCCCGGTTGATTTCCGGGAAGACATCTGCGTTACTCCAGGGCGCTCATACAACATCAGGCAGTGGTTGCCGCGCTAAGGCCAGACTGAATCTCCCTCCTCTTCTCCTCTCCCTCTTTTTCCGCCCAATGATTCCCCAAGCCGATCCGCGCGCAACCCTCTGCCCGGACATTACGATCTAATCCGGATTACAGCCCCTTGACAAAGCGGAACCGATATTCCATAATACTTGCGGAATGTGCATTCCGTTTTGAGCAGAGCACCGGCGTACATTTCCACCCGACGGTCATTGCACAACCCGGACAGTGGTCTTTCTTCTTCTTTTCGCATGCAAAATAGTATAGTTCACACATTTTTCTAGAATTCTACTTGCCCGTAAGAACCTTTTACTGTATAGTTAGGCCCGGCTACGTGCAATGAGCATACGACAACAGTGCAAGGATTGTAGATGAGCAGCACGACCCCTGAGCCCAAACTCAACGGTGTCTTTATCTCGGATACCGCGATCAAGCAGCCCGTGTTTATTACAATGATCATGCTTCTAATCATTGTCATGGGCTTGCTCTCCTACGTTACTCTGCCGGTGAACCTCTTCCCGGATTTCTCAACTCCCGTGATTGCCGTAACGTTATCCTACCCGGGAGCCGGCCCCGAGAGTGTCGCCGAGCAGGTGGCCGAGCCGATTGAAAATGAACTCGCTACGATTAGTGGTATCGACAGCATCACAACAAGTGCTAATGAGAGCGTTGCTGTTATCACTGTAGCGTTTGACACAGCTATCGATGTTGATGATGCCGACCGGGATGTGCGCGAGAAGGTCAACGCCGTCCTACCCCAGTTACCCGCCGAGGTGGAAGACCCGATCTTCCAGCAGTTTGATCCGGGAGAACTGCCGGTACTCTCGATTGCCGTCTCGAGTGATGGGTCGATCTCGCCACTGGCCCTGCGCAAGCTGATCGATGATGATATTGTCCCGCAGTTGCAGCGCATTCAGGGCGTTGGCTCGGTTGAGGTTGACGGCGGCCAGACCCGGCAGATCAATGTGCTGATGGATCTGGATATGATCACCGCGCGGCAGATTGCCCCGTCGCAGATCGTCAGCACGATCCGCAACGCCAATGCCAACCTCGGTCTGGGTGATGTTAATGCCGGGGCGCAGGATATCAACCTGCGCGCGCCGAGCATGCTTCAGACGCCGGAGGATATCCTGCGGGTGCAGATTACCGGCACGCCCTACCGCATCGGCGATGTGGCTGCCGTTGAGGATGGTGTTGCCGAGGTAGAGAGTTACGCGCGGCTCGATGGCGAAGACGCGGTGACAATTAGCATTCGTAAGCAGAATGACGCCAACACCGTCGAGGTCGCCGATAATATTAAGGCCGAACTGGCCGATATCTTCGCGGCCCGCACTGATCTGAACTACTTTATTGCGCGCGACTCCTCAACCTTTGTAAAGGAGTCAACCCGCAGCGCCATTGACGAGTTGATCGTTGCAACCGGGGCGGCGATGTTGATCGTCTTTCTCTTTTTCCGCAACCTGCGCAACACGATTGTCACCGCGCTGGGTCTACCGGTGATCTTGATTGGCACCTTTGCGGCGCTCCAGTTGTTTGATATGAGCATCAACCTGGTGACACTGCTGGCGCTCTCGCTCTCGGTCGGTCTGGTGATTGACGACGCGATTGTGGTACGCGAGAATATCTTCCGGCATGTGGAGCGCGGCGAAATACCGATGATTGCCGCCAGTCGCGGCACCGCTGAGGTGTCGCTCTCGGTGGTGGCGATGACGCTCACGGTTATTGCCGTTTTCTTGCCGGTGACATTTACCACCGGCATTACCGGCATCATTTTTGGTGCATTTGGCATCACGATTGTTTGTGCCATGACCATCTCGATTTTCGAGGCGTTTACCCTGGCACCGATGACCTCGGCCCATCTCTTCCAGCCGAAGCACTCCACGCAGCAGACCAGCGCCGAACCCATAGCAGAGCCGGCCGGTGATCTCGACCTGCCCGACGAGGCCCACGAAAAACTGGACTGGATGGCACGCGGCTATGGCCGGCTACTGGCCTGGAGTCTGCACCACCGCCTGGTGATTGTGGTGCTGACCATCCTGATTCTGGGTGCCAGTATCTATGTGGCCTCCGGGCTCAAGTTCGCCTTCTTCCCCACGCAAGACCAGGGCGAGTTTGCCATGAGCTTTGAGATGCCCCCCGGCACCCCCCTGGACGAGACCGACGAGATGGCGCGACAGGCGGAAGAGGTGCTGCTGGAGAGCCCCGCCGTAGAAGCGGTACAGACCACCGTCGGCAGCGGCGGCTCACCGGAAGTGGCCGAGTTTTTTGTACGACTGCACGAGGATGAGCCGACCCAGGCGACCCAGGCCGAACTTCGCCCGCAACTGGATTTCCTCCCGCGCCTGGCATTTAGCCAGCCCGATCTGGCCGGGAGCAATACGGGCGTGACCGGACGGCAACTGCAACTGAGTATTCAGACAACCGGCTCGCTGGACGAACTGACGCCGCTGCTCCAGCAACTGCAGGGTGAGGCCCAACAGGTTGCCGGTCTGGTCGATATTGATACGACCTACACGCCAGGCAAACCCGAGTTGCAATTTTTCCTGGACCCGACCAAAGCCGGCGATCTGAACCTGACCAACGACGATATCGCTACCTCAGTGCGTACCCTGATCGAGGGCGACAAGGCGACCACCTTCCGCCAGAGCGGCGAGGATACCGATATTGTGGTACGACTGCAGCCCGGCGACCGGGCCGGCGTTGAGGATATTCGCGCCATCAGCGTGCCGACGACCTCGGGCAGCGTGCCGATTGGCGCGCTGGTTGATGTTGAGTTAACCACTGGTCCGACCACTATCCGACGCTACAACCGTCTGACCGAGGTGCTGATCGGCGCAAATGTGGTTGACCGAAACATCAACGAGGTACGGCAGGAGCTACAGGCCCGGCTGGATCAGATTGAACTGCCGGAGAATGTCGAAGTGGGCTTTGTCGGCGAGGTTGAGGATCAGCAGGAGGGCTTCGCCACACTGCTGGTTGCCATGGGCCTATCGATCCTGTTTGTCTACATGGTGCTGGCATCGCAGTTTGGTTCGTTTTTCCAGCCGTTTGTGATTATGCTGGCGATGCCGTTTAGCTTTATCGGCTCCTTCCTGGCATTGCGACTGGTTGGGCTGGAACTGGATATCTTCGGCATGATCGGCCTGATTATGCTGATGGGTCTGGTAGTGAAAAACTCGATCCTACTGGTGGACTTTACCAACCGGCTGCGGCAGGGGGGCATGACCAAACACGACGCGCTGGAACATGCCGGAGCCATCCGTCTGCGCCCGATCCTGATGACGGCACTGTCGCTAATTGCCGGCAGTCTGCCGATTGCCATCGGGTTGGGCGAGGGCAGCGAGGTTCGGCGCGGGCTCTCGATCGTCGTCATCGGCGGCATGGTCACATCCACCCTGCTAACCCTGCTGGTGGTGCCAACCGCCTACAGCCTGCTCGAGGGCATTACGCGGCGCGTCGGCGGGCTGTTCCGGCGAAAAACACCGCCACCTGCGCCGGTTGCGGTCGCCGGGGGCGGTGCCGCGCCAATGGCGGTTTCGTCGGGGCCAAGCAATGGGGCGAGCAACGGTAGTGGGAACGGCCACCCCGGACGAAGGCGACCAACGCCGCGCACACTCTCGCGCCACAGCCGCCGCCCGCGCAAGAACGGCACGACCTGATCGACCAGTGGTAAGGGTAGGGGCGAAAAATCTTTCGCTCCTACCACAGATGAAAATCCATGGAATCACATATCCGGTTTGATTGTCCACCACAATATGCCGTGTAAATAACAAGAGTTACGCGGTCGGTTCCAAACCAGGCGTCTGCCTGGACAACTGGCCCGATTCGTCTCCGGCAGGGTGGAATGGAACATTCTTATTCCGGAAAATTTGGCTCGGAGAGCCAAATTTTCCGGAATAAGACAAAAACGTACCATGCTGCCGCAGGCGAAATACGCCGTTATCGAGAGCAAACGGTCCGTTTGAATGCGTACCGCGTAAGTCCTGTAAATAACAGGAGTTACGCGGTCACTGAACCGAAAGGACATTTCGCCTCCGGCAGGATGGAAGATTCCATCCTTAATTTGACGAACATTTTGCACTTTGTGCAAAATGTTCGTCAAAAAGAACATCATATACCATGCTGCCGCAGACGAATCGGGCTTTCAGCGGGTGAAACGTCCGGTTTGCGTACCCACCGCGTAAGTCGTGTTATTGACACGACTTACGCGGTTGCTCACCCGAAAGGAAATTTCGCCTCCGGCAGGGCGGAAGATTCCATTCTTTTTCACAAGAATTTTGCACGAAGTGCAGAATTTTTGTGAAAAAGATCAAAAAGTACCATGCTGCCGCAGGCGATTCTGCCGTTCACCGGGTGAAACGCCCGGTTTGATGAACCACCGCGTAACTCGTGTCAATAAGGAAAGTACCATGAAGAGAACCCAACGCCGACCGATTGCCGCCGGACTCGTGCTGGGAATATTGCTGTTCGGACTGGCCGCCTGTGGGGGTGTGCCCTTCGCCGCCGGCGAGCCGACCTCCACCAGCGCGCGCCCGACCGCCACTGCAGGCACCCCGCGCCCAACCGCCACCGCCGAGCCAACCAGTGCCGCGATTGGCGCAATTGAGCGGGGCATCAGTGGTATCGGCGAGGTCAAGGCCATTCAGGATGCCGACATGGTCTTCAACGCGACCGGCACAGTTGAAGAGGTGCTGGTCGAAGAAGGCGACAACGTGCAGGAAGATGATCTACTGGCCCGGCTTGATCCGCGCACCTTCGAGGAGCGCATCCGGCAGGCCGAGTCGTCGCTGGCGGATGCGCTGGCGCGGCAGGCCGCACTCAACGAACCACCCAAAGCCTACGATGTTGCGGCGGCCCAGGCGCGGATCACCGAAGCCGAGGCCGCCCTGGTGGAACTCAAGGCCGGCCCCAAGGCGCAGGATGTGCAGGATGCGCGCTCGCGGGTGGATCAGGCACGGGTCAACCTGCAAACCCAGCGCAACCAGCTCTCAGTCGCCAAGAACGATGCGGAACTGCGGATCGAACCGGCAGCCAACCAGGTGCGCGATCTGCAGGCCGAGTACAGCCGGATCTACTGGGATAATCGCGAGCTTGAGAATGAACTGGCGCGTGGCGGCGACGAACTGCCCCAGGAGCGCAAGGATATGGAAGAGCAGGCGCTACGAGCGGTCGAAAACGCCGAGGAGCAACTGGAGCAGGTCAAACTGGCCTTTGAGCAGGCGCAGCAGGCCGAAATCACCGGCATTCAGGATGCCGAGGAGCGGGTGGTGCAGGCCGAAGCCGCCCTGGAGAAACTGCTACTTCCGCCCGACCCGGATGATCTGGCGGCGGCCGAGTCCCGGCTGGTGCAGGCGCGGGCCGACCTCAACCGGCTCTACCCTAACCCGACTGCCTCGGAGGTGGCGCAGGCAGCGGCCGCAGTGGAGCAGGCCCAATCGCAACTGGAAGTTGCCCGGCTGGACCGGGAGTATGCCGAACTGCGCGCCCCCTTTGACGGCGTGGTAACGGTGGTCAATGTTGATCCGGGCGACCCCGGCAGTGCCGGCGGCGGCCCAGCCATCCGCCTGGTAGACATCAGCGAACTACGCGTCGAGGTAGATATCAGCGACGTGGACATTGCGCAGGTGGAGGTTGGGCAGGAAGCACGCATCTTTGTGGATGCCTTTCCGGGCGAGATCTTCAGCGGCGAGGTCAGCTACATCGCGCCATCGGCAACGGTCAACGACAGCATACGCACCTACGAGGTCCGCATCGTTCTCGACGACCCCGACAAACTCCGCGACGGCATGAGTGCCCGGGTTGAACTGCTGCCGGCGGAGTAGCCGGTAAACGGCCGATGCGAACGATATCATAGGCGTGGTTTTTAACCGCGCAACACCATTCATTGCGGGGGAGAGACGCGTCGCGGCGCGTCTCTCCCCCGCAATCCCTACCGTTCACGAATGCACGCATAGTCCGGGCTATTCTATTAGGCCACTCTGCGTACTCGGTGGCGCGGCGGCGCAGCCTCGCTTTTCGTGCATTTCGTACGCTTTCGTAATGTTCGTGGTCCAGACCGCTCTGGTGGCATGTGACCAGATTACGCGGTGGGGTTCCATGGCGCGCCATACCGCAACGAAGATCAAAGTCATGCTGACCGACAGGAGGCATCTCACCGCACGGCATTGTGGCCGCAGTGCGACAGCAAGCAGCAGCGCGCTACACCGAAACGCCCGGTCATGCTGACCGGCGAGAGGCGAGAGGCATCTGTCACGGCCAGGTGTAAAATCCTCAAAACGGCCACTCGGTGCTGCCGGTAAAAGCAACTTTGTCCACGCCGGGATGGCTGACCAGCGCTTCCCCCGCCGCGCGCCCGTGCCCGTCACCAGGTTGACCACGCCCCGGGGCAGCAGTCCGGTTTCGTGGATCGTACGCACAATTTCAATGGTCGAAAGCGGAGCCAGGGAAGCGGGTTTGATCACCACACAGTTGCCGGTCGCCAGGGCCGGAGCGATCTTCCAGATCGCCATCAGAAAGGGTACATTCCAGGGAATGATCTGTCCACAGACGCCGATTGGCTCACGCCACACAAAATCCCACAAGACGGACGGCATATCGATCCAGGGCAGCGGTTCATAGGGATGGCGGCGGGCCAGTTCGGCAAAGGTCCGCAGATGCTCAATCCCGGCGGGAATGTCGATGTAGGTGGTCTTGCGGATGGTTGCATCGGCATCGCGCGTCTCCAGTTCGGCCAACTCAAGCGCGCGCTCTTCCAGCGCATCGGCGATGGTGTGGAGAATGCGGGAGCGCTCCTCCGGTGGTGTGTGCGGCCAGGGACCATGGTCAAAGACGGCACGGGCAGCAGCTACCGCCCGATCAACATCGGCAGCACCAGCGCCGGCAACATAGGCCGGCGGCGCACCCGTGGCCGGCGCGGAGGCCAGCAAGCGCTCATCCTGGGCACACCAGGCCCCGTCGATATACAATTGGTGATACGGAATTTCGCTGGAAGGGGCAATATGCGCCATACCATGCTGCCGCAGGCGAATCCGACGGTTGGGTCGGTCAACAGACCGAAATAGCTGCACTGCGTAACTCGTGTAAATGAGTGCTTTCCAGGAACGGGTTCCTGTATCGGAACGGGATGCGGACGCGCTACCGCACGTCCCTACCGAAACATGCTACTCTTCCCGTGGCACATACGAGAACATCACATCGCGGTAGAGCGTACGATAGTGCCGGCGCAGGGCCGCGATAAACTCCGGCGACCAGCGCCCGCTCGGGTCGATGTCAAACCTGGTAGCATTGAAGGGCAGCAGTATCAGGCTAAAGCGCTGCTCTTCGATCTCGTTCAGCAGAACGCTCTGATCCCAAAGCCCGGTGCGCACCGCCGGTCCCATTGTCGCCGGATCATCATAGCGCAAGGGTCGGCCCGCCGCCAGCAGTAGCCCCACATCGTCGGCCAGCACCTCACCCGGCCGGCTCATGATCAGGGCGACAAACTGCTCATCACGGGAGTCACGCATATCAAACTCGCCGTCGTACCAGTCCAGCCGCTCGCGCAGCATCCAGAGTTGCAGCAGCAGCAACCCCAGCGCCAGCCAGTGCGCGTACGTTACGAGATGCCACATGCGGGCACGGGCGCGCTCCTTCCGCCAGAAGCGTGACAGGCTTGCGCCAACCACGCTACACCCGGCCAGCGTAAGCGCCAGTTGTGGCTCCAGCAAATGGTTGTGGTGCGACCCGGTCGTCCCGGCTCCCACCAGCGTCAGCGTGCCCAGCACCCCGTAGCAACCAGCGAGCAGAAAGGCCGGTGCGCTCCCACCCGCCGCACCGAAAGCTGCCTCCGCGTCCGTGCCGGTGGGTCGGAATACGCTGCGAACCAGCAGGACAAACGATCCGGCGGCCAGAAGCATCAGCGGCCAGGCGGGAAGAATCAGGTTGGCATACTTGCGGAAGCGGCCATAGGACCACCACTCGGCGGGGTGCAGACCCCAGACATGAAAAGTGTACTGCCCGCCGGTCAGCAGATCTAACCCGATCCAGGTCGTCGCCACCAGACCCGCGTAGACGCCGCTGAACAGCAGAACGGGCCGCAATTCCCCGGCGGTGAGCAGACGCCGCACCGATGTCAGCGGGCGAAATGCGCTGCGTTCACGCATCTGCGCATCCCGCCCGCCCCGCACAGCGTTCCGGTATCTTGTTACCCCCACCAGCAGCAGCGTCAGGCCGGTTGCCGCCGGCGCAGCCACCGCAGTCTGCTTGGTAAAAAAGGCCAGCGCGAAGGCAACCGCCGCGCCGACCAGCAGCCAATCGCCGGTAACATCCCCTTCCGGCATCCGGTTTCGTTCGGTAGGGACGCGCAGATGCGCGTCCGCCGCACCACCCGCCCCTTCGGGCATCCATCCTTGTCCGGTAGGGACGCGCTTCTGCGCGTCCGCCCCACCACCTCCGCCCTCCGGCATCCATCCTCGTCTTGAACGGGTCACATACCAGATTGCCGCCAGCAACCCCAGCGCGGTAAACGCCAGCGCCAGCGTATCGGGCTTGATCCGCGTGGACCAGAGTTGCACCGGCGGAAAAGCCGGCCAGAGACAGGCCGCCACCAGCCCGATTGCCGGGTTTTTGCCGATCCGCCAGACGATCAGCGTCAGCGCCGCCGCCACACTCAGCATGGACGTCAGCGAGAGCAACCGCCCCGGCAGGAAGATCGGCTGCTCAGTGACGGGCGGATGGCCGCCCGCCGGGTTCGCCGGCCGCTCCAGAGCCGCCAGGGCCAGATAGTAGACGGGTGGGTAGGGCGCGGCGACAACCCGGTCAGGTTGCAGCGGCTGGTAGAGCGGTTCACCCGCCCGTAACAGCCGCGCCTCGTACAGCAGCGTACCCTCCTGCCCATCCAGCGGGTAGCGATAGGCCAGCATCGCGCGGGTATGCTCCGCAAAGCGGCCGGCATGCTGAACACCCAGCGCCAGTGCCGCCATGATCAACAGACCGGCGAGAATGCGTAATAGCGGTATCGCACGCAGCGTCCGCCCCGGCAGTGCCCCGCGCCAACTGGAAATCTTGTTCAAGCGCATAGTGCGTATACTCACCCGGCAGACAAGCTTCTCGACTACGGATTACGGACTACGGACTACGGATTACGGATTACGGACTAGCCCATCTCCCGCGCCGTTGCCACGATATCCCCAAACACCCCGGCCGCCGTCACCTCCACACCCGCGCCGGGACCGCGCACAACCAGCGGTTGCGCGCTATAGCGCCCGGTGGTGAAAGAGAAGAGATTATCCGTGCCACGGAGCGCTGCCAGCGGATGCTCCGGCGGCAATTCGCGTAGCCCGACGCTTGCGCCCTCCGGCGTGACAGTTGCCACATAGCGCAGCAACCTGTTATTCGCGCGCGCCTGAGCGACCAGTTCCTGGTAATGACGATCCAGATCCGGTGTGCGTTCCATAAACGCATCAACAGTGATGTCGGCCAGTTCGGACGGGAACCAGGGTTCGCCGGGCACAGCGGACAACTCCCAGTTGAGGCCACTGGTGCGCGCCAGAATCAACGCTTTGCGGGCGACATCAGCCCCGCTCAGATCATCGCGCGGGTCCGGCTCGGTCCACCCCCGGCTGCGCGCCGTACCCACCGCCGCCGAGAGCGACTGCCCATCTTCCAGGGCACTACAGAGGTAGCCCAACGTACCGCTCATGCCGGCCTCGATCCGGTTGACGGTATCGCCACTATCAAGCAGCGTTTGCAGGGTCGAAATAACGGGTAGCCCCGCGCCGACCGTGGCCTCGTAGCGCGTGGCACTCCGGGAGGTCAGCCGGGTAAAATCGGTCAGTGTCCCGGTCAGGGGACGCTTGTTTGCCAGCACTACCCGATGCCCGGCGGCAACTGCTTCGGCCAGGCCGGTCTCCATGCCGGCGGCAGCAGTGACATCAATGATGATGCAGGCAGAGGCAGGCAGTATGGTGCGCCAATCGTCCAGTGCCCGGCCTCCGGCGCGTGCCGCCAGCGGCTGCCGTGACTGTTTAGCAACCAGCGCGGTCTGCACAACCTGATCATCCAGCGCCTGGCCGGTATACAGTGCGCCGCCACGATCAACCAGCGCCAGGTAGTGCAGCGTAAAGCCGTAGCGCTCCGCCAGTAGCGCGCGCTGCGCCTGCACCTGGGCTACCAGCGCCCGTCCCACACCACCTATTCCCAGTTGAAGCAGGAAAATCTCGCGTGCCATGCTTTTACTCCCAACTCCGAGAAACTACGACGGCAGTATAGCACAGCCCGGCACGCGACTTGCTGATACGGGTGTGAAGTCGGCTTTCGGGTCAGGTACTGAGCCAGAATGAACCATGCCACATAAGTTTTGGACATTACATCCGGTTGATACCATTCTAACAATGCTCCAATACTACCCCGCTTGACATTCGGGCGGCATTCGGCTACAATACATACCTATACAGGGTATACGTTTATCAGAGATAACGCTGATACTACTTTTTGCAACAGTTTCAGGTAGAATGTTCTAAGGAGGTTCTTGCATGGCAAAGCCCGTTGCCGTTACGGATGCTGAGTTTGAGCAGACGGTTCTGCAGGCCGATAAGCCCGTTATCGTTGACTTCTGGGCGCCCTGGTGTGGTCCCTGTCGTGCCATTGCGCCGATTCTTGATAAACTGGCGGGTGAGTACGAAGGACGCCTGACGATTGCCAAGGTCAACACGGATGAGCAGAGCCGTTGGGCCGGCCAGTTTGGGATTCAGGGCATTCCGACGCTTATTGTGTTCAAAAACGGGCAGGAAGTCGAGCGACTGGTGGGCTCGCGGCCGGAGAGCGCCTACCGCGAGGTGTTTGATCGAGTAGTGGCGTAAAGAGATATATTTCGTTTGCAGCATGATGCATGCCCACCGGCGTTTAACCGGGGCATGCATCGTGTAATATACAGGAGTTACGCGGTCACGAACCCGGAAGGACATTTCGCCTCCGGCAGGGCGGAACTGGACATCCTTTTTCACAAAAATTTGGCTCTGCGAGCCAAATTTTTGTGAAAAAGATAAAAAGAGTTACCATGCTGCCGCAGGCGAAGCAGGTTTTCATCGGATCAAACGCCCGGTTTGAATGCCGACCGCGTAAGCCCTGTAATATATAGAACACTATGGCAGAAACAGTTCGCACAGTATCACCCGCTGCCCGCGATGATGTGTTGCTCCGCCTGCGACGGATCGAGGGCCAGGTACGGGGGGTTCAACGGATGGTCGAGGAGGGCCGCGACTGCCGCCAGATTGTCCACCAGATTGCTGCAATCCGCGCCGCGCTGAGTGGCGTGAATGCCCAGGTGCTGGAGTGCTATGCCCGCGACTGTCTTGATAATGCCGACTGTGCGGATGAAACGGTTGCGGAACTGATCGAGGTGATGCTAAAGGCTTCCCGGTAAGCCCGGCGCATATCGGGGCAAGCTGGAACGTGGCGAGGAACGCGGAGATGAAGCGCTGTACCGACAGATGTTTCATCTCCGCGTTGCGGTTGGTCATAGCAAGAGGACAACACATGATTGCCGAGCAGGAAAAACCCGCCTGTCGCCAGAATATTACGCCGGAAGATCTGGCGCGCGAGGCGGATCGGGCGGTGCTCTATGGCGCGGTGCCGGCGGCACGGCGGCCGGGAGTGCGCCTCAAACCCGCCGTGGTCGAGGCTGCACAAACTCTGGCTCCAGCGGTACGCGCCTTCCTGGAAGGAGGCGATGACGCTGACGCTGCTCACACGCCGGCCTATGCCCGGGCATGTGGGGCTGAAGCATTTCTGCGCTCAAAGCGAAATACGTAGAGGGTACGGGTTAACCTATTGTACCATAACAGTTAAACCCGTAACCCGTAACCCCTCCTCTACCCGGCAACCGCGCGAACCTGCGCCTTCAACTCATGCTTGAGGATCTTGCCGGTCACCGTCTTTGGGAGTATGTCGCGGAACTCGATGCTGCGCGGATATTTGAAGGCAGCCAGCCGCTCGGCGCAGTAGTTGATCAACGCTTCCGCGCTGACGGTCTGATCGCGCCGGAGTACCACAACGGCCAGAATCTCCTCCCCCAGTGCCGGGTGGGGTACGCCGATAACGGCAGCCTCAGCGATGGCGGGATGCCCCTGCAGCACCTCCTCAATCTCGCGCGGGTAGACATTCATGCCACCGCGAATGATCACATCCTTCAGCCGATCAACAATATAGAAAGAACCCGTGGCATCCATCCGCCCCAGATCACCGGTATGCAACCAGCCGCCGCGCATCACTTCGGCAGTGGCTTCGGGCCGTTTGTAGTAGCCCTTCATCACATTATGCCCCCGGATCACAATCTCACCCAGATCGCCCGGGGCCGGCGGCTGACCTTCCGGATCAACCAGGCGTAGTTCAACGCCCCAGACCGGATGACCAATCCGACCCGCGTGCGCCTCCTCGTCCGGGTAATTCAGGGTGGCGACCGGCGAGGTTTCCGAAAGGCCGTAGCACTCCTGGATGGTGACACCATGGCGCTGCTTGAAGGTCTGCATAACTTCAACCGGCAGCGCCGCGCCCCCGGAGATGCAGCGCCGCAGCCCACGCAGGTCGTATGCCTCGGCCTCGGGATGGTGCAGCAGGTAGAAATACATTGTTGGCACGCCCGCAAAGTAGGTGATACGGTCGCGTGTGATGATCTCAAACGCCCTGGTCGGCTCAAAGTGCGGCAGCAGCGTAATCGTTGCCCCCAGGTAGAAGCAGAGATTCATCATACAGGTCTGGCCGAGCGCGTGGAACAGCGGTAGCGCCACCAGGCCCACATCGTTCTCCGTAATATCGAGCGCGGTGGCGCTGACCAGGGCATTAAAAAACATGTTGAAGTGGGTCAACTCCGCGCCCCGGGGCCGCCCGGTGGTCCCGCTGGTGTAGAGGATCACGGCGGTATCGTCGGGCATAGTTTGCACGGTGTCGAAAATCGCCGGCCGATCAGCAACCAGTTCGTGCAGCGGTTGTGCGCCATGGGGCAACGGCTGGGTGCTACCGGGTGACTGGACCAGCACCATCTGCTTGCAGGTCTCGCTCTGGTGGAACCCGGCGGCGGCCTCACCCATAAGATGCTCCCAGGCGATCAGCACCACTGCGTCGCTATCTTCCAGATGATAGGCAATTTCGTTATGTTTGAACAACACATTGAGCGGAACGACCACCGCACCTGCTTTGAGAATACCGTAGTAGCAGATGGGAAACTGCGGGATGTTGGGCAGCAGCAGGGCTACCTTATCGCCGGGTTGCACGCCGAGTTGCACCAGCGCACCGGCAACCCGGTTGGCGGCAGCATCGAGATCGGCGTAGGTGAGCTGTTCCTCGTCCAGCATAACGGCCAGTTTGTCGGGATCGCGCGCACTGCTCTGCTCAAGCAGCAAAGCGAGGTTCAACATCGAACGGCTCCTTTCTGTGGGTCGATTTATGCGGCAGCCAGTGTGGGGGGTGTTTAAATTATAGTCGGTGCCGAAATGCGAGTCAACCATACTACAGACCAGCGTAGCACTATATAGTGTACCATGCTGCCGCAGGCGCAATCGGTCTTCGGGTATGGCCCCAGACCGAAACAGGCTGCACCGCGTACGTCGTGTTACTGTCACGCGTTACGCGGTTACTGACCCGGAAGAGCGTTGGGCCTGCGGCAGGGTGGCAGATTCCCGATCTTTTTCACAAAAAAATCCACGTTGTGAATTTTTTTGTGAAAAAGATAAAAAGCGTACCATGCTGCCGCAGGCGCATCGGGCTTTCATCTGGGGGAAGCGGAAGCTCTTGTTCACCCCAAGCTCCCTCAGACGCTCTACTCGTAGGCTTGCTGACGCCCAAGTTTCCGGAGGGTGGGACAATTAACAGCTTCCGCTTCCCTGGTTAAACGTCCGGTTTGCATATCAACCGCGTAACGCATGTTACTGTAAGGAACGCTACAGAACGGGACGCTATCTCCGACTAAACTGTGCATCAACGGCGGGCTGAAGTGCTATAATGGCATGCGTAAGCGACCGATGACAGGAGGATCTCCGATGGAAAGCAGACCGCCAAACGTGCAACAGAACGGCACCGGGCCTGCCACGAAAGAAGTGCGCGACCGCGCGCTGGCAAGTGCCTTTCGTGAGAATGACTTTGTCTGGCTGGTGCAGGAACGCTACGATCCACAGTTTGACGCCTGGAATGTCGATTTTGTCTACCAGAGCATGATGGGCCGCTGGATGCGCAAACGCTACCGCTACGATGGGCCGAGCGGCGTGGTCTATTTTCTAGGCGAACGGCCGGTAAGTGAAGAGGAACTCACGTCGCTGCGGCGCACGGCGAAAGCCTTCCCGGTGGCCGAACTCAGGCGGCAGTCTAATCAATAATCTTATCAGGACGGAGCTTGTATGTCTACACAATCTGTACAGCGCACGAGCGGAGAACATCCCTCCCCCAACCGGCGCCTGCTTATTATCGGCGGGGTCATCGCGGCGCTGCTGCTGTTTGTCTTTGTTGTCCTGAGTCTCGACAGCGGTCAGATGACCGCGTCCGCCGCAACGGGCGGCACGAGTACGTTAGTGCTGGCAATCCCGGCTTTTCTCGCCGGGGTGTTGAGCCTGCTCTCCCCCTGTACCCTGCCGATTCTGCCGGCCTACTTTGCCTTCACCTTTCAGACCGACAAGAAGAATGTCGTGATGACAACGGTCTCCTTCTTCCTGGGGCTGGCAACCACGATGAGCATCCTGGGCGCGAGTGCGACGGCACTCAGTGCGCTGGTTTTTTCGGGCCGAGACACCCTGACCTTCTGGGGGGGCCTGATCGTGATTGGCTTTGGAATTATGAGTCTGCTCGGCAAAGGCTTTGCCGGTCCTACAATGCAGGAACGCCCCGCCGCCAGTGTTGCCGGGTCGTACCTCTATGGCGCAACCTTTGCACTCGGCTGGACTGCCTGCGTCGGGCCGATCCTGGGGGCACTGCTTACACTGCTGGCCGCGCAGGGGATCGCCATTCTGCAGGGCGCGGTGCTCTCCTTCATTTATGCGATGGGGCTGGGGTTGCCGTTGATTCTGCTGGCGACCTTTTTTAGCCGCCTGGGTACCGGCTCACGCTTCTGGCAGATTGTCCGGGGGCGGGGGTTTGAGGTTCGCGTGGGCCCCTGGACGCTCTACCTGCATACGACCAGTATCGTCAGTGGGGTGCTGCTGATCCTGATGGGTACGCTGCTGGCGACCGGGCATCTGACCTGGATTTCCGAACGGGCGCAGAGTAGTGCTTTTAGTCAATGGGTAATAGGACTGGAGGACGGTATCCGCCGGCTCTTTAATCTGTAATAATGAAAACAAAAACCGCTGCCGGGGGGGTGGTCTACTGCCGCAATGACGCCGGGCAGTTACGCCTCCTCTTAATCCACGATAAGTATGGTGACTGGACGCTGCCCAAGGGCCACCTGAAAACGGGTGAGACCGAGGAGCAGGCCGCCTACCGCGAAATCGCCGAGGAGACGAGCGTACGCTGCACGATTGGTCCACTGGTGCAGCGTATTCGCTATGAGGTCAACAAAAAGGGCACCTGGTATGACAAGACGGTCGCCTACTTCCTCGCCACCACTGCCTGTGTCGAAGCCAGGCCGGAAGCCGAGGAGGGGATCAGCGCCGCCTGTTGGGTCGAACCGGAAGCGGCCATCGCAATGATTGGCTA
The DNA here is from genome assembly GCA_034437035.1 of Chloroflexaceae bacterium. Taxonomy (GTDB): domain Bacteria; phylum Chloroflexota; class Chloroflexia; order Chloroflexales; family Chloroflexaceae; genus CAKZQX01. Next base: position 33,542 of record DAOTUI010000200.1, read on the forward strand.
TGACCAGGTGCGCGAGGTTGTTCAGCAAGCCCTGGCAATGATTGATGCTGGTGGTGATGCTAGTCCGTAGCCTGTAGTCCGAAGTCCGAAGTCCGAAATCCGAAATCCGAAGTCTATAGTCTATAGTCCGAACAAGTATAGAAAGAACAGGCAAATAGAGGACACAGAACAAACCTTTTTTCGGTGGTATCATGCGAGGTGCGCTTTGTTCTGTGTTCCTTTGTTCTTTGTTCGCTTATAGACGATATTAATCCTCACACATCACCGTACAACATCGTAGAAAAGTGAGGCCCGCGATGAAATGGTCCTACCGCCTTGTTCGCCTCGCCGGCATTGACATCAACATTCACACCTCGTTTGTTCTCCTGATCCTCTATGTACTCGCCTTGTTTGGCTCGTCCGGACTCTTCGGCATCGTCACGGGGGGGCTGTTTACGCTGGCACTTTTCCTCTGTGTCACGCTGCATGAGTTGGGGCATGCGCTGGTTGCCCGCTATTTTGGCATTCCTGTAGATAGTATTCTGCTCTGGCCGCTGGGTGGCCTGACTATGATGAGTCGCATGCCGGATAAGCCGCTGCATGAGGTGCTGATTATGGCGGCGGGGCCGCTCGTCAACCTGGCGCTGGCGCTGGCCGCCTTTGTCGGGCTTGTTCCGCTGGTCCTGTTCGGCTACCTGATAGACTTCACTGGCCCCGCTCCCCTGATGTCGGCACCCAGCGCAATTTCATTTTTGCTCACGGCCCTGATCGCCATGGGCGTGATCAACTTGATGCTGGCGCTGTTCAATTTGCTTCCGGCCTTTCCGCTGGACGGGGGGCGCATTCTGCATGCGTTGCTGGGCATGCTGATCGGTCCTCAGCGTGCCGGGCTTGTGCTGATCGGGTTAAGCTGGCCGATTGCCCTGGGGTTGGGCATCGGTGCGCTGCTGCTGGGCGATCTGCTGCTGGGTGTCGTTGCGGTTATGCTGTTCCTTACCTCCGGGCTGTTAAATAACCGGATCGCGCGGGTCATCAACCAGGGCTTTGCGCAACTCCATACCGCATTCTGCTATGTCACCAACCGTGGGAACTTCTATCTGCTGCGCGGGGATTATGCGCGGGCACTGGCCTGGTATGATCGCGTTGTACAACGCAATCCTGAACAGGCGGAGGGCTATCTGCATCGGGGTATGGCCTGCTTTTACCAGCGGGAGTATGACCACGCCCTGGCCGATGTTGAGCGGGCCATCCAACTCCAGCCGGAGCATGGCGATGCCTACCGCATTCGCGGGCTGCTCTACTATGTTCAGAGCGAAGATGCGCAGGCACTGGCCGATTACGCGCTGGCGCTGCATCTACAACCCAATGATGCGCTGGCCTGCAACAACCAGGGCTGTGTCTACCATCTCCAGGGTGACTATCAGCAGGCGCTGGAACGCTATAACCAGGCGCTACAACTGGCTCCCACACTCGGTGTGGTGTACTGTAACCGGGGGCAGGTACATGCGGCGCTGGGGGATACAACCCAGGCTCTGGCCGACTACGAGCAGGCGATCCAGATGTCGGTGGAGCCGTCCGAGGCCTACCTGGGGCGGGGCAGCATCTACTATCAGCAGGGTGAGTACGAGCGGGCGCTGGCCGACTGTGACCGGGCCATTGCCGCCGCGCCGGAGGGTCGCTTCTCCCGCGATGAGCGCTGGCTCGACCATTTTATCCAGGCAAATGCTGCGTGGGCCATCGTCTGTTATACCCGGCTGCTCCAGCGCTATCCCGACCAGGCCGACTGGTACCGGCGGCGGGGAGAGGCTTACCTTGCCGGGGGCGCTGCCGCGGATGCCCTGTCCGATTTTGAACAGGCGATTGCGCTGGCCCCCGATGATGTGTGGGCCTACCTGGGGCGCGGACAAATGTACATGATCCGGGGGGAAACGGGGCCGGCTGAAGCCGACTTCCGCTATGCGCCGGCACACACTGCACGGAACGATCTGCGTCAGCAGGCTGAGGCGCTGCTAAGAGATCTCCACGGTATGGAACAGGCAATTCTGCTTAATCTGGCTGTGCCGAAGGAGGAGCAACGGCTCAACCTGGAGCCGGACATGGCAATCACTCTGACGGACGATGGCGCAGCGGGCTCCGTGTGATAGGATAACGCCAGATACAAAAGAG
>DAOTUI010000201.1:0-38774 GCA_034437035.1 Chloroflexaceae bacterium
TCGGCCATTCCGCCGGCAGCCTTCGGCCAGACAACGGGGGACGATCCATTAGCCCAGGATCTCAAGCGCTACCTGCCGCATCTCTTCGCGCCGACTGATCGCGGGTAGGGGGTACCTTTCTGACCGGTCTCCAAAGACTGGTCCGGTCTCCTTCCTCAACAGCGTATGTTCACCCCTACCCCACGCGCGGCAGGCGGCGGCGCTGGGCTATCCAGTGGGCAATCAGCGGCACCTGGTAGGCGTAGCTGCCCGCGCCATCCGGGTAGAGCAGGTCGCGCTCGCAGAATAGCTCCAGCAGTTCCGCCCGCGCATCCGGGTCGCCGATTGCCGCCGGCGCTTCGCCCCGCGCCGGCGCGCGCAGCAGGTGCGTGGTCAGCTCCGCGTTGCCGCTGATGCGCAGGATCCACTGCCAGATGCTGACAAAGGCCGTTTCACCACTGGCGAAGACCTCCGGGATGGCCGCTTCGATGGCGCTGACGGGCAGCGGTGTGCCCGGCGGCGTGCCCGGTGGAATATCCTGCCGGTTGCGGTTGTAGGCACTGACCACCCGCTCGCCAATCAGGTGCAAGAAGAGCGGATGGCCGTTGGTCAGCTCCAACACCCGTTCGACCGCTGCCGGCTGGTAGACCTCGTCGGGGAAGTCGGGCGCGGGCTTGATAAAGAAGCGCCGGGCATCGTCGCGGCGCAGGTAGGTCACCGGCAGCGTACGGCTACTCTTAAGCGCCTCGTACCAGCGCGGGTCGCTCTCCTCCAGCGAGAAGGTGCCGCAGAGCGCCAGCAATACCCGGGGGTGGTGCTGGATCAGGCTGCGCAACATAAAGAAGATGCGCTCATCCATGGTGTTGTTCTGTATCGCCCGGTCGATCCGGTCAAACTCGTCCAGCGTGAGCAGTAGCCGCCGCCGCTCCCCAATCGCCTGCTCCACCTCATCAATCCAGTTCTCGAAGACACGGTAGGGATCGCCCGCGATCATCTGCGCCTCCAGCGGGGGCAGGCTGAGCGGCTGCGGGTGGCGCTGCGCGGCGGTGCGGATCTCGTGGGCCAGGTCGCTGACCAGCCCAATGGCATCGGTGGTGGTGGCGCGGCGCTCCATATCCAGGTAGACCGGCAACACCTGCGCGCCCAGGCGTTGCGGGAGCTGCCGGAGCGCCGAGGTTTTGCCGGTACGCGGCTGCCCCAGCAGCAGCGGCGTCACCTTGCCGGGGCTGTTGACCAGCAGATCCTCCAGTTCGCGGAAGAGATCATCACGTCCATAGAAACTGGAGGTTCCGGTTGGCAGCACCATGCCCGCGATATAGCGCACCGGCAGTTCCCCGATCTGCGTGCGCTGCTCGCGCACCTGGGCCGCTTCCGCTTCCAGCACGCGCTGCCACTGCTCCAGCGTTTCGGCATAGCCGCGCAGGTGCGCCCGCTCGCTACGGCTCAGACTGGTGCGCCGGCTGCGTAGCCGCTCGATCTGTGCGCGCAAACCCTGCTCGCTGGCTTCGCGGGTGGCGGCGGCCAGCGCCCCGGCAGTGTCCTGGCTGATGCTGCGGAATTCTTGCAGTAGCGGTTGCTCATCGTCGGCAAAAGACTCGGCCGGCAGCCAGTGGGTGGCCTCGGCAAAACGGGCAATCAGCGCGGGCGTGGTACCGCGGCGCAGTTCTGCGTACAGGACCAGCGTGAGCGCCTGCGGTACGGCCCACCCCTGACGTAGCGATGCGCCCACATCTGCCAGCGCTTCCAGGGTGGCATCCTTTGCTAGTAAGTCAGAAGTGCATAGAGTTACTTATTTCATAGCACGTTTGTCCAAACTCTCACGCTAAAAAGTTATAACTTTAGCAACAAAATAAATAATCATTAACCATGAAGGGACAAGCATTAAACTAATTTGAACAACTCTCCGCCTGTCCGTATCACTGTGATCCGGCTTCTTGCCTGACTCGACCCACCACCAATACATGGCTGTCAACAACAATCCTACGATTCCGACGATGCCAATTTGAAATATTGCATTAACATATGGTTGTAAAAACTCACCTATGCTCGGCCCACGACCCATTAAAGGAGCCACCTTGATTTGCGCATATACATATACAGCAAGAATACTCAATACTGCGATATTACTTAATACTAAAATACCTATAAGCGTCCACTTCCGAATAAAATGTTTTTCTTTGCTCATTTCTAATACCACCAATAGTAACAACACAAGAAGACCTAAAACAGATCCCCTTGTGTTGTCAGATAAAATCATATCTAATGAGATCCTACAATTTGCATGCGACCTAATACGTCCCACCGCTCAGGAAACCAGTCACCCCCCCAAGGACTTGGTTTTGTCAGCTCGGATTCAGTTTCGAAGTAAGCGTTGCAGTCACAGTTCCAGGATGTAAATCCTGTGTAAACGAGCTTCTCTACTCCACCAGGAATTTGAACTGATGGGGTTCCCCATCCGAGCTCTTTCTCTTCATACCCCTGGTCCTGCTCTTCGAACCATCCGTCATCCTCATTGTGATCAGGTTCTGGTAGATCGGTCCAGTACCAATTCTCTGCCTCATACACATTATGATCAGTACGCACTTCATGCACATAATTTCGATCAGGCTGGTTGTTAAACCAGAATTGCACATCGATAGGCCACTGCATATGCCAATCCAACACCTGATCCATTGTATTAGCTCCAGCTACGTCCCACCACATTGATTGATGTTGGACACTATCAGGTGCAAACCACCATTTCAGGCTGTCTGGATCATCGTTTGCATTATCATTTGCACTCCAGGCCGCCAGTGTAACACTAGTGATGAGAATGTTGCATACCAGGATCACCGCGAGCCATATCACAGGATGCACTTTTAACTGATTCGAATTGGCAAGCTTAACCATTTACTTTTCCTCCTGAAAGGGTGTAGGGGTTGGCTGCGGGACGGCATCTCGGTTAACCTGTTGAGTGGCATCAACTGTCTCTATTACAGATAACAAGTGTGGAACCTGTACGACACGCACGTCCACTGCCCTTTCTGTATAGACATCGAGAATATCACTAATAGGATCAACCAGCATCACTGATTGATGTTCTGCCAATTGTAGTGCATCCTTCGCCGGCAAGGTACCACGCATCCAGGCAACTTTGAAAGTCACATCGGCCAGATTAATGTTCTTCTCCTCTAGAACAGGGGCAGGAAGTAAAGACCGTAGTTGTTCTTCAAACTCTGCCACTGAAGCATTAAAGTCCACTATAGGAGCATCATCTGGTTCTTCAGGATCCCCAACAAACATGACACTGTGGCGTTCTCCATTGAGGAAAAGGTGGAGTGTCATTTGATCGATGTCAAAGTTATGCCCTCGGCTCATACTCCAGACATCGTTAACGACAGTATAGTCCTGTAAGGAAACTGAAACCACTAATTCACGATGGGGATTGTCAGATGCCAAACGCGACAGTGTTTCCGCCCTTGTTTTAACATACCTGTCGATTTCGTCACGACTTCGGAAGTTTTGTTGGTTGTAAAGCTTCAGGTAGAAGGGCTCCAGACCCTCTACTGAAACTTTAATATCTTCAACTGTATCTACTTGCGCCACACGCCGCTCGTTGACGCCACCTCGTTGACCTTGACGTTCCACAAGGGTGTTAACTTGCTGGAGGTAGCTTTGTGCTATCTCATCCCCTTGTTCAGCCATTTTGACAAGTCGAGGATAGAAATCCTCAGACTGTGCTGTTGAAGGCGTAGTAGTTGCTATGAGACTTACAACCAGGGTCGCCACTATGAGCAATGCTACTCCTACTGCATTATGCATGTAATTGGATGTCTTCATGGAAAAGCTCCTGATTTGGTATAACTTATACACAAAGCCCACCAGTTCTTTGTTAAATCACCCCCTTCTAATATGACGTGAATTGTGCGTGCCTGATTACTAGTCCTCTATTTAAGTTACTTTCACCTTGTTAAACCAGTAGGCTTAACCTCTTGATATCGCCGTCCCTACTATATCAAAACCGGTTCCCTATGTCAATACTTAAAAGAAGGGAATCCCGAAAACCGACATAAATGACTTAACTATCAGTCTGCTTTGAACCCAGGCGCTATCATTTCCGTTTCCACCTACAATCTCCTCCAGTTCGCGTCGGCGTCCAACAAAGCGCTCCGGTGGGACCGTCCGGCCCGGTGTAAACGGATTATCGCCCGTCGGCGTGGGCGCGTGATTGGGTGGTGCCGTGGGCAACACGGGTTCCGGCAGCACGGCTTCCGCAGGCGGCGGTTGCAGATCGAGGAACTGGAACAGGCGCGCACGTTCATCCGGTCGTTGCGCCGGGTCGGTAAAATCAAGATAGATAAAGGGCTTGAGGCGCTCGGGCAGTTCGCAAGGTGCCTGCAAAATCACCAGGAAGCGGCCCCGGCGGTTGGCCGGGTCGAGCGTGTGCAGCACCCACTGCTCCAGTTGAGACCACTCGCTCTGCCGGTAGGCCGGCGAGAAGACAAACAGCGTCTTGCGGCTGCTGCGGATAGCGCGCTCGATCTCGTCCAGGATCGCGGCCGCCGGGGCAAAGTCGCGGTAGTCAATGCACACACGCAGACCGGCGGCTTCCAGCGGCGCAAGCAACTCCTGGTCAACCCAGGCGCGGTCGGGGCGGGCATAGGAGAGAAAGACATCATAGCTGAAGGTAGCCGGCTGCGTCGTCATAGTGCTCCCCGGCAGGGCGTAACCTGCCGCCTGTCTCCTCTGTTACCCGGTAGCGCATCGCCAGGCCGGATGTGCGCAACCTCCAACATGCGGCGTGAAAGATACACCCACGGAGGTGGCGCTACCCGGTCGTATGTTCAATGGCGTACATCAGGGTGAATTTTGCAATCCGCCGATTGCCGGGGTTTTATTGTACCAGACGGCAAATGTCGGCGCAAGCATAGCCTGCGCCCTCCACAATCTGCACAACGCCGCGCGCTGCCTCAGACTGACACTACCCCGCACCCTGATGTATAATGAACAGCAGCGCAAGGCAACGCACAACCGGAGGATGCAGCCTACCATGACGACCACCACCGATGATTATGATAGCCCGTGGAAGGATATCCTGGAACACTACCTGCCCGACTTCTTCGCCTTCTTTTTCCCGCACATCCACGCCGAGATTGATTGGACCCGGCCGCCGGTCTTTCTCGACAAGGAGTTGCAGCAGGTGGTCCGTGATGCCGACCTGGGCCGACGCCTGGCCGACAAACTGGTGCAGGTCTGGCGGCGGGATGGCAGTGATGCCTGGGTGCTCATTCATATTGAAGTGCAGGGGCAGGAAGAGGGCGATTTTACCCAGCGGATGTTTGTCTATGCCTACCGGCTGTTTGACCGCTACCGCCGGCCGGTGGTCAGCCTGGCGATCCTGGGTGACGAGCGCGCGACCTGGCGTCCATCCCAGTTTACCCTGGAGTTGTGGGGCTGTAAGCATCAGTTTACCTTTCCCGTGATCAAGCTCCTGGACTATCGCACACGATGGGCCGAGATGGAGGCGAGTGCCAACCCGTTTGCCACCGTCGTGATGGCGCATCTGACGGCGCAGCGCACCCGGCAGGATGCCCCGGAGCGCGCCCGGGCAAAACTACACCTGACCCGGCGACTGTACAGCCTGGGGTACCAGCGGCAGGACATTCTCAACCTGTTTCATTTTATTGACTGGCTCCTACGCCTGCCGGACGATCTGGAGACGCAGTTCTGGCAGGCGTTGCAAGCGTATGAGGAGACGCAGAAGATGCCATATATTACCAGTGTTGAGCGGATGGGGATACAGAAGGGGTTGGAGCAAGGTCTCCAGCAGGGCCGCGTCGAGGGCCGCGTCGAGGGCCGCGCTGAGGGCCGCGTCGAGGGCCGCGTCGAGGGCCGCGTCGAGGGCCGCGTCGAAGGGCTCTTGAGCGGAATCAAACTGATGCTGGAGATGAAGTTTGGTGCGGACGGGCTACACCTGCTCCCGGAGATCCAGCAGATCCCCGATCCGGATGTTCTCGCAGCGGTGCTGGCGGCGATCAAGGATGTGCCGACGCTTGATGAGTTGCGACGGGTCTATACATCGCCGGATACAGGAGAGTAGGGACAGAGCATGAAACTGATTTCGCCTGCCACACTCCAGCACCCCGGCACAAGCATGGCTTGCACACACCACAATATGATTGCCCCCGAAAAGTGACCGTAGCTGACACAGGTATGCGGTACAATCGGTTCATCACAACTGGTGCTACCCACGCAACACCCTGATGCTATACTCGTAGAGGGTTCACGCGGGAGTACCGCACCCAACCGGCAAACCGTTACACATACCAGGGCACCGCTATGCCATTTTCTCTCACGACTGAACAGATCCTGGCTCTGGCCCCCGATGCATCCTCGGCGAAAGCCGGGCGCGGGCTGGCCGGGCCGCGCAAGTGGGTTACGCTGGGCGCAGATGATCAGGCCATCTGGGGCGAGTGTCAGGGTAGTGGCAGCAAGCCCTACCAGGTGCAGATCGATCTGGCGACGGGCGATCTGGCCTACCGCTGCTCCTGTCCCAGCCGCAAACTCCCCTGCAAGCACACGCTCGGCCTGCTGCTGCTGCGCGCATCCGAGGCGGACAAGTTTACCACAACCACGCCGCCCGACTGGGTGAGCGACTGGCTGGCGAAGCGCGCCCAGACTGCCCAGAAGCGCGCCGCCAGGCGCGATCAGCCGCAGGTAGTGGATACCGAAGCCCAGGCGAAACGTACCGCCAGGCGCGAAGCAAAGATTAGCGCCGGCCTACAGGAACTGGAGCAGTGGCTCCACGACCTGATCCGCCAGGGGTTGGCCGACCTGCCGGGCCGTCCGATATCGTTCTGGTTTACGCCCGCCGGCCGCATGGTTGATGCGCAGGCTCCCGGCGTGGCCCGGATGCTGCGCGACATGGCCGGCATTCCCAACTCCGGCACGGGCCGGCAGAGTCGCCTGCTGGAGCGGCTCGGTCGGCTGCATCTGTTGATTGAGGGCTTTAAACGCCTGGATACCTTGCCGGCTGCGACCCAGGCCGATATTCGCACCGCCCTGGGCCTGACAATCCGGGAAGATGATCTGCGGAGTGAGCCGGGTCTCCGGGATCACTGGCTGGTCCTGGGGCAGCAGGTGGAGAAAGAGGAGAACCTGACCGTGCAGCGTACCTGGCTCTGGGGACAGACCAGCCACCGCCCCGCGCTGCTGTTGAGTTTCGCCGCCTTCAACCAGACGCTGGATCATAGCCTGCTGCCCGACAGCCGCCTGGAGGCCGAACTGGTCTTCTACCCCGGCGCGGTCCCGTTGCGCGCGGCGGTCAAAGAGCGGCACACCCCACCGGAACCGCTCGACCCGACCCTGCTGCCCGCCCTGCCGACGATCAGCGCGGCGACCGGCGCATATGCCGCGGCGCTGGCAGCCAATCCCTGGATCGAACGCTACCCGTTCCTGCTGCGCGATGTGGAGATTATACGGCAGGGCAACCGCTGGGCCGCCCGCGACAGCGCGAACGACACACTGCCCTTCCCACCCGGTTTCCAGGATGGCCGGCAGTTTCTGGCCCGCAGCGGCGGCCATCCCGCACTGCTGGCGGGCGAGTGGGACGGCGACCATCTGTTGCCACTCAACTTCTGGCCGGGGGCCATGAGTGTTGAATGTTAAGTTTCGAGTTTTGAGTATCGCTTGTAGCATCGCAATCGTCCGGATGGATGCGAGCCAGAACGTCTCTCGGTCAAGTTTTTTCAACGAGGTAACGCATGACCCAGGAATCGTCACCGCACACGAACGGCACCGCACAGCATACCGCGCTCTGGCAGGAACTCCTGACCAGCGCGCTGGTCGGCACGGCCCGGCAGCCGTTGCGCCTGCCACCACCCGGCACGCCGATTACCGACCGGCTGGCGGAACTCGACCCGACCGCGCCGGAACGTGCGCTGCTGGGAGCCGCCGCCCTGCTGGGGCTCTACCGCCGCGCCGGACAACTCCCGGCCGGCGATGCAACGCCCGCGCCGGAGCCATGCCCACCGGAGGAGCAGCCGGTCTGCACACCCCGCGCCGGGGAGCATCTGGCGTTGATGCTGGGCAAGGGCCACCGCGAAGTCTTACCCGAGTGGCTGGCAGCCGTGGCCGCCGCCGGGCAGCGGGTGCCGCATACATATCTGGTCGCCCTGCTGGATGCCGGACAGAAGCAGGCGGCACTGCGCCCACAGATTCTCCCGGTGCTGGGCCGCCGGGGGCGCTGGCTGGCCGCGCAGAATCCCGCCTGGGACTATGCCAACGCCGACCTGATCAGCCGGGATGCCGCAGCCGATCCGGCGCAACTGACAGCGGTCTGGGAGACCGGCAACCGCATCACGCGCCAGATGCTGCTCCGGCAGGTGCGTGAGCAGCAACCTGCCCAGGCGCGGGAACTGGTGGCAACAACCTGGGACACGGAGAAGGCTAACGACCGCAGCAGCTTTGTGGCAACCTTCGCCACCGGCCTCAGCACGGACGACGAGCCCTTCCTGGAGGCCGCCCTGGACGACCGCAGTCAGGAGGTGCGCCGCACCGCCGCTGATCTGCTGGCCCGTCTGCCCACCTCACACCTGATCGAGCGGATGATCAGCCGGGTGCAGCCGTTGCTGACCTGGCTCCCGGAAAACCCGCCGCAGATTGCCGTTACGCTGCCCGAGGCCTGCGACGCGGCCATGATCCGCGACAGTATCGAGCCCAAACCACCCCGACATTCGGGCTTTGGCGAGAAAGCCTGGTGGCTGATGCAGATGCTCAGTGCGATTCCGCCGGCATTCTGGGCGCAACGCTGGAAGACCACACCCGAACAGTTACTCACTGCTGCCGGCCGCGATGAGGCGTGGCGCGATCTCTTCTTTGAAGGATGGACCCGCGCCGCGCAACGTCGGCAGGATCATGCCTGGATCGAAGCCCTGCTCGAAGTTCGCTTCAAGAAGATCATCAAAACCGAGATCCAGGAACTGCTGCCCCTGCCGGCCCCGGAACGCATGGAAGCGCTGATCTTCCAGGCATTGGATGCCGATACGGAGCCGCTGCATGCGAAACATCCGGCGCTCTGGATGCTCAAGGCCGGCCGCCACACCTGGAGTAGCGACCTGACCCACACCATACTCGCCAACCTGCGCCGACGCACCGCCGAGAAAGGCCGATCGGCAGACTATGAAATGCGCACCATGTTGAGCGAGTTTGCCCTACGTATGCCACCGGAACTCTACGCCCCGGCCACCGACGGCTGGCCGCAAGACTCGGAACACTGGAAATTCTGGTCCGACGGTGTCCGCAAGATGCTTGACATCCTGCGCTTCCGTCACACAATGCTCAAGGAGTTTCAGCAATGACAACCTTCCTCCGCGCCCACGCCGAACAGCAGTATGCCGATGAGCTAAACACGCTGGCCGCCGTGGATAACCGCCCCCGTCCACCGCAGTGGCGACTCTCGCCCTGGGCCGTGGCAACCTACATCCTGGGCGGCACACTGGACGATGGCACCCCGATTACGCCCAAGTATATCGGCAGCCGCCGGTTGATCGAAATCGCCATTGCCACGCTGGCAACCGACCGCGCACTACTCCTGATGGGCGTGCCCGGTACCGCCAAAAGCTGGGTCTCGGAACATCTGGCGGCGGCGATTGCGGGCGACTCAACCATGTTAATCCAGGGAACGGCCGGCACCAGCGAGGAAGCCATCCGCTATGGCTGGAACTATGCGCGCCTGCTGGCGGATGGACCTTCGCGCGAAGCGCTGGTTGCCGGCCCAATGATGCGCGCCATGCAGGAGGGCAAAATCGCCCGCCTGGAAGAGTTGACCCGCATCCCTTCCGAGGTGCAGGACACGCTGATTACGATCCTCTCCGAGAAGACGCTGCCCATTCCGGAACTCAACGACGAGGTGCAGGCAATCAAAGGCTTTAACCTGATTGCCACCGCCAATGACCGCGACCGGGGGGTGAACGATCTGTCGAGCGCGCTGCGGCGGCGCTTCAACACCGTCGTGCTGCCCCTGCCCGACAGTGCCGAAGAGGAAGTTACGATTGTGCAGCAGCGGGTTGCGGGCCTGGGGCGCGCCCTGGAACTGCCCGCCGAACCGCCCGCCCTGGAGGAGATCCGCCGCGTGGTAACGGTCTTCCGCGAACTGCGCTCCGGCATCACCGCCGATGGACAGACCAAAGTCAAATCACCCAGCAGTACCCTCAGCACCGCCGAGGCGATTTCGGTCATCAATAGCGGGATGGCGCTGGCGGCGCACTTTGGCGACGGACGCCTGAATGCCGGCGATCTGGCCGCGGGACTGGTCGGCGCGGTGGTCAAAGATCCGGTGCAGGATCGCCTGATCTGGCGCGAATATCTGGAGACGGTGGTCAAGGAGCGCGATGGCTGGAAGGATCTCTACCGCTCCTGCCGGGAGATTGATTAGGACGCAAAGACGTGCAACGTGCAACGTGAAAACGTGAAGACGTGAGAACGTGAAGACGTGAGAACGTGAGAACGTGCAACGTGAAAACGTGAGAACGTGAACAGGAGCCTGACCAATGACGCCCAACCCCACCATCTTCGGCATCCGGCACCACGGCCCCGGCTCGGCCAACTCCCTGCGGGTGGCCCTGGAAGAACTGCGCCCCGACGCCATCCTGGTTGAGGGGCCACCCGAAGCCGAGCCGGTGCTGCATCTGCTGGCCCATGCACAGATGCAACCACCCGTCGCGCTGCTGCTCTATATCCCGAATGACCCGCAGCGTGCCGTCTACTACCCCTTCGCCATCTTCTCCCCGGAGTGGCAGGCAATCCACTACGCGCTGACCAACGGCATCCCGGTGCGCTGCATGGATCTACCGCAGGCGCACCAACTGGGAGCGGATGCAGCGGAAAACGAAAAAGAAGCGCAGGCAAACAGCGATGAACCGGAAGCCGGCGACAGTGAGCCATCAGCCGATACGCACCTGCCGGAGTTGCCCCATCCTTCCCATGACCCGCTGGGGTTCCTGGCACAGGCGGCCGGCTACAGCGACGGCGAGCGCTGGTGGGAACACATGGTTGAGCAACGACGTGACGGCACTGATCTGTTTGCCGCGATCCTGGAAGCGATGACCGCAGTGCGGGCCGAAACACCGCCCCGCGACAATCCAACTGAGGCACAGCGCGAAGCACAACGTGAAGCCTTTATGCGCAAAACCATTCGACAGGCGCAGCGCGAGGGCTTCCAGCGCATCGCGGTGGTCTGTGGCGCGTGGCACGCCCCCGCCCTGACCGACATGCCCCCGGCCAAGGCAGATGAAGCGCTGCTGAAAGGGCTGCCCAAAACGAAAGTCCAGGCCACCTGGGTGCCCTGGACCTACAATCGGCTCTCCTACCAGAGCGGCTACGGTGCCGGCATCGCATCGCCCGGCTGGTATCACCATCTCTTCGCCTCCGCCAATGCCGGGCACTCCGCAACCGAGGTGGCGATCCACTGGATGACCCACGCGGCCCGCCTGCTGCGCGCCGAAGGGCTGGATGCCTCGTCCGCACATGTGATCGAAGCGGTACGCCTGGCCGAGACGCTGGCGGCCTTGCGTGACCTTCCGCTGCCCGGATTGCCCGAAATGAACGAAGCCGCCCGCGCGGTCTTCTGCTTCGACAGCGATCTGCCGCTGCGCCTGATCCAGGAACGATTAATTGTTAGCGATACCCTCGGTATCGTTCCCGACGAGACGCCCATGGTACCACTCCAGCAGGATTTGCAGCGGCTACAAAAGCGACTGCGGCTCCCGGCGGAAGCCACCTGGCGCGATCTCGATCTGGACCTGCGCAAGCCGAACGACCTGGAGCGCAGTTACCTGCTGCACCGGCTCAACCTGCTGGAAATCCCCTGGGGTGAAACGCGCCACAGCAGTGGCGGCAAAGGGACGTTTCACGAGATCTGGCGTATCCAGTGGCAACCCGAGCTGGCAGTTAAACTAATCGAGGCAGGCATCTGGGGCAACACGGTGGAACTGGCCGCTACCAGTCGCGCCCGCGCCAACGCTGATAGCGCCACCACGCTGCCGGCGCTGACCCGGCTGATCGACCAGGCACTGCCGGCGAACCTGACCGCCGCCATTCCGCAGATCACCCACCGCCTGGAGGAGCAGGCCGCGCTGACCAGCGATGTCGTCCAGATGATGGATGCGCTGCCGAGCCTCGCCAACGTCCTGCGCTATGGCGATGTGCGCCAGACCGATGCCGGGGCCGTCGGGCATGTGGTTGATGGGCTGGTGACGCGCATCTGCATCGGGTTGCCGGGAGCCTGCGCCTCGCTTAACGACGATGCCGCCGCCGATATGTTCAAGCATCTGGTGAAGGTCAATGGCGTGATCACGCTGCTACAAAACCCGGAACATCTGGACGCCTGGCAGAGCGTACTGCGCCAGATGGCCGATCAGGAGAATCTGCATGGGCTGCCGGCCGGACGCTGTGTGCGCTTGCTGCTTGACCAGCGCATCTTCGACAGCGCGGAGGTTGCGCGGCGCATGGGGCTGTCGCTCTCGACTGCGGGTGAACCGGCCCACACCGCCGCCTGGATCGAGGGCTTGCTGGCGGGCAGTGGTACACTGCTGGTGCATGACACAGCGCTCTGGCAGGTGATCGACGGCTGGGTAACGGCGCTGTCTGCGGAGATCTTCCCACAGGTGCTGCCGCTGCTGCGCCGTACCTTCGCCACCTTCCAGCCGCCGGAACGCCGCAGCCTGGGTGAGCGGGTGCGCTCACCCGGAAGCCGGATCGCCGGCGACGGCGCGGCGGAAGCAGGCCCATTTGATAGCGAACGCGGCGAGGCGGTGCTGCCGCTGGCAGGAAAACTCCTGGGATTAACAGAAGATGCATGGTGAACATTGTTGCCGCAGAAGAAACCGGCGTTCGGATTGGTCACCAAACGTGAACCGATTGCACCGCGTGCATCCTGTCATTGACACGACTTATGTGGTGGGAGTTTGGACCACGAAAAACACGAAATGAGCGAAAACCGCGAATCTGCCAATGCTGACATAGATCAGCCGATCCCGCGTTTGACGGGGGATATCGCCGCCGGCAGGGCGGAATGTGACATTACTTTTTCCGGAACATTTGGCTCGGAGAGCCAAATGTTCCGGAAAAAGACACAATAGTACCATGCTGCCGCAGGCGAATCGGGCCACCATCGGGTCAAACGCCCGGTTTGGACGCCCACCGCGTAACGCGTGTCATTGAAAAAGAAACTGCTAATTAACACGAGTTACGCGGTCGTTGATCCGACAGGAGATTCCGCCTCCGGCAGGGCGGAAGATTCCATGCTTTTTCACAAAACATTTGCACTGTGTGCAAATGTTTTGTGAAAAAGATCAACATGTACCATGCTGCCGCAGGCGAATCGGGCTTCCACTTGGGCAAATGTCCAATTTGTGTACCCACCGCGTAACTCGTGTAATTAATAATTGATAGCGCAGAGGAAAACAAACGATGACTGACACCCACACCATCCCCGAATCCTGGCAGGCCGTCATCGGGGATGAACTGGCGAAGCCCTACTTTCAGCAACTGCAACAGTTCATTGCCGAAGAGCGACAAAACCACACGGTCTACCCACCGGCAGAAGATGTCTACAACGCCCTGAAACTGACGCCGTACGACCAGGTGCTTGTATTGTTGCTGGGGCAAGATCCCTACCACGACGAGAACCAGGCGCACGGCCTCTGCTTCTCGGTGCGGCCCGGCATCAAACCGCCACCATCGCTGGTCAATATCTTCAAGGAGTTGCAGAACGATCTGGGCTGCCGCATTCCCAACCACGGCTACCTGGTGAAGTGGGCCGAGCAGGGCGTGCTGCTGCTCAACGCCGTGCTGACGGTGCGCGCACACCAGGCCAACTCGCACAAGAGCAAAGGCTGGGAGAAGTTTACCGACGCCATCATTCGCGCAGTCAACGCCCGCCCTGACCCGGTGGTGTTTGTGCTCTGGGGAGGCTATGCGCAGAAGAAGCTCAAACTGATCAACACCGGGCGGCACACGGTGGTGCAATCGGCGCATCCCTCGCCGCTCTCGGCAAATAACGGCTTCTTTGGCAGTCGGCCCTTCTCGCAGATCAATGCCACCCTGCGCACTGCCGGCAAGCCGCCGATCGACTGGCAGATTGAGGATCTTTAGTATCGAGAACCGAGAACCGAGAACTAAAACCGTAATGAAGAGCGAGGAGCGTAGCCCATGACAACAAACAACGATCTCACGCCTGAATCCGCCGAACGCATGCGCCGCTGGCGGTTAATCCTGGGCGGTGGCAATGCCGACGGCACCGGCATGGCGCTGCAAGGCGCGGATGCCGCGATGGATGGCGCGCTCCAGGCGCTCTACGATGCCGACCGGAGCGGTGGACTGGGCGGTTCCGCCCCAAACGTGGCCCGCTGGCTGGGCGATATTCGCAGCTACTTCCCCAACTCGGTTGTGCGCGTGATGCAGCAGGACGCCCTGGAACGCCTGAACCTGCGCCAGATGCTGCTTGAGCCCGAAATGCTGGAGGCCGTCGAGCCCGATATCCATCTGGTCTCCAACCTGATAGCGCTGGGCCGGGTGATGCCCGAACAGACGAAGGCAACCGCGCGCATGGTCGTCGGGCAGGTGGTCCAGGAGTTGCAGCGCAAACTCGCCAACCCGATGCGCCAGGCTGTCCTGGGCAGCCTGAACCGTGCCACCCGCAACCGCCGCCCGCGCCACAACGAGATCGACTGGAACCGCACCATCCGCGCCAACCTGAAGCATTATCAACCCGCCTACCGCACCATCGTGCCGGAAGTTCGCATTGGTTATGGGCGCAAACGCGCCGCCCTGCGCGACATCATCCTCTGCGTAGACCAGAGCGGCTCGATGGCAAGTTCGGTGGTCTACTCCGGCATTTTCGGGGCGGTCCTGGCTTCCCTGCCCGCCATCAAAACGCACATGGTCGTCTTTGATACCTCCGTCGTTGATCTGACCGAGGATCTGCATGACCCGGTCGAACTGCTCTTTGGGGTGCAACTCGGCGGTGGTACGGATATCAACCGGGCACTGGGGTACTGCCAGGGACTAATCAGTCGTCCGCAAGAAACCATTCTGGTGCTGATCACCGACCTGTACGAGGGCGGCAACAGCGCCGAGATGCTCAAGCGCGCGTCCGCCATGGTCAACGCGGGGGTGCAACTGGTGACGCTGCCGGCGCTGAGTGACGACGGCGCGCCCGGCTATAACCGGCAGATCGCGGCGGAAATGGCAAAGCTGGGCATTCCCGCCTTTGCCTGCACGCCCGAACTGTTCCCCGATCTAATGGCAGCGGCGATCAACCGCCAGGATCTAAACCGCTGGGCCGCCCGGCAAGATATCGTGGTGGCCGGCGGGGCAGGTGCATGACCCTCTGTTCCGGCGTTGAAACTCATCCCGGTATACTAGTCTAGTAGTTCCTCAGTACCAGTTCAGAGATAGACCGCAGACCTATAGCAGAAACCGAATGACAACGTATAATGACTGTGTTGTAAACCTCACTTTAACCTCTGGAGCAATCATGACACAGATCGATCCAACCAGACCGAGCATCGGCCGCATTTACGACTATGCCCTGGGGGGCAACCACAACTTTGAGGTAGACCGCAAAGCCGCCGAAAGCATTATTGCGCTATTTCCCGCCTATCCCAAGATGGCGCGCCTGAATCGCTGGTTTCTGCAGCTTATTGCCGAACAGTGGGCAGCGCAAGGATATCCCCATGTACTTGACCTGGGATCAGGGCTGCCGACGGAGGGACACTTTCACGACTGTATGCCCGATGCGCGCATCCTCTACTCCGACAATGACCTGTTGAGTGTCACGTATGGTCAGCAGATTCTTGCGCATGTACCCAATGCCCGGTATGTTCATGCCGACATATGCAAGCCGGAGATGCTCCTGGCAGCGATGAAGCACTATTTTGGCGACCAACGCCGGCTTGCTATCGGCTGCATTGGTGTGGCCTACTTCCTGCCGGACGAAGTGCTGGCCCATCTGGCCCAACTGCTTCACGACTGGTGCGCCCCCGGTAGTGTGATAGCCCTGAGTCACGTCGGCGGGAAAGAACTACCGGAAGTCGCGGGGATCCGCGACCGATTTGAGCAGGCTAATATGCGCATCTACCTCCGTACGCCTGAGCAGGCGCGTGAACTTCTTGCGCCCTGGCAGATGCAAAGTTCGCGTGACCTGACTGAATGGCTGGGCGTTGAGCATGCTATCACCGAGGCAGATCGGTTCGGCAACGAGGTCAATGCGCACATGTTTGGAGCACTCCTGGAATATTAAGGCGAGGTAGATCGCTCTGCGCAAAGGCGCAGAGCGGAAATGACAGCAAGATCTGCCATTCACGAGGAGGCACATGAATTCGCACTTTGAAGTGCAGCGTGAAGAACTGACTCAGCGGGCAGGCAGTGTGCTGCATGCACATGCAATCCACAATCGCAGTGGCCTGCCGCCTTTTCATCTACCGCGCGTTGCGCAACGCCTGGTCGCCGGCCTGATCCAGTATACAATGACGAACAACACCGCAACAGTTCAGGCAATTGGTCGCGCAGTCGCACAACAAGGACTGGCGTTGCGGTCACTCCTGGCAGTTAACAGTGAACTAACCGATCTACTTTTCACCCAGGAATTACCTCCAGCGCAACAGGCGAAATTGGTGAACCAGCTCAACGGCTACATGACCCTGTTAATTGAGTCCCTGGCGGAAACTGAAAAGCATGCAGTCATTCAGCAGCGCCAGGAAATCGAACAGGCGCTGGAGCAGACACTGATGGCCCAGCAGAGCCAGGAAAAAGACCTGCGTCAGGTTATCCAGGAACTCTCGACGCCGATTATTCCGGTCTACGATAGTGTACTGGTTCTGCCGCTGATCGGCATGATCGACACGCGGCGCGCACAGGAGATCACCGAGCGGCTCCTGACTGCCATCGCCGAGTATGTCGCCGAGATTGTTATCCTGGACATTACCGGGATAACGGTCATTGACACCAGCGTGGCAAACCACCTGCTGCTCACAGCCCGGGCGGCGCGACTGCTGGGCACACAGGTGCTGCTCGTCGGTGTTAGCACCGAAGTTGCGCAGACGATGGTGCAACTTGGCGTGACACTGGAGAATATTATTACCCGCGCTACCCTCCAGAACGGACTGGAGTATGCCCTGCAACGGCGCGGCCTCAGCATTATGCCGACAACTATGGTTCAGTCTCAGACAGGGTAACGCTGTGTTCTCCCGGGCATGCTTCCCGCCCTGGCTTCCCGCCCGGTTGCCGGTATACACGATAAAACTTCTCGCCAGAAATGGTTCGGATCGTGTATAATAGTTTATAGATTTGCTTCAAAAGCATATACACGGACCTGTGACGATCAACGTCACATCAGGTAAACCGGCCGCGCGAGCAGGAGTAGCCTCTGCCGGCACACTGCTCGCCGGGCTGTAACATTAATTTTGCGAATAGTTGATGCATGAGTAAGGAGTGGCAAAGATGCCTCTGGTAGAACTTGCCGAAACACCTCTAGCAAATAAGACAAATGACCGTGGGCGTGAGACATCGTGGCGTATCTTGCAGATTGCCGAGCATGAGGTCGGGCGGATCATTCTGGATATCCACGATGGTCCGGTGCAAAATATTTTTGCCGCCCTCTCTCAGCTCAGTATTACGCAGCGCCAACTGGAGCGCCGGTTTGGGAACGAAGCTGCCGAAGATATCGCACGCATCGGTAGCAGTATGCGCCTGCTGGAGCATGCGCTCAACGATATCCGTACATTTATGGGCGCGTTTCGTCCGCCGGAATTCGAGCGCCGGGATCTGCTGTCCGTCCTCGAAGGGCTGATTATGCAGCATGAAGAATCGACCGGGAGCACAATCCTGCTCGAAGTCGCAGAGCCGCTACCCGATGTTTCGCTGCCCATCAAGATCGGCCTCTACCGAATCTTGCAGGAAGCGCTCTCGAACGCCTCACGTCACGGTCACGCCGATCAACATATTGTTGCTCTCGCGAGTGATGAAGGCACTATCACCATGGAAGTTACCGACAATGGCAGCGGCTTCGATATTGACCAGGTGTTGAGTGACCAGGAGGGCGTGCATATCGGGCTGGAAGGTATGCGTGAGCGTGTCAGCATTCTCGGCGGCAAGTTCGACATTCAGAGCCGGCCGGGTGCCGGCACCCAGGTTCGGATTGTCGTGCCATACCGGGCACACATTTGTTAGCAATCAGGATGTAGGGATATGGCGGTGATTCGGGTCGTGTTAGCTGATGATCATGCGCTGGTTCTCGAAGGCATGCGCTCGCTGATCGATGCTGAAGAGGATATCGAAGTTGTCGGCACCGCCAGCACCGGCACCGAAGTGCTCGAAGTCGTGCGCAACCTGCATCCCGACATCGTTGTGCTCGATCTGCAGATGCCGATGATGGACGGGTTGACCTGTCTGGAACATATTCGCGCCGAGGGGCTATCCACGAAAGTCCTGGTGCTTTCCGCCTTCAACGATGGCGACTCAATGCAGTCGGCCCTGGAGAAAGAGGCCGATGGGTTTGCGCTCAAGACCGAGTCGCCCCAGCAGACGATCACCAGCATTCGTCAGGTCTACCGGGGTCAACTCGTCTTCCCCCAGGCGGCCAAGCGCTGGCTGCGCACCCACCGTCAGCGCCCCGGTCTTGCCATCACCGACTTGTCGGAGCGTGAAATCGAAGTGTTGAGCCTGGTTGCCCAGGGGTTAACCAACACACAGATTGCGCAACGCCTCAGTGTGAGCGATAATACGATCAAGTTTCATCTCCAGAACATCTATCAGAAACTGAACGTGAATAATCGCACCGAGGCTGCCGGCATTTACTACAAACTGCAACAGGAGGGGGCTGCGTGATGGGGACGGGAATGGGGATTGTGATCTTTGCCATTGTGGTGCTCATGCTGCTCGGCGGATTGTACCTGGCATGGTCGCTCTGGTGGAGCTATGCCGAGGTTAACCCCGAAGATGAAGCATTTCACAACCGGGTGGCGCACCTCAACGATGACCAGTCCTATCGCATGAGCGATCAGCAGATTGCCAACCCACCCGATAGCGAGACAGCCTGGATGCAGATGGTACGGCAGGGGCGGCGGCGGCGACGCGCATCGCGCTCATCCCGGTTACGTTAACATCTGGCGACGCCATTAACCTCACACGACTTACGCGGTTATTGACCCGACAGGAGACTCCGCCTCCGGTAGGGCGGAAGATCCCATGCTTTTTCACAAAATATTTGCACAATGTGAAAATATTTTGTGAAAAAGATAAAAAAGTACCATGCTGCCACAGGCGGAACCGGCTTCGGGTCCGGCACGCGACCGGAACAGTCCGTACCGCGTACGTCGTGTAACCGCATAGACGCTTGCGCGCGCGTAACGCTGTTGGTACAATAGAGACAATATTTCTAAACAATAGCACCTTCAGGCGCGTCATTCATCAGGCTATGAGATCAGCTTGCCATGCAGCGCATTCTAATAATTGAAGATGAGGCGGAAATTGCCGGCTATCTGCGGCGGGGGTTGACGTTCGAGGGATTTACCGTCGCAATCGCGGCTGATGGGCCGGCAGGTCTGGCGGCTGCACGCGAGAATCCCCCTGACCTTGTCGTGCTTGATCTGATGCTCCCCGGCCTCGATGGGCTTGAAGTAGCCCGGCGGCTCCGTGCCGTCTCAGAAGTGCCGATTATCATCCTGACCGCCCGCGATGCCATCCCGGATCGCGTGGCCGGCTTAGAGAGCGGCGCGGATGACTACCTCGTCAAACCGTTCGCCTTTGAAGAACTGCTGGCCCGCATTCGTGTCCGGCTACGGCGCGGCCAGAGCGCGCAGCAGACCGATGTGCTGCGGTATGCCAACCTCACTATGGATACAGCCGCACGCGACGTTCGCATTGGCGAGCGGCGGGTGGACCTGACTGCCAAAGAGTATGAACTGCTTGAACTCTTTATGCGGCATCCTCAACAGGTTATGACCCGCGAAGTGATTTATGATCGCGTCTGGGGCTATGACTTTGGCGGTGAGAGCAATATCATCGAAGTCTATGTCCGCTACCTGCGCCAGAAGTTGGAAGCGGCCGGTGAGCCACGCCTCATCCAGACTGTGCGGGGCGTGGGCTATATCCTCCGTGAAGAATAGGCCGCAATTCCGGCCTGTCACCGCTCCGTAATCTGCGATGCTAGATCAAACCGTTGTTCCTGTGCTATCCTCAATTTCCCACGTCCCCTGGTCAACCTTGAAACACCGACGTACGTGGGCGCAGCCCTGATAGCTGCATACCAGCGTCCAGCACTGCGAACGCAGCTATCGCTGTCGATAGGATGGTATTGAACGCTGGACGCTGGTTCCCGAACCCTCACGACTGAAAGCAGACATATTATGGATCGGCTGGTTCCTGGCCCCTTCCACGGATACTGGTGGCGCATCGTTATCATCCTGATTCTGTTACCGACCTGTATTGTCCTGCTAGTCTTTGTGCCGGAACTGCTTGTACCTCTGGTTCTGCTGGCCCTGGTAATCCTGCTCTGGGAGCGGGTGCGCATCATTTATGCCATGCACAACCTGGCAGCACGCATTGCGGCGGGCAACTATAATACCAAGATCGAGGTACAGGAAGGGGCATGGGGCGCGCTTTGCCATGCCGTGAATACACTCCTGCAACAGCAGCGGTTGCATCAACACACCGAGTTGCTCCACCCCTTCTTACCGGCTGACGCCGGCGCCAGGTTGCTCGGCACAACCCTACCGCCGGACGGAACGCCCCGGATGCTCACGATCCTGGTTGTGGGCTACACTGGAACACTTGGGCCACAGTCCGATGTGGCCCGTTCGCATCTTCAGGCTCTGCACCGGCTCTCTACCACCATTCAGCAGCAGGCCGAAAGGCACAATGCGCTGCTCGAACGCTGTGGCGATCTCATTCTGCTGGCCTTTGGCGCATTTGATGAAACCCCCCGGACAAAAACATTACGGAGTGCCCTCCAGACCATGCAGGTGCTGCGGCAGACCTGGGACAGCAGTTCGCCGCGTGGTGCGCTGACATTCAGCCTGGCAAGTGGAGACGCGCTGGCGGTTGCCCTGCCGGGACTGGGGTATACCGTCATCGGCGCCCCCGTAGTCCATGCGCTGCAACTTCAGCCGCTGGCGATGACCCACCCGGAATATGCGCTCCTCTGTAGCGAAGAAGCCTACATGACCCTCCGTCGCCTCGACAGCACCAACTGGCTGTCAACCAGGCTGCGCCTGCCCTATTCCGACCAGTCACCGCAGGTCGTCTATGCACTACCTGCCGACGCTTCCGGTTTGTACACATGATCCAACCCTGTCCGGCTGTTAATGTCATCGCTACGAAGGTTAAAAACCCTTGCGTTTTGGTTATGAAGCGCGTATAATACCAGCACGTTTACCGGGTGCATGAACGTTACTTCCCGGCCTCCTGCCTTGAGGAAGGCACATGGAAGAAGAAAAAAACATCGCTACCGGATCGAAAGATTTACCGTCGCCCTCCCCCCGCGCTAACGGTATGTCCGAAGAAGAGGAGGAGGAACTGTACCTGATGGAGCAGTTCCTGGCCGATCCTGCCCACGACTACCGCAACCTCCAATACGGCGATACCGTCGATGGGACGATCATGAAGATCGATCGGGATGAACTTCTGGTCGATATAGGATCGAAGGCTGAGGGGGTAGTGCCCGCGCGTGAGATGCAATCACTGGTTCCCGAAGATCGCGCGGCACTTCAGGTTGGGACCGACCTGCTTGTCTTCGTTGTGCAACCCGAAGACAAAGAAGGGCGTGCGATTCTCTCGGTTGATAAGGCGCGTCAGGAGAAGAGTTGGCGCAGGTTGCAGCAAGTTTATGAAGCCGGCGGCCTCATTCACGCGCAGGTAGTAAACTACAACAAAGGCGGGTTACTGGTCAACCTTGACGGTGTGCGCGGGTTTGTGCCTGCCTCACAGGTCAGTGGTATTAGCCGTGGTCCGGAAACACAGAAGCAGTCCGACATGGCACGCATGGTCGGTCAGGAGTTGCAACTTAAAATTATTGAGATCAACCGTAACCGGAATCGCCTTATTCTCTCCGAACGTCAGGCGGTGCAAGAGGTACGCGAGGTCAAGAAGGATGAGTTGCTGTCGCTCCTGGAGGAAGGTGATATCCGTACGGGAACGGTAAGTTCAGTCTGTGATTTCGGCGCATTCGTGGATATCGGTGGGGCGGACGGGCTGGTTCATCTCTCGGAGTTGTCCTGGAGTCGCGTGAAGCATCCGAGCGAAGTGCTCAAGGTTGGCGATAAGGTTCAGGTTTACATTCTGAGTATCGACAATGAGCGCAAGCGCATTGCCCTCTCGGTCAAGCGAACGCAAGAAGAACCCTGGGCAACGGTGAACGAACGATATCAGCTTGGACAGGTGGTTGAGTGTACAATCACCCAGCTTGCCTCCTTTGGTGCATTTGCCCGGGTCGAGGATGGAATTGAAGGGCTGATCCATGTCTCTGAACTGGGTGATGAGCGTGTGCAGCATCCCCGTGATGTTGTGCAAGAGGGTGATGTGATCGAGGCCCGCATCATTCGGATTGATCCCGCGCGCAAGCGGATGGGCCTCAGTCTGCGCCGGACTCAGGAAGACGACGAACAGATCAGTTCCAGCGACAATGCAGCAACCGACAACGAAGCAACCGACAACGAGGCAACCGACAACGAACCCGACAACGACGACGAAGAAGCGAATATGGAGTAGACATGTGCAATGGCGCATATGTTCTCAGGATAAGTATCGTGATGGAGGGAAGCTGACCGGCCCGGTCTGATAGCATATCCACAGGGCTGGTTCCGGTAAGAGAGCCGATATTGCTTTTTTAATGCATACCCTGCATGGTCGGCAAGCTTTTCTTTTCTACAAGATGCTTATCATATCTCTACGCAGAGCCTTTTCGGTAGATCATTTACAGCATAGCCTGGGTTCTGCATATGCTCTGGGCATCGGCCCACGTTTCGTCCGAAGCCTGTGAGGGCACAATTGTACAGGAATAATTGCCAACGGAGATTACTATGGCAGATCGACTCTACGACAAGTTTACAAAACGGGCCAAACAGGTGCTGCAACTTGCGACTGAAGAGGCGCGTGCTTTCAATCATCCATATGTTGGGACCGAGCATATTCTGCTGGGGTTGATCCGGGAGAGCGAAGGTATCGCCGCACGCGTGCTTGACGACCTGGGAGTCAAGTTGCCCCAGGCCCGGAGTGCAGTTGAGTTTATCGTCGGCGTTGGCGAGAGCCCCTATCGCGGCGATCAGGATCTGACAGCCCGTGCCAAGAAGGTGATCGAGTTTGCGGTTGAAGAGGCCAAGCGGCTTAACCATCACTATATTGGTACCGAGCATCTCCTGTTGGGTCTGGTGCGCAATGGCGAAGGGGTTGCCACCGGCGTGCTTGATATTATGGGTGTTTCGCTGGAGCAGGTGCGCAATCAGGTGATGAAGGTGCTACGCCATGGTACGGCACCCGCGGCCGAACGCGCCATGGGAAGCCAGCAGGGGCAACGCCAGAGCAAGACGCCCTACCTCGATGCGCTGGGGACCGATCTGACTGAGATGGCCGAGGCCGGCCGGCTCGACCCGGTGATCGGACGGCAGCACGAGATCGAACGAGTGATCCAGATCCTGTCGCGCCGCACGAAGAATAATCCGGCGCTGATTGGCGAGCCCGGCGTCGGGAAGACGGCCATCGTCGAAGGGCTGGCACAGCGGATTATTCAGGGTGATGTGCCCGATAGCATCAAGAACAAGCGCGTGGTCACTCTGGACATGGGGGCACTTGTGGCCGGGACGAAATATCGCGGTCAGTTTGAAGAGCGCCTCAAGCGCGTGGTAGACGAGATAAAAGAGACACGCTGTATCCTCTTTATTGACGAATTTCATACCATCATTGGGGCTGGTGGCGCTGAGGGCACGCTGGACGCAGCGAATATTCTCAAACCGGCTCTGAGCCGGGGTGAATTACAAACGATTGGCGCAACCACCCTGGATGAGTATCGCAAGTATATCGAACGTGATGCGGCCCTGGAACGGCGTTTCCAGCCCGTTATGGTCGATGAACCCTCACTCGAGAACAGCGTTGATATCCTGCGGGGTGTCAAGAGCCGCTACGAAGATTTCCACCAGTTGCAAATTAGTGATGAGGCAATCAAGGCGGCAGCGATGCTCTCAGCCCGCTATGTGCCTGATCGCTTCCTCCCGGATAAAGCTATCGATCTGATCGATGAGGCTGCCAGCCGGGTACGGATGTACCGCTCGGCAACGCCACCTCGGTTGCGGGACGCGCTGCGCGGGCTTGAAGCGTTGCGCAAAGAGAAAGAAGCCGCCTTTGAGGATCAGCAGTTCGATGTGGCCGCCGATCTGCGGGACCGTGAAGAGCGGATGCAGGCGCGCATCGTCGAGATTGAAGGCGAGATGGGCATTGACGCCGATAGCGGTGACGAGCGTCCCATCGAGCGGCCCTATGTCACTGAGGAGGACATCGCCGAAGTCGTGGGGATGTGGACAGGCATCCCGGTGAAGCGGCTCAAGGGCGATGAGACCCAGCGGTTGATGAATATGGAAGCGGCGCTGCATGCGCGGGTGGTCGGCCAGGAGGAGTCGATTGTGACGATCTCCAGGGCTGTGCGCCGTGCGCGTGCCGGGCTGAAAGATCCCAAGCGGCCCATCGGAAGCTTTATCTTCCTTGGCCCTACCGGCGTCGGAAAGACGGAGTTAGCCAAGGCGCTGGCCGAGTTTATGTTCGGCACCGAGGACTCCTTGATCAAGATTGATATGTCGGAGTTCCAGGAGCGCCATACGACCAGCCGGTTGGTTGGCTCACCGCCGGGCTATGTTGGCTATGGCGAAGGTGGTCAACTCACCGATGCCGTGCGCCGCAAGCCTTACAGCGTGGTGCTGTTCGATGAAATCGAGAAGGCGCATCCCGAAGCCTTTAACCTGCTGCTACAGGTGCTGGAAGATGGAAATCTGACGGACGGCAAGGGCCGCCGGGTTGATTTCCGCAACACGATTATCATTATGACAAGTAATGTTGGTACGGAGCATATTCGCCGGGCCAGCCGGATCGGCTTTGGCGGTAATGCGAGTGAGATCGATATCGCCGATACGCGCCGCAAGGTCGAAGATGCGCTCAAGCAACTCTTCCGGCCGGAGTTCCTGAACCGTATCGATGCGATGATTATCTTCCAGCCGCTGACGCACGAGGAGATTCGCGTAATCTCGAAGATTATGATCAAGCGGGTCCAGCAGCAACTGGATGAGCATCAGATTACAATCGACGTGAAGGATGATGCGCTTGATCTTCTGGGCAAGCGTGGCTATGATCCCGCTTTTGGGGCGCGTCCACTCCGCCGCATTATTACTAACCTAGTCGAAGATCCGCTGGCCGAGGGGCTACTGGAGGGACGGTTCCGCAGTGGCGATACGGTTGTCATTGATACCCAGGATGACCTGATCCGCCTGCGTTCCCTGCGCCAGATTGAGCAGGAAGAACCGGAGGCCGAGGAGAGTACCGCTCTCGTCTGACGGTTGACGCTCGATCCATCCCAATACGCGACCAGCCCCACTGTTAAGGTGGGGCTGGTTCATTTTTGCCGGACCCGCGCAAGATCTGGCGATGGAGTAGCCAATCCTGGCGTCGTGTTACGCTTAGCATCTCGCCCCACATGGTATAATGAAACGCATGGCAAAGACACGAACGACTTTCATCTGTCAACAGTGTGGTGCCCAGCAACCCCGTTGGATGGGTAAATGCCCCGATTGTGGTGCCTGGGATAGCCTCGTCGAGCAGCTTGCGCGCCAGAGTTCGGCACAGCGTGCGGCACGGCGGGGCGATGTGACGGCCCAACCGCTGCCCTTTCGTGAGATTACGATGGGCAGTATTGAACGCCTCCCGGTAGCCGGAAGTGAACTCACCCAGGTGCTTGGTGGTGGCCTTGTTCCTGGATCGGTTGTGCTGATCGGTGGTGATCCCGGTATCGGCAAGACAACCCTGCTGACCCAGATGAGTGCCTCTTTTGCCGAGCAGGTTGGCCCAACCCTGTATGTGAGCGCTGAAGAGTCGGCCCAGCAGATCAAGCTGCGCGCTGAACGGCTGGGATTTGATCCCGAACACCTGTATGTCTATTCCGAGACCTGCCTGGATCTGATCCTCCAGCAGATCGCGACGCTGCAGCCGCGCCTGGTAATTATCGACTCGATCCAGACAGTCTATCTGGAAGCGGTGACATCAGCAGCGGGAAGTGTCAGCCAGGTGCGGGAGGGGGCACTGCGATTGTTGCGGCTGGCAAAAGAGCTGGACATCCCGATGTTCCTGGTTGGGCATGTCACCAAAGAGGGCGCTATCGCCGGGCCGCGTGTGCTGGAACATATTGTTGACGCTGTGCTCTACCTGGAGGGCGACCGATTTCACCAGTATCGCCTGTTACGCGGCGTCAAGAACCGCTATGGCAGCACGAACGAAGTTGGTGTCTTTGAGATGAACCAGGGCGGTATGTCCGAAGTTACCAATCCCTCGCAGGTCTTTCTGGCAGAGCGCAGTGCCGGGACACCGGGTTCGACGGTGGCAGTAACACTTGAGGGGAGTCGGCCGTTACTGGTTGAGGTGCAGGCGCTCACGTCGCACGCGGGTAATGGCCCGCCGCGCCGAGTGGCAAATGGCTTTGACCCCAACCGCCTGTTAATGCTGGTCGCGGTTCTGGCAAAACGGGTGGGACTGCCACTATTTAACCAGGATATTTACGTTAATATTGTCGGTGGGTTGCGCATTGGCGAGCCGGCGGCCGATCTGGCGGTTGCGCTGGCGCTGGTTTCCTCGTACCGAAACCTGCCGGCCGATCCCGACCTGGTGTTGATCGGCGAAATTGGCTTATCGGGCGAGTTGCGCAGTGTGAGTCAGCTTGACCGACGACTGGTTGAGGCGGTTAAGCTGGGTTTTCATCGGGCAATTATCCCCAGCACAACCCAGGGAAGTACCATTGATGGCCTGAAGATCAATACTGTCCGCTCGTTAATTGATGTGGTTGATCTGGCGCTATGTAGTAGTCCGACCAGACAGGAGTAAGGGTGAAGGTCAGTCTGAACTTCCTGGTGCGGATTGGCGGCATGCTGGTGTTGGCAATGTTTGGCGCGCACGTCGGGCGTTCGCTCTCCGGCCCCAATCCGGACGAAACGCAAATCCTCGCCACACGCCTGCTTATGCTGGCAGGTGCGGGGCTTGGTCTGCTCGTGACTCCTCGCCTGACGATTGATCCTGTGCAGAATTTGTTGCGCCGGATACGGACGGTTCCCCTGTCTGAGATCTTTCTGATTGCTGTAGGTGCGCTAATCGGGCTGATCTTTGCGGTGCTCTTGTCGGTGCCACTGGCGTTTTTACCACCACCGTTTCGCAACTATACACCGCTGATTGTAGCAGTGCTATTTGCCTACATTGGGGCGAAGACATTTGCCTTACGGAAGCGCGAACTGAGTGATCTACTCCTGGCGCGGCGGCGGGTCTCCGCGACGGCGGCAACTGCAGATAGTCAGGTGGAGCCGGGGGCGACAGCTCCTCGGTCTTATCTACTTGATACTAGTGCCATCATTGATGGGCGCATTGCGACGGTAAGCCAGACGGGTTTTTTAGAAGGGACATTGATGGTGCCCCACTTTGTCCTGGCAGAACTTCAGAGCCTGGCCGACTCGGGCGATGATCTGCGGCGGAGCAAAGGCCGTCGCGGCCTGGATCTTCTCAACCAGATGCAACAGAATCAGAGCGAAAACTTGCCGATTGAGGTAGTCAATATTGAGGTCAGCGGTGCGACCCGGGTTGATGATATGCTGGTTGTGCTGGCGCGCCAGTACAACTGCCCAATCATTACCAATGACTTTAATCTGAACCGAGTGGCCGGATTGCAGGGCGTAAAAGTGTTGAGCCTGAACCAACTGAGCGAAGCCCTGCGGCCCCCGGTGGTGCAGGATCAGCATCTGCATGTGCTGATCCGTAACGAGGGAAACGCCCGGCGGCAGGGCGTCGGGTATCTGGACGATGGTACGCCGGTTATTGTCGAAGATGCGCGCCACCTGATTGGGCAGAGTGTTGAGGTGGTGGTAACACGCCTGCATCAGACGCAGACCGGGCGGATGGTGTTTGCCCAGGTAAAAAATGGCACACCGGACGAAGAACCTCAACCCGCTGCCGATAGTCAGTCCGCGTAAGATTTCCCGCCGTTTTCAAGGAGCAAAGTATGCGCGCAATTCTTCAGCGAGTCGCATCCGCATCTGTCACCGTTGAGGGGCAGGTAGTCGGCCGGATTGGTGCAGGACTGCTGGTGCTGCTCGGTGTCGCGCCGGAGGATACAGCCGCAGAAGCCAACCTGCTGGCCGATAAAACCGCCAACCTGCGCATCTTTGCCGATGCTGAGGGGCGCTTCGATGGGTCGGTACGTGACGCCGGCGGTTCGGTCCTGGTTGTCTCGCAGTTTACGCTGTTTGCCGATGTGCGGAAGGGGCGGCGTCCCAGTTTTGCGGGAGCCGCGCCGCCCGAAATTGCCGCGCCGCTGGTTGAGGTCTACGCCAATGCCTTGCGGGAGCTGAATATCCCGGTTGCCACGGGGGTTTTTGGCACGATGATGCAGGTGGCGCTGGTCAACGATGGCCCCGTGACAATCATCCTCGACAGTGAAACCTGGAAGCAGCCACGTCGCCAGGCGTAAGCGGTGGGTAACCCGGCAGGATTTTCGCACTGACTCCCCAAATAGGCGTCCCGCAGGTGCCATAAGTGCCATTGTTCAATCCACCCAAAGTACTATCTTTCCTGACAGTCCATCATATTGCTGGTTGGAACGACGTGCTATAATGGCATTCAGGTGGCTTTCCCCGTGTGACACAGTCCAGGTTCGATCCGGGTTGGTGTTGATCCGCAGGTTGCCCGGTGTGACACACAACATCATCTGCTAACCGGGTGGTAATGCCCCAGGAGTATAATGGTATGCAACCCGTCACCTGCACTATTCGCCGCGAGGTGGATGTGTATGTTGCCATCGGGCGTGGTCGTGAGATGGCAACCGCACTCGGTTTCAACAACATTGATCGAACACGGTTGGAGATTGTGATACTGGAGTTAACCCGTAATCTGCTGGTTCACGCGGGCGGTGGAGAGTTACGATTAGAACTGGTCGAGCGTCAGGAACAGAAGGGCATCGCCGTTGAAGCACTGGACACCGGTCCGGGTATCGCGGATATTGCGCTGGCATTGAGCGATGGCTACAGTACGGTTCATACGCTCGGTGCCGGATTGCCAGGGGTGAAACGTTTGATGGATGAATTTAGCATTGAGTCAACCGTTGGTGTAGGCACACAGATACGTGCGATCAAATGGGTGTCTCGACGGCGTGAGAGGTATCCGTATGAGTAGGATTGTCTGGGGAGCGGTCTGTCGGCCCAAGCGCGGTCAGTCCATCAGTGGCGATACATACGTGGTCGAAGAGATTGGCGATCATGGGTTACTGGTATCGGTCATTGATGGTCTGGGTGGCGGGGAGGAAGCGGCACGGGCATCGACAGGCGCGGCAGAAGTGCTGCGGGCCACGCCGGATTATTCGCTGAACGACCTGATCCGGCGCGCGCACAGCGCCCTGCACAATACGCGTGGCGCAGTGATCGCCATCTTGCGGCTTGACCTGGAGAAGCGGCAGATCGATTATGTCGGCGTCGGCAACATTGGTATTCAGGTGTACAGTCAGCAAGCTATCAAGCCAATTTCAAAAAACGGCATCCTGGGATATCGTCTGCCTTCGCTGCTACCATTGCACTACTCCTACAATTCTGGTGATACGTTCGTTCTTTATAGTGATGGTATATCGAGCCGGTTTAACCTGGACGGCAAGATTGATATGACGCTGCCGCCCCAGGAGATGGCAGATGCCATCCTTGAACAGTACGGAAAAACTGTGGATGATGCGACCGTCGTTGTCGTGCGGGATACAGGATAGCCATGGACGGGCATTCATCTGCTGCTCTTTTTATGAAAGCACACGCTTTTCGGTAACAGTTGTGCGGAGATTATAGACGCCGTGACCCTGTCCGTGCGTGTAACACCGGGTGAACACTTATGCATTCCGATTTAGCACATTGGCTGACTGAACAGCAATCGCGGTTGTTGCCGTGCTGGGAAACATCGCTCAATGCGATGGCGAAGCTCAGGACAAACGGGAATGGGCACGCTGTGTCGGCTACTATTGATGATAGCGCCCCGCAGACTGAGACGAGTACGAGTATTCTCGAACAGATCTACGAAGGTCTTATTCGCGCAGCGCGGGGCGAGTTTATTGAACTGAGCGCGCGCCTGTATGCAATCAGCCAGCTTGATGGATGGCATGAGGTCAGCCTGCCGGATCTGCTGACCGTGACATTTCAGTTTCGCCGGCAGGCCTGGGATATTTTGCAGCAGGAAGAGAATGACCCGGCGCAAACATTCGAGTTGATGCGCGAACTCGATACCCTCCTTGAGCATACCACCGATGCCATCGCGCGTTCCTGGGAAACCTACACCGAGGCAACCATTCAAGACCGCATTAGCCAGGCCGAGTTTATCGCCGAGAGCCTGGCATCCGCGACCGAAGAGGCTGACCGCCGCGCGTTGCAATTGTCGGCACTGAACCGGGTGTTGCAGCGCTTTTCGGCCAGTCTGGAGAGCGAAGATCTGCTCGATATGGTCGGGAGTAGTCTGCTCGAAGTTATGGGGGTTACGCAGATTACCATCTGGTTGCCCCATGTTGATGCGGATGAATATCTTGATGATGCCGCGCTGTATGTGGCACAAACCTGGGGCGAAGAGCCCTACCCCGAGGTTGGTATGCGCCTGGTCGAGTCGCACGATGATCTTATCTTCCATTCACACTCGCAGGCTATGATTATTTGTGAGCCGGCACCGGACGCCGCCAAACAGGGTGACTGGTATCGTGTGGGGTGTGGCATACTGGTTCTGCCGCTGCTGGTCAACGAGCGGTCCACCGGGGTGGTGGTGCTGCAAGATCCTGACCCGGCAATGCAACTCTCCCGTTCGCAGCAAGATCTGGCGCGGGGTATTGCGATGCAGGCAGCGATTGCCCTGGAGAATGCCCGCCTGTATGATCGTATCCGGCGCTTTAACAATGAGCTGGAGCAACTGGTTGCACGGCGTACTCACGAACTGCTTGCCGAGAAGGATCGCCTCAGCACGCTGTATGATATCACCCGGGAGGTCAGCAGTACGCTGGATCTGGATGGGCTGCTCAATGCATCGCTAGTTGCGCTGGCGCGAATTACGCAGGCGGAGTATGGCTCGGTTATGCTGATTGAACCGGATACGGAACATCTGGTTAGCCGGGCCAGCCTGGGGCAATCTGAGAGTACCTTTACGCGCTTTCCCATTGGTGTGGGGATTGCGGGCTGGGTAGCACAGTACAAGCAACCGGCATTGATCGCCGATGTGAGTAAAGATCCGCGCTGGGTAGCACTACCGCTTGGGGATAACCGGCGTAAGCGCGAGGGGTCCATGGTGGTGGTGCCACTAATGGCCCAGAATGAGGTTGTTGGGGTACTGACGTTGTCACACAAGCAGGTCGGGTTCTTTAACGAGGATCATCTGCGGTTGCTGACGGCCAGCGCCGGCGGGATTGCCGTCGGACTGCATAACGCCAATCTCTACAACACCATTGTGAGTGAAACCGAGCGACGGGGCGAACTGCTCCGGACGCAGCAGGAGACAACCAGTAAACTGGCCGCCATTCTGCAGAGTCTCTCGGATGGCGTGCTGGTGTGCGATACGGACGGTCGCGTGCTGTCAACGAATGCGGCCGCCGGACGTATTCTGCAACGGGATATTGAAGAACTGGTGCTCTGGAACCTGCATGACCTGCTGCCGCGTTACCTCCAGGACCGGGTTGATGAAGAGATGCCACTGAGGGAACTGCTGGCATATCCGCTGGATAGTACGGGTACGCCACGGGTGTTCCAGACCATGACCCAGATTGGTGTACACGTAGTCAGTCTGGCGCTCAACCCGGTGTTGCGCGAAGAGGATGGGGAGTTGATGGGAGCGCTGCTGCTGATCCGCGATATTACCCGCGAGGTCGAGTCGGATCGCCTGAAGACCGAGTTCATCGGCACCATGTCTCACGAACTGCGGACCCCGATGACAGCAATTAAAGGCTTTACGCAACTGCTCGGCATGGGTAGCCTGGGTGAAATTAATGATACACAGCGTGAATTGCTGAACACGATCCAGACTAACGCCGAGCGCATGATTAATATTATCAATGACGTACTTGATATTACCAAGATTGAAACCGGCAGTATTGACCTGGAACTGCGACCACTCCATCTGGCGGAAACATTGAGCGGAGTTATCGCCGATATCCAACCGCTTGTTCGAGATCGGGAACATGCGCTGACAGTGCATATTCCGCCGGGGTTATTGCTGGTGCGTGCCGACTCCAGTCGTCTGCATCAGGTGCTGTACAATATTCTCTCGAATGCGGTGAAGTACACGCCGCGCGGTGGCAAAGTGGAGATTGAAGCCCACGAAGCGGTGTTGGATGAACTGCCCCAGGGAGTACGCGACCGTATTCTGTCGAGCCGGCGCTATGTTCAGGTTAATGTGCGGGATACGGGCGTTGGTATTACCCCGGAGGAACTGGATCGCGTCTTTGAGCGGTTCTACCGCACCGAGAATTCGCTAAAGATCGAGGCAGGTGGTACCGGACTAGGCCTCTCGCTGGTCAAACCGCTGATCGAGTTGCTGGGTGGCGATATCTGGGTTGAGAGTGAGTTGAAGGTCGGGAGTACATTCAGCTTTGTTCTTCCGGCGGCGTAATAACAGCACGAGCATTCAAAAAGAACGACCAGCAACCGATGCGACTGCTGGTCGTTTCTCTTTGCCTACTGTACGCGGAGGAACTTGCGCTTGCCTACCTGGACAACAACATCTGTGCCCGGCTCCAGCGTCAACTCGTACTGCTCAACCTTTGTGCCGGCGACACGCACACCGCCACCGTTGATGAGACGGCGGGCCTCACTCTTGCTGGCAGCCAGTCCGCTGGCAGCCATCAGATCGACGATGGTTACGGGCGAATTCAGCGTATGCACCGGAATATCCTCCGGAATTTCGCGCTCCCGGAACTGGCGGATAAACGCCTCCTCAGCGGCGGTGGCCGCGGCAGCGCTATGAAACTGGCTGACAATATCACGCGCCAGGCGCATCTTCAGGTCACGCGGGTTTACGGTTCCACTGTCCAGCGACTGCCGGATCTCATCCAGTTCGGAGAGCGGAACATCGGTGAGAACCTCGTAGTAGAGCGGCATCACCGCATCGCTCATTGACATCACCTTGCCATACATATCGGCCGGTGTGAGGATAACGTCCACCGTGTTGTCGAAAGTCTTGCCCATCTTGCGCCCATCGGTGCCGGGAATGAGCGGCACCAGCAGCACATGCTGCGGCTCCATCCCCATCTGGGTCATCAACTCGCGCCCGGCCAGGTTATTGAATTTCTGGTCCGTTCCACCAAACTCAACATCTGAGTTGATCGCAACGGAGTCATACCCCTGGAGCATTGGGTACATCAACTCCAGAATGGTGAGTGGCGCGCCGGCTTCGTAGCGCTTACGGAAGGTCTCATGGGCCAGCATCTGCGCAAGGGTAAAGCGCCCGGCAAGATCGAGGGCATTCTCCAGCTTGAATGTCCCGAACCACTCACTCTGCCAGCGCACCTCGGTCTGGGCTCGATCAACCACACGAAAGAACTGTTCCATGTAGGTGCGAGCATTCTCCTGAACAATTTCGGCGGTGAGACGGGGACGCGTTGCATCCCGCCCGCTGGGATCGCCAATCTGCGCCGTCCAGTCGCCGACAATCAGCACGACTTGATGCCCAAGCTCCTGAAACTTACGCAGTTTACGCAACCCGACCGCGTGACCGATATGCATATGAGGGCGACTGGGATCAAAGCCCTGTTTGAGACGCAGTTTGCGCCCACTCGCCAGTAGTTTTTTAAGTTCTGCTTCAACAATAACTTCGGCAACGCCGCGCGTCAGCAGTTCGTTTAGGTCCATTCCAGTTCTCCATGTTTCCGGCAATTCAAAAGAGCGTGGACGGCCCGGTCCACGCTCGCTCTTCCTGAATATGTTGAGGCATGCTATGCGGTACCATGGCTCTCTCAGGATGCCCGCAACCTGCCGCACGCGGGCAGCATACCGCTTCCGCCCTGAGTGAATGCGATCATCTTTGGTTTAAAAATATTCGTTGCAGGCAATTTGTTTGATAAGGTTTTGAACAATAGATTGCCTTGAACTTGCCGCGTTCTAGCGGCTCTATAGTAGCATGGTCTTTGTTGTAGTGTCAACCTGAGCAACCCGGTCAGATCCCAAACGGATCACTCGAATGAGCTTTCCTGCAAATGTATCAGATGGAACATGATCTGGTCGATCACCTGCGAAATACTGGAAGTGCGCGTGATGTTGGCATAGGCTCCCGCATTTATGGCAGTTTCAGTCGAGGCGGTATCGCTAGTCAGGGCCAACAATGGCGGCCGTGTCTCAAACTGCTGCCGGATTTCTTGCAGCGTCTCTTCCGACTCAATCTCGGCAATCAGCAGCGCAACATCGGGCGTGCGAGCCAGCAGGGTGTTCGCCGCAACCGTATCAGTGGCAAGCAGGGCGCGATAGCCCTGTGACCGGAGCATGTAGTCGAGCGACTGCGACAGAGTCGGGTCGCCACAGAGAATCAGCGCATTGAGCAATGGTTGTCCCCGCCGTTCACCCACCGGAACTTCACGCTGTCTGCGGCGGCGATCAATCACATAGCTACTGCCGGGGATCAGCTTGGCCTGATTCTTCAACTCTGCGGCAACCTGGCTGATCTCCTCAACGCTGGTAAAATCACGCCAGAAGGTATTTACAACTGCGATAGATACACTCAGGAGGCCGAATTTCCGGGACATACCCTGGCGATCAATGCCTTTGAGGTAGCCGCGCTGCAAGTCGGCGGTGTCGTACAGCGAACTGACACGCTCATCGAAGGTGTTCACCAGATTTTGACATAATGACTCGACATTGGGGTCGGTATGAATGATGGCAAAATCATCGCCGCCAATATGTCCCAGGAAGTCGGCAGTTGGCGCAATCTCGGTCAGCACGTCTGCGAGGAGATGAATTGCGCGGTCACCACGGGCGAATCCATACGCATCATTAAAGGCTTTAAAATTATCCAGATCGACATAGAGGAGCGCGAAGCTCTGGTGAGAACTAAGCCGATGCTCCAGTTCCGCTTGCAGCAGAATATTGCCCGGCAACCCCGTAAGCGGGTTGTGAACCGGACGCTGGGCAGCCCGGCGCAAATGGCTGCGGATGCGGGCGAGCAGGACATCAATGTCATATGGCTTGACGATGTAGTCATCAGCACCGGTTTCAAAGCCGGTGACCACATCGGCAGACGCACTACGTGCCGTCAGGATAATCATAGGAAGATGGGCGGTTCGCGTGTCGTTGCGAAGCTGGCGGATCGCCTCATATCCATCCATGACCGGCATCATCAGGTCAATCAGCAGCAAAGCCGGCGCATGTTCTTGGGCCATGCGGACAAGCTCATCGCCATTATGCGCGATCAGGACATCGAACCCCGCGCTACGTAGGGTCTCTTGCAGAAGCATACATAGCACAGGGTCGTCATCAGCTACGAGGATACGTGTTTGTGCGGTCATTCGTGCAGCCCTGTCTGTTAAGTGATTAATACGACGCTTAGAAGCAGGGTGCTTACCATGCGCTCTTCCCGAAGTTCCTATGGACACATACTAAAGCATACCATACGATGAGGACTTATGGTTCATTCTTTGGTCTAAGATTTCGTGCCATATCTGCGCTATAGCGCTATAATGGTAGCATGCCTGGATATATATAAACTACGCGAAAACGAGAATTTGCGCAACAAAGGAGTAGGACATGAGTCTTGAGGCCGAGGTCGGCGTCAAACGACAGCGCATCGCGGCGTTGATGGAAGAGTATCGCCTGGCGGGGGTACTCCTGGGGCGCAATAGCAGCGTCAGTTGGGCGCTGGCCGGGGGGGAGGCGCATGTGGCGCTGAACAGTGAGGCGGCAGTTGCGGCCGTCCTCTATACGGCACAGGGGGATTATGTTCTGGCAAATGCGATCGAGATGCCGCGCCTGCTGGCCGAGGAGTTGCACGGTCTCCCGTTTGAACCGGTAACATTTCCCTGGTATGACACGGGACGCCGGGCCGCGCTGGTGGCCGAGCTTACCGGCGGTGGCCCGGTCGCCAGTGATGTACCGGAGGCGGGTACGCAGCGCCTGGATGGTCCGATTGCCGCGCTCCGTTACCAACTGACACCTGAAGAGCAGCATCGTCTGCGGGATCTGGGAACGCGTGCCGGTGCCGCCATTGATACCGCTGCCGGTGAGATTGCCCCTGGTATGCATGAGTATGCGATTGCCGGGCTCCTGTCTGAGGAATGTTTTCTGCGTGATATCACCCCGGTGGTGCTGCTTATTGCCACCGATGAGCGGATTCAGCGCTTTCGTCACCCGATTCCCACTAGCAAACCGCTGGACCGATATGCTATGCTGGTGTTGAGTGCCCGGCGGTGGGGACTGGTAGCGAGCGTCACCCGGTTGGTTCACTTTGGGTCGATCCCGGAGGATCTGCGCCGGCGCGCCACTGCATGTGCCCGGGTTGATGCTACGGTCATTGCCACAACCCGTCCCGGCGCAACTGCCGGCGATATTTTTGCCCAGTTGCAGGCAGCCTATGCGGATGTCGGGTTTCCCGACGAGTGGCAGCAGCATCACCAGGGTGGGGCCGTCGGCTATGAGGGACGGGAGTGGTTCGCAACACCGGCAGCAACCGAAGTTGTCCATGCGGGGCAGGGATTTGCCTGGAACCCCTCGATTGCCGGGGTGAAGAGCGAGGATACGGTGCTGGTGCAGGCGCAGGGGGTTGAGGTGCTGACCGCAACCGCGCGCTGGCCCCGACAGACCGTGCAGGTGGGAGATCTGACGCTGGAACGTCCGGCAATTCTCGAACTGGATTAGGGCTGACATAGGAGCCGTACAATGTTCGCGTACCGGCCTCTGCCGCGCTATCCCGAGGTGCCGGTGGTACCCACACACTCAGCGCACCGGGTACACAACCCATAACTGGCAGCCAGCAATAGTGACCGATCAGGAGCAACAGGTAGGAGGTAAGGTGTGAGCCAGGACTTACGAGCTGAGATCATCGATACGATCGCTCAGCAGCAGATAGAGTTTATCAATTTGCAGTTCACCGATATCCTGGGTATGGTAAAGAGTGTCACCATTCCTGTGGATAAACTGGAAGAAGCACTCGACTACGGCATCTGGTTTGATGGTTCCTCCATCGAAGGCTTTGTACGGATTGTCGAGAGCGATATGTATCTGGTGCCGGATCTAACAACCTATGCTCATATCCCCTGGAATGAGCATGGTGTGGCCACGGCCCGCATGATTTGCGATGTCTATACGCCTGACGGCAAGCGCTTTGCCGGCGACCCGCGCTATGTGCTCGCCAATGTGATGCACCAGGCGGCAGAACTTGGCTACAATTATAAGGTCGGTCCCGAGCTGGAGTTTTTCCTGTTCAAGCCGGACCAGAATGGGCGGGTGCTGCCAATTCCGCAGGATAGCGCCGGGTATTTTGATATTTCGACGGATTATGCGGCCCATGTGCGGCACCAGATGACCCGGGCGTTGCGCGGACTTGGGATTGCGGTCGAAGCCAGTCACCACGAAGTTGCGCCGGGCCAACACGAGATTGACCTGAGTTATGGGGACGCAGTGCATACCGCCGATCATCTGGTGACGGCGCGCGTGGCAATTAAAGCGATTGCGCAGCAGCACGGGCTGTATGCCACATTTATGCCCAAACCGATTGCCAACCTCAACGGCAGCGGGATGCATGTCCATCAGAATCTGACGAATCTGCTGACCGACAAAAATGTCTTTTTTGACCCGACGGACTCCTATGGTCTCTCGAAGATCGGGCGTCAGTTTATCGCCGGTCTGCTGACCCATGCCCACGGGATGAGCGCGGTGCTGTCACCGCTGGTCAACTCCTACAAGCGACTGGTGGCGGGCTATGAAGGCATTAAGAACTTTGAAGCGCCGGTCTATGTGAGCTGGGGGCACACCAATCGCTCGGCGCTGGTGCGGGTACCGCGCACCAGCCGCGACCGTCCACATACGACGCGCGTGGAACTACGCTGCCCTGATCCGTCGTGCAATCCTTACCTGGCCTTTGCGGTGATGCTGGCGGCAGGACTCGACGGCATCAAGCAGCGTCTCTCGCTGGGAGAGGCAGCCGAGGAGGATCTCTTCCGGGTTGATCCGCGGGCACGGGGGATGGAAATCCTGCCGCGCTCGCTGGGTGAAGCGCTGGATGCGCTCAAGAAAGACGAGGTTATCCAGACCGCCCTGGGACCACATATCTACGAGCGTTTCATGGAGGCGAAGATGCAGGAGTGGGATTCATACTGCGGGTACATCTCGCGGTGGGAGATTGAGCGCTACCTGCATATCTTTTGACACGGTTGCCACCCAAAAGCGGATGGAGGGGCGTAGCGCGGCTACGCCCCCTCAAGAGGGGTCACTTGACAAATGGAAGGCTTCCTACTGGCTCAGAATGCTTCAGGGGCGAGTGCCAAAACATCGTTGGGACCACATGAAGTATGCTGCACCAGAATGCGATCGCGTCGTCCAGGA
>DAOTUI010000202.1:0-4049 GCA_034437035.1 Chloroflexaceae bacterium
CTGTCCTGTTTGCGGGCTTCAGATCGATAGAGATCTCAATGCCGCGATAAATATACTGGCTGTGGGGCTACACAGCCTGGGTGTAAGTCCCGAGAAGCCCACATGCTTTAGCTGTGGGAGTAGTCACAATAGTTGCAGCCATGAATGTTGAATCACGCCCACAGCCGAGGGCCGCGCATGCCCCCCACTGGTCGCCGCTGGCGCCGGCACTGATCATCGACTGGTTCCTGGGTGAACCGCCCGATACGCTGCACCCGGTCGCCTGGTTTGGGCGGCTGGTGACGGCCATGGAACAGCGCGCGCCCCAGGCGCAACCCGACCGCGAACTGCTCTATGGCGCAAAGATGGTGGGGATGGGCGTCCTGACGGCGGCGCTCTCCGGTTATGCGGTTGAGCGCATCGTGGAGCGCACCGCCGTAAGCCGGGGCGGACATCCCCACGGTGGCGCCCTGCTGCTGATGGCGGGAATGCTGAAGACAACCTTTGCATGGCGGGCACTGCTGCGCGCGGGAGCCGAAGTGCATCAGGCACTCGAGTGCGAACAGACCGACACGGCCCGGCAGGCGCTGCAAGCCCTGGTCAGCCGAGATACCACCGGGCTGGATGCAGCGCTGCTGGCAGCGGCGGCAATTGAGTCGCTGGCGGAGAATGCCGGCGACGCCTTTGTTGCGCCGCTCCTCTACTACCAACTCTTCGGGCTGCCGGGAGCGTGTGCCTACCGCGCCGTCAACACGCTCGACTCGATGCTGGGCTATCGCGGGCGCTACGAGTTCCTGGGCAAGGTGCCGGCCCGCTGCGACGACCTGGTCAACTGGCTCCCGTCCCGCCTGACCGCCCTGGCGATTGTCGGCGCGGCTGCCCTGCTGAAGGCCGACCCGCAGCGCGCCTGGCAGGTGCTGTGGCAGGATCATGCCAAAACCGCCAGCCCCAACGCCGGCTACCCGATGAGCGCCATGGCAGGCGCGCTCGACATCTCCCTGGAGAAGGTTGGGCACTACCGCCTGAATGCCGCCGGTCGCCCGCCCACACCTGCCGACATCCAGCGGGCCGGGCGCATCGTCTCGCTGGCGCTGGCGCTGGTGGTTGCGTTTGGGGCCGCCCTGCGCGGTGTGCTGCGGAAGGGCAGGTAATGTAAAATACGCAGTAACGCTGCGCTACAAAGGGAGCGTTTCGTATGCCAATTCAGCCACGCCCAGAGATTGAACGGATATCGCCGGTACCGCATGGCGGCTTCACCAGCGCGCATGCAGACGGCAACCTGCTTGACTTTAGCGCCAATATCAACCCTGCCGGCCCCGCGCCCCGCGTCTGGGAGGCCATACGCGCAGTTCCGCCGGCGCAGCATCCCGATCCGTATGCCACGCCGTTGCGCCAGGCACTGGCAACCGCCAACGGCGTCAACCCGGAGGCGCTGCTGGTCGGCAATGGCGCGGTGGACCTGATCTACCAGATTGCCGTGGCCTACCTGCGCCCCGCGGATCGGGTGCTGATCGTCGGGCCAACCTTTGGTGAGTATGCAGTGGCGGCGGCGCTGATGGGCGCGGACATCCGGACATTCGATACCCATGCCGCAAATGATTTTGAACTCGATGGGGAGGAGTTGCTGCGCTGCGCACGCAACATTCAACCACGGCTGCTCTTCCTCTGCAACCCGAACAACCCGACCGGCAGCTACCATGACCGGGAACTGGTCGAATGTCTGCTGGAGAGTTGCCCCGATACCCTGCTGATCCTGGACGAGGCGTTCATCCGCTTTGTGGCCTTCGCCTGGCCCGCGGTTGATCTGCTGGACCGGGGCAACCTCTTGATCCTGCGCTCAATGACCAAGGATTATGCGCTCACCGGCCTGCGGGTGGGGTATGCGCTGGCGCATCCCGACATTATCGCGGCCCTGGCGAAGGTACAACCGCCCTGGAGCGTGAATGCGCCGGCGCAGGCGGCGGCCCTGGTCGCACTCGCTGATGAGGAACATCTGCGGATGTCGCTGGCCGCGCTGGACCACGAGAAGGCTGTCCTGGTGCATGACCTGACGCAGATCAGTATGTGGCCGCTACCCTCGCGGGTTCACTTCTTCCTGCTGCCCGTGCCGTCGGCGGTTGCCTGGACGGAGCAACTGCGGGAACAGAACATCCTGGTGCGCGACTGCAGTTCGTTTGGATTGCCCACGTTTATTCGCATTGCGCCCCGCCAGGCAGCGGAGAACACCCGCCTGGTTGCGGCGCTGGCCCAGATTGGGGGGAGGCTATGCGGGGTCCGGTGCTGATGGTCCAGGGGACCATGTCGTCGGTGGGGAAGAGTCTGGTTGTGGCCGCGCTCTGCCGCCTGTTCCGGCAGGATGGGCTGCGGGTGGCCCCCTTCAAAGCGCAGAATATGGCGCTCAACTCGTTTGTCACCCGCGACGGGCGCGAGATCGGGCGGGCGCAGGCGATGCAGGCCGCCGCTGCCGGCGTTGATATCACCGTCGAGATGAACCCCATTCTGATCAAGCCGGAGGCCGACTCCTTCGCGCAGGTCGTGGTACTGGGCCGGCCCTGGGCGCGCCTCCCGGCCGGCGAGTATATGCGCCGGCGGGGCGAACTCTGGCAGGTTGTCACTGCGGCGCTCGACAGTCTGCGGGCACAGTATGATCTGGTCATCATTGAGGGCGCGGGCAGCCCGGTTGAACTCAACCTGCGGCAGAGCGAACTGGTGAATATGGCGATTGCCGCCCATGCGCAGGCTCCGGTGCTGCTGGTAGGCGATATCGACCGGGGCGGGATTTTTGCGCAACTGCTGGGCACGTTGATGCTGCTGGAGGATTCGGAGCGGGCGCTGGTCAGGGGATTGATCGTCAACAAGTTTCGCGGCGACCGGCAGCTCTTCGCCGACGGAACCGCAATCCTGGAGCAGCGTGGCGGCGTGCCGGTCATCGGTGTGCTGCCCTTCCTGCGCGACCTGCGCCTCCCGGATGAGGACTCCGTCGCCCTGGACGACCGCCGCCAGTCGCCCGCAGAACGCCAATCGGTGAGCGACGGTGCGCTGGATATTGCGGTGATCCGGCTGCCGCATATCAGCAACTTTGACGATTTTGATCCGCTGATGGCCGAGGCCGACACGCACGTACGCTTTGTGGAGCGCGCCGAAGATCTGGGCCGGCCGGATCTGCTGATCCTGCCGGGAACCAAGACCACCATTGCCGATCTCTGTTTCCTGCAGGAGTGCGGCCTGGCCGCCCGCATCGGCGAACTGGCACGCAGCGGCACGCCCACGCTGGGTATCTGCGGGGGCTATCAGATGCTGGGGCGGGCCATCCACGACCCGACCGGCGTCGAGTCAAATGTGCCGGAACTGGCCGGGCTGGGACTGCTGCCCGTGGTGACAACCTTTGAAGATACCAAGCAGACCGTGCGCGCACAGGGGCAGATTATCGCTGACCGGGGGCTCTTTGCCACGGCCAATCAATTACCTCTGTCCGGCTACGAAATCCATATGGGACGGACGCTGCTGGACGCGGGGAGCATGCCGCTGGTGCAGGTCACGGCCCGGCGCGAGGTCGCCGTTGCGGATAGCGATGGCGCAGTTACAACCGACGGCTGGATTGCCGGAACTTACTTCCACGGCCTGTTTGACAACGATGCGCTACGCCACACCATGCTGGGCAACCTGGCCGCGCGCAAAGGCCGGAGCCGTATGCCGTCGGCGGTGCGCTTTGACCGCGAAGCCGCCTATGATCAACTGGCAGATGCGGCCCGGATGTATCTCGATCTTGCAACGCTGTACGAGATTCTGAAGTAGTCATCGCGGATTGGGGGCATATACCCTGAACCCCGTCCGATAAAAGCAAGTACGCCTGACCGTACTATGTCACACGGTCAGGCGCATACCTGGGCGTTGCTCACATACAGGAGTTACGCGGTCGTCCATCCGCCG
The DNA here is from genome assembly GCA_034437035.1 of Chloroflexaceae bacterium. Lineage (GTDB taxonomy): Bacteria > Chloroflexota > Chloroflexia > Chloroflexales > Chloroflexaceae > CAKZQX01. The sequence goes on from DAOTUI010000202.1 coordinate 3,910, forward strand.
GCTGGGATGCGCCCTCAAGAGGGGTCACTTGACAAATGGAAGGCTTCCTACTGGCTCAGAATGCTTCAGGGGCGAGTGCCAAAACATCGTTGGGACCACATGAAGTATGCTGCACCAGAATGCGATCGCGTCGTCCAGGA
>DAOTUI010000203.1:0-4240 GCA_034437035.1 Chloroflexaceae bacterium
CGCCCTGGCCTGGACCTTTACGACGCTCTTGATCGGCTTTATCCTGCTGGACCTGGCGCACTTTGGCTTCCCGGCGATGACGGTGGTTGCAGGCTATGAACTGATGGTCTGTGCGCTGCCGGCCTGGTATGTGATGGCCCACCTGATCTTTGCCGATGTGTTTGGCCGCGATGTCCTGCCGGTCGGCAAGCCCTGGATCCGCGACCGCGCCGCCGAGAAGGTCGAAGCGCCCGTCGCTGCGGTCCAACCCGAAACTGCATAACTCGCGTATATGGAACGGGCAATGAGCGACCACGCGCTGTGGTCGCTCATCGGCATTGATAAGGGACTAGACGTAGGGGGTAGGCATAAGGGCGAAATTTTCTCGCCCCTACCAACTCCCACCGGGCAGATGTTTCGCGTGATAACCCGGCAAGGACATCACGCCAATCTTGCTCCCGCCTGTTTTATTTCGCCACATCCGCGTAGTCACTACCCGGATGACCAACAACCGCCGCAAGGAGGCAAACAATGATGCAGCCATTTCGCATTCTGATTGCCGATAGCCATGCGATTGTGCGCCAGGGTCTGAGCCAGATCTGCAATGCCGAGCCGGATATGTGCGTGGTAGGGCAGGCCGTTGACGGCCCGGAAGCCTACCAGATGGCGTTGCAACTCCAACCCGACATGATGATTATCGATATCAACCTGCCCATGCTTGACAGTGTACAGCTTACGCGGCGGTTGATCCAGGCGCTTCCGGGTGTTGGTATCCTCCTGCTGACCACGCATCGCCAGGATCAGCCCATTTTTGAGGCGATCAAAGCCGGCGCGCGCGCCTATCTCTTGAAGGATGCCGATAGTGACCTGCTGTTGCAAACGATCCGCACCGTGGCTTCCGGGGAAGCGGTTATGAACCCGGTGCTGGCGCTCAAGATCCTGGAGACCTTTCTGCAGCAGCAGCACGATCTGGTGCTGTCGCGGGGGATTATCTTCCTGAATCAGCGCGACATGGACATTTTGCGCCTGTTTGCACAAGGTCTGGATACCAGCGCGGTCAGTCAGCGTCTCTGCCTGCTCGAGACGACCGTACGCGACCGGATGACGGTTATTCTGGAGAAGCTGCACGTCAGCAACACCGTCCAGGCCGTGCCGGATATGCTGAATATGCCGGAGGTGGTTTCCTGCGGCACGGTGAGGAATTCATAGGATTTAGCAGAGCGGGAGAACCCAGAAACAGAGCACAGAGCGCGGCTGGAACCGGGTTATCGAACAATCGGTTTGTTCCGGAGCCTGTGTTTTCGGTTCTTGCTTCAAGTGGCACGGTTTGTGTATAATAATGTAGGGGACCGATCATTTCATTCGACAAATGCACCGAATCAATAACATCCAGCCACGCAATAGTTGCAAGATGAACTTTTTTGATCTTATACATTAAAATACACCTGTTGTAAAATAGTAACTGTCTGTTAGTTGCCTTTTTCACAACCGGTGTGAGGTACTGCAATGTTGTAGCGGACAGCGCAGTAAGATACTGATGTGTGAAGAATGCTTTGAGCCAGGGAGGTGCAAATTATGGAACGCTATGGTACACTTGAGCGCAGTTGGTACGGTGTTACGCCGAGTGGCTATCCTGTTCGGGTCGAGGAGCATCGGAGCGATCTGATGTACATCGTCGAGTTCTACGATGCCGATGAACTGAGTAGCGGTCAGCCGCTGTCCCGCTGTCCGGTTTCCGGCGAATATCTGGATGTGTCCCGGCTGCAGGCGGCAACACCGGAGATGGCCGCTGCGTAACACCAGTTTGACCAGATCTGCATGTAAGTGACACGTTTTGTGCGCCAGGCTGCTGAGGTATCTCAGCAGCCTTTTTTGTTGTGTTCACGCGGGAGCGCCTGATGAGTTCTGATTTATTTGACTATCTGATGAAAGACCGTGAGGCCGAGTTGCAGTAACTCCTTGAAGACACGCTGCTGGTGCGTTTTCCTACCGCACCGCCGGCCATGGTATGGGACATTCGCCGGATAGAACAGCCGGTCGAGTTGCGCCGCCTGATCGTAGCAGTGCAGCAGGTACCGGACCTGGCAGCCGCCGCGCAGTTGCTGCGGGAGGCGTCGGCGCAGGCTGGTGCGGCGTGAAAAGTGCGAGGTCAGATCAGCCAGCTTACTAGAAATTGTCCCGAAAGCCGGCCACTGCGTGAGTAGTTCATAAACATGCACCCGCTCAACAGAAGAGGAAGCCAAAATGAGTAGCATCATCGACCCGCCTGTCCAACCGGAGCAGACGATCCATTATCCCGAAAGCGATGGACGGTCCATGGCCGACAACACTTTGCAATTTCGTTGGATTGTGATCATCAAAGAGAACCTGGAAGCTCTGTTCCAGGATCGGGACGATGTCTTTGTCGCGGGCGACCTGCTCTGGTATCCGGTCGCGGGCCACCCGGAGATCTGTCGCGCTCCGGATGCCCTGGTCGTGTTTGGCCGCCCGAAAGGTGACCGGGGCTCGTACCAGCAGTGGAACGAAGACGGCATTGGGCCCCAGGTAGTGTTTGAAGTCCAATCACCATCCAATACGTTTCTGGAACTGCTGGACAAACTAATATTCTACGAGCGCTATGGTGTCGAAGAATACTACCTGTACGACCCGGACCCGAAGCGCAATGAACTGGCGGGCTTCCGGCGGCAGGGCAAATGGCTCCGCCCGATTGCGGCGATGCACGGCTGGGTCAGCCCGCGCCTGGGCATTCGCTTCGATACAGGCGCGGAGGAGTTGCAGATCTTCGCGCCGGATGGACAGCCCTTTGTGAGTTTCACCACCTTGAAGCAGCAGCGCCGGCAGGCCGAGCAGGAGCGTGAAGCCGAACGCACAGCGCGCCGACAGGCGGAGCAGCGTGCGGGGCAGGCGGAGCAGCGTGCGGCACAACTGGCGGACAGACTGCGCGAACTGGGCATCGACCCGGAGGAGCCGGCAACCGGCGGTGAGTAAGCAGGGACAGGAGGGTACCGTCAATGAGTAGCGCAGTCGATATCACCCAACCACAGGTGATCCATTATCCCGAGAGTGATGGGCAACCGATGGCCGAAAACACCCGCCAGTTCCGTTGGATGGAGAGGAGCCGACCGGCCTATGCTATCAACCAATGAAAAGGTGCTTGCACTACGCACCGTACCGATCTTTGCCGAGTTGCCCATGGATCAGCTCTCTCAGGTGGCGATGTTGATGGAAGAAGTAGACCTGGCTACCGGGGAAACGCTTTTTGAACAGGGCGATATGGGCGATTGCCTGTATGTCATTGTCACCGGCAAGATGCGCATTCACCAGGACGAGCATACCCTGGCCTACCTGGAGGAACATGAGATTTTTGGCGAAATGGCGCTGCTGGCAGCGGCCCCACGGGTAGCCGGTGCTACGGCGGCCGCCGACAGTCTGCTGCTGCGCCTGGATCAGGCGCCGGTTTACGAACTGCTTGAAGGCAATAGCACAGTAATTCGTGGCATTATGCAGGTGCTGACCCGCTACCTTCATCGGGTGACGGCGGATATTGACCGGTTGCAATGAGCATGGATGCGGATTGTATTACGCCAGTATGGAATGCGCATCCATGGCTTGCGCCAGGCTGTAAGGCGCAATGTAAAGATGTAAAGGCGCAGCGTTGGCCGGTTATTGGATAACTGACGACATTTTGCGGGCCAATACTGCGCCCCTTCTCTCTCCTACGGAATCAACAGGTTTTGTCCCACCTGAATGAAGCCGGGATCAGCCCCGATGACCACGCGGTTAGCCGCATAGATATCCGGCCGGCGCTCCGGGACGCCATAGACCTTGTGGGCGATAGCCGAGAGATTGTCGTTGGGCTGCACGGTGTAGACGTTCGCCTGCACCTGGACATACTCCTCCGGCACAAAACCAACGCCACTTGTCACCCGGATCCAGCCGTGGACGACTTTCACCCCCGTGAAGGTCTCGCCCTTGTAGAACTTCGCCTGTCCATACTCAGCAATCGGCGCATCAAAGCGGTGATCCTCATAGATGGGCGTATGCACCGTCACCACATACGTGAACGCGGGCGCAACCGCGTGGCGCGGCACAAACCCGATGCCTGACTCGATCCAGACATAGCCATTCTCGACGGCTTTCCCCAGGAACGATGCCCCCGGCTTCAGGTTGGCCGTACCATACTCGGCAATCGGGCTCTCCGCTCGCGGACTCTCAAAAATCGGCGTAGTCTTCATGCAGGTGTACGAGATGAGATAACTCA
>DAOTUI010000204.1:0-4111 GCA_034437035.1 Chloroflexaceae bacterium
CCGTAATGTGTAAAACATTTCTGCAATTTTTATCGCCATGTGGGGCGAGATGTTTCCCAAGTAGCCGTTTTTGACCGGCTAATGGGGGATTTTTACGAACTCCTTCCGAAAATAAGCGAACGGTGAGAAGTACCGCTCTGCCCAGGCGAACTACGCCGTTATCGGGAGCAAACGGCCCGTTTGAACGCCCACCGCGTAACTCCTGTCGGCCTACAGACTACGGCCTACAGACTACGGGATACGGCCTACAGGATACGGCCTACAGACTACGGCATACGGGAGAAATCAATGCCTCGCCAGGATATCAGCGGCGAACGCAAGGAGCAGATCCTCGACACGGCCGCCGCCGTGTTTGCCCGCCGGGGATTTCACCAGGCACGTATGGATGACATCGTGCAGGAATCCGGGTTGAGTAAGGGCGCAATCTACTGGTACTTCAAGAGCAAAGACGAGATTATTCTGGCGCTGATGCAGCGCTTCTTCGACCGGGAACTGAGCGGCTTGCAGGCGCTGCTGACCGCCGAGGGTGCCGTGCGTGACCGCCTGCTGCAGTTCACCCAGGTAGCGTTGCAGGATGTTGCGCAGATCGCCGAACTCGGCCTGATGCCGCTCTTTCTCGACTTCTACGGGCTGTCATCGCGCAATGCGGAGGTGCGCGCCTTTTTGCAGGCGACCTACACCCATTCCTATCAGGAGGCGCTGATACCGCTGATCCGGCAGGGCATTGACCGGGGCGAGTTTCGCCCGGTCGATCCGGTCGAAACCGTTATCACCCTGACGGCGCTGTACGAGGGTTTAATTGTGCTCTGGACAATTGATCCGCAGACGGTGCGGCTGGAGGCGCAGTTCACCGCCGCGATGGAGTTGCTGCTGGCAGGTCTGGCAGCCGAAGCATAGGAGGCAGCCATGGCGGTGACATCTCATAAGCGGCAACCAGCGGTGTGGCGGCGCGGGTGGCATCCGCGCTTCCTCCTGCGCCCCCGCTGGAACAAAGTCCTGGCCGACCTCGGCGGCAACAAAACGCGCACGCTGCTGGTCGTCATGGCAATCTTTATCGGGGTTTTTGCGGTTGGGATGATCATGTCCAGCCAGGATATCCTGACGAACCAGTTGCGCGCGACCTATGCCGCGACCAACCCGGCGCATTTCACGATCGCGATTGGTGCAACCGGCTATAACACCGACTTCACTATCAATACGGCATCGTCCAACCCGCGCGGCTTTGACAGCGATCTGGTGGAAGCCGTGCAGCAGATGCCCGAGGTGGCGACCGCCGAGGGCCGTCGTGTCTTCACTTTTCCCTCACTGGTGGCCTGATCTGGCTGCTGCTCTCGGTTGTGCTGGCGCTTGGGGCGAGTCTCCTGCCCGCCCGCAATGCAACCCGCGTCAGCGTGCGTGATGTGCCGGCGTACGAGTGATGTACAGGAGTTACGCGGTTGCCATGCAACCTGGACGTTTCACCCGATGGAAGCCCGATTCGCCTGCGGCAGGCGAATTCACATCCGCTGGATGGACGACCGCGTACGTTGTGTGATTTAGCCCTCCCGGCAATACTGCTCGATCAACGCGGCAACCTGCCGTCCGCTTTCGATTGCCAGGTGAACTCGTCCCTGCCCGGCGACATAGTCCCCGGCGAAGAAGAGGCCGCTGCCGGTGTGGTTGAGGCGCGCAAAATCGGCGCTGCCGGCGGGTAGGGCGTAGCGCCGGCACTGGAACGCCAGAGACAGCGGCGGCGCTATCAACAGGCCGATGGGTTAACCCGTATGCTTGATCTACAGATGATTCCAATCTGTGGACCGGATCAGGCGCTTGAACAGATCATTCTGCATGTGGTCGATATGACCGAGACGATTCGGCTCCAGGCGCTGGTTATGGAGAATGAACGCTTTGCCGCCAGTGGCCGCCTGGCTGCTACGGTCGCACATGAAATTAACACGCCGCTCCAGACGATCCTGAACTCATTGGAACTGTTAGAAGTTGTTTCTGCAGAAGTATCGTACCGATCTCTTGGGCTATGCGCAGCAGGAGATAGAGCGCATTGGGCGCATTGTGCATCAACTGCTGAATCTCTACCGTCCGGGGGCAGCGCTGCCGGGTCCGGTGCAACTCAACACCCTGCTTGAGCGGATCTTCCTGCTGCTGGGCAAACGCATCTGCGATCAGCTGGTGCGGTTAATAACCGATCTGGCCGCTGATCTGCCGGTGCTCTGGTTTCGGGCTGATGAGTTGATACAGATGCTGCTAAACCTGATCGTCAATGCGCTTGACGCTATGCCCGATGGGAGCGAGCTTCAGATCCGGACGACCGGTGGCGATCCGGCAGGAGAGATACCCGATGACATTTCCATTGTCATCAGGAATACGGGCTCCGGCATTGAACCGGCAATTCAAGCTGATATTTTTGATGAATTTTTTACAACAAAAAAACATGGTACAGGGTTGGGCTTATCTATTAGCCGGCAAATTGTTCAGCAGTATGCCGGATCTATAACTGTAGAAAGCCGGCTTGACCATGGGAGTACGTTTACGGTTACGTTTCCACGTATGAGCAGTCGTGAGGAAGACGCATATGCCCCCCCACATTCTGGTTGTTGAAGATGATCCGACAACTCTTATTACCCTGTCCCGGCTCCTGCAGCACGCCGGGTACCAGGTGTCACAGGCGGCAACGGGTGAGATGGCTATCGACTTATTAGAGTGCGAAGCGTTGGCCGTTGTAGTGGCGGATATTGTCCTGGGGACCATTGACGGGATTGAAGTGCTTCAGGCTGCCCGGAGGCAACCCTATCCGCCCAATGTAATCATGCTGACTGGTTATGGTACCCTCGACACGGCAATTGCGGCGGTACGTGCCAGTGCCTTTGACTATCTATTGAAACCCGCCTCCCGGGAGATCCTGCTGGATAGTGTGGAGCGTGCCCTGAAGGATTACCACGATGAGCGGCATGTGCAAGAGGCAGCCACCGTGATCAAAGAGGTGTGCGACCGACGTCATCAGACGCGTGGTGGCCCAACGGATGATACGGCGTTGTCCCCACCGTTCCGGCGTGATCGAGAAGCCTCCCCGGCATTGCGTGTGGGCGAACTGGTCATTGGTGCAACGCGGCATCAGGTGTCATTTCAGGACCGGCCAGTACAACTTACGCCGACGGAATATGCGCTCCTGCGCTTCCTGGCAGAAACCCCGGCGATAACGCGTCCATATCGTGAGATTGTGCGGCATACGCATCGCCTTGAGGTAGACGATGCCGAGGCGCAACTGCTGGTGAAACAGCATATTCGCAACCTGCGTCGCAAGCTTGATCCGCGCTACCTGGTCAATGATCGTGGTACGGGCTATATGCTGGTCAACCCCAATGATCTGCCCGGTGGCACACCCTGGATCGGACACCGCGGCTTTCCTAAACCGCTGGTGGGGCATACGCCGCCATGGAGCGCGCACTACTGCGCTCAATCCATTGATACGATAACTACTACCTTCTAACTTATGTTTCGCAACAGGAGTATTCTTAAAATAACTCGATATATGGGTGTTATTTACTATTCAATTGTTACTGTAATTCATATGCTACACCAGGCGCGTGACTGCTCAGTCACGCGCCTGGTGTAGCACCAGAGTAGAGGAGTATCGGACTATAGCGAGATATATACCTGGTACCATGAGATTCCGCTTTTTATTTAAAATACCATGTACAAGTCGTCGCTTAGTGAATGTTAAAAAGTTGATGCCTCAAATATGATTGTATGGATTACTCTTCCCCTCTGAATATAGTCTTCTATCCCTTTTCTCTCCTCGATATATACGTAATCTCTCCTTAAAAGCTCTTTTCACCCCCGCGCATGCCAGGTAAGATAATTCACAGAAGTAGAAAGAAGGTTAGAGCCCGGCTATCTTCGGACCACTACGCAGCGATAGCCAGACTGTGCGCCAGGTCTAGCTATTGCCGGCGTGCGACCAGTTGTGATACAGGACTACCGACCACCTCTCAAGTGTAGACTTTTTCGTCAGAGCGCATTGGAATGCGGTCAGTGGGACCGGCAGCGGCTGCCGCTCCAGTGCAGTATTTTCCGCATTGGGACGGGCTGCGGACGCGCAGAAGCGCGTCCCTAC
>DAOTUI010000205.1:0-26090 GCA_034437035.1 Chloroflexaceae bacterium
GTAGGGACGCGCTTCTGCGCGTCCGCAGCCCGTCCCAATGCGGAAAATACTGCACTGGAGCGGCAGCCGCTGCCGGTCCCACTGACCGCATTCCAATGCGCTCTGACGAAAAAGTCTACACTTGAGAGCGGCGGCCAACCCCAGTTGCACCAGTCTGCGCCGCGAGAGTCTATGCAGATGCTTTGTCATTGTTCCCCAGCATAACCTGTGCTACCATGCGGCTACACACGACGAATTCCCGAATAGAGATTATGCAAGAAAGGCATTCCTATGCGGCTGGTGACCTTCCGCGATGGCGCGGCTCAGAAGATCGGCGCAGTCCAGGGCGATACGCTGGTCGATCTGAGTGAGCTTGCGCCGGATATGCTGACCCTGATCGATGGCGGACCGGCGCTGCTGGACCGGGCGCGGGAGCTGGTGGCGCGTGACACGACGGCGCGCATGCCCCTGGAAGGGGTGACACTGCTTGCGCCGATTCCCCGCCCACGCAAAAACATGATGTGCCTGGGCCTGAACTATGCCTCCCATGCCGCCGAGTCGGCGCGGTTCCGGGGGCGGCCCACCGTGCTGCCGGAATACCCGGTTGTGTTTACCAAAGCGGTTTCGGCGGTCAACCATCCGGACGGCGTGATTCCCTACGATCCTCAGGTCTCGGCTGAGATCGACTGGGAAGTTGAACTGGCCTTTGTCATCGGGCGGGCCGGGAAACAGATCAGTCGTGACGCAGCGCTGGAGTATGTGTTTGGGTACACGATCTTCAATGATATTTCCGCCCGCGACATCCAGAACCGGCATAAGCAGTTCTTCCTGGGCAAAAGCCTGGACGGAACCGCACCCTTCGGCCCCTGGCTGGTCACCCCCGATGAACTGCCCGATCCGCATGCGCTGGGGTTGCGCCTGCGCGTCAATGGCATAACGCGGCAGGATGCCAATACCTGCGACCTGATTTTTAAAATCCCCGACATTATCGCTACCCTCTCCAATGGCATGACCCTGGAGCCGGGCGATATTATCGCCACCGGCACGCCGAGTGGCGTGGGGATGGGCATGCAGCCGCCCACCTACCTGCAGCCGGGTGATACGCTCGAGGCCGAGATTGATGGTATCGGAGTGCTGCGTAATACCGTCGGCGGACGCTGACGGGTTGCGGGTTGCGGGCCGGGTCGCCGCCTGCTGCTGACACGAACGGATCGTAGCAGCAGGCGCGTTGTCTGTCAACCGGGCAGATCCGACTTGTTTGTGCGATGCCTTCGTGGTACGATAGGTATGGTAGTTTACATATGATCAGCCTACATTTCTCATCCGGCATCCGAGGTTTTGCCCATGCATCGCGTTCTGTCGTTTATTGTCCCGCTTCTGTTCATTTTCCTGTTCACCAGCCTGAGTGTTTCGCTTCCCGCCCGCGCCGACTCTGACCGGCCGGTGCGCGTTATCCCGCAAGCCGATGGAGTGCGCCTGGAGTGGGAAGGTAACGTCGCCGTCACCCGTTCCGGCAACCCCGCCGTACCCGACTGGCCGGAGGTGGAGATCAACGGCCTGCGCCTGCCCGCGCAGATCATCGCGTTCCAGGTTGAAGACGACGCACCGGTTGCGCCGCGGATCGAGCAACTGGAGAGCGTCCCCTGGAGCGGTGCGCCGGCCCGCGCCGAGGTGCGCACACCCCAGACCGAGACGGGCGATCTGCGTCCGGCACTGGCCGCGACGCCCACACAAACGCCACCTACCGCGCCGGTCGTTGTTCTGCGCGAGGGCCGGATGCGGGGCACACGCATTGTCGTGCTGGCCGTCAGTCCCATCTTTGCCCAGAACAACCAGACGCGCGCAGCAACCCGGGTCACAGTTTCCCTGCCCAATGCTACCCCGCTGGAGCGCAGCGCTACCGAGTTGCTCTCACGCTCCACACCCTTTCTTGCCAATGCGCCGGGACCAACCAACCCCGTGCAGAGCCGGGCACTGGCACAGATCCGGGTGGCCCGGGCAGGCATGCAACGGATTACCGACGAAACGCTGGCTGCTGCCGGGATCGATCCGGCAACGATTGACTTTACGCGGCTGCAACTCCAGCACGCCGGGACCGCGGTGGCAATGGAGGCGTGGGGCAGTAACGAACTGCGCTTCTACGCGCCGGAGCCGGGTGACCGCTGGAATGCTACCGATACCTACTGGCTCACCGTCGAAGCGGGAGCGGGCATGCGCATGCCCCGGCGCGATGTGCGCCCGGGGGCCGATCCAATCGATGGGCGGACAACAGCAGTTGAACGCGGCATCTGGCGCGATAACCAGATCTATGACACCAGCCTGCCCGGTCCTGACGGCGATCACTGGTTTGCAAAAGATCTGCGCACCGGGCCAGGACAAGATCCGGCCACCCTGGATGTGCCGCTAACTCCAACGCTCCCGCTGGTGGCGGGCAGCACCACCCTGACTATAACCGGCAGCGCCTACACCTCCGGGACGCACACCCTGCAGGTGACACTGGGCACCGCCGGCGCAACGGCAACCTGGAGCGGCGCGGGTGATTGGGTCGAAACATTTACCCTGGCTGCCAACGTGCCCCAGGCCCGGCTGACCCTTGTCCCCGGCACGGCTCCCAGCGGGGTCGAGCCGGACAGTGTCGCCTGGGAGCGCCCGGTTTCCCTGGATTTTGGCAGTCAGGGCGCGGCATTTATGGGCGTACCGGGCAACTGGCGCTACACCCTCGCCAACACCCCCGCCGGTCGCGCGCTCTACGATCTGAGCAACCCGCGGCAACCGACGCGGCTGATTGTCCCGGATGGCGGTGGGTTCCAGTTTGACGATAACAGCAGCACGCCGCGCCCCTATCTGCTGGCCGGTTCCGGTATGCTGCACATGCCGGCAATTACACGCCACACGCCGGTCGATCTGGCGCAACCGCTGAATGCCGATGTGCTTTACCTCGCGCCGGCATTGCTGCACCCGGCGTTAGCGCCGCTGGTCGCCCATCGGCAGGCCCAGGGCTACACCGTCGGCCTGGTTGATGTGCAGGCGATCTACAATAACTGGAGTGGGGGGCAGGTGTCGCCCGCCGCCATCCGCGCTTTCCTGCGCTATGCCGCCGCAACCTGGAGCCGCCCGCCCAGGGCCGTCACCTTCGTAGGCGACGGCACGGCCGACCCACGCGACTACCAGGCGCACGGCGAGTTGAACGTCAACTTTATCCCGCCCTACCTGGCAATGGTTGATCCCTGGATTGGCGAAACCTCCTGCGATACCTGTTATGTGCAACTCGACGGTGCCGATCCGGTGACGAGTGCCGATGCCGATCTACTTCCCGATCTGATGATGGGGCGGCTACCGGTGAAAAGCGCCACCGAGTTGGAGACGCTGGTTGCCAAAATTCTGGGCTACGAGACCGCCACGGGTGGTCTGGACTGGCGTTCGCGCAATCTCTTCATCGCCGACAACAGCTACGAGGCCGACGGAACGCCGGACGATGCGGGTGATTTTGCCCGCTTTGCCGCGGAGAGTATCGCCCTTCAGCCGGATAACCTGCGCATCCGGCGGCTCTACTATGATCCCTGGCAGAAAGATGCGGAGGGCAATCCCCTGCGCGACCCATGGCGCGAAGCGGATGCGGCCCGGGCCCGTGAGCGTACCCACGCGTTGTTGAGCGCCGGAGCCGGGCTGGTCAACTACACCGGGCATAGCAATCACTGGCGCTGGGCCACCACCGATCTGTCGGAGCAGAACCATCTGCTGGAGTTGTACGAAGCCGATGCGCTGACCAACGGCGCGCGCCTGCCGATTATCCTGGCGATGACCTGCTGGACCAGTTCCTTCCAGAAGGCGACCGCCGGCGGCACCACGCTGGACGAGCGTCTGCTGCTGAGTACGCAAGGCGGCGCGGTCGCCATCTGGGGGCCGACCGGCCTGGGCGTAGCGCATGGACATGACGCCCTGCAGCGCGGCTTCTACCAGGCGTTGTGGAACGCCCCGCCGATGAGCGCCACGCTCGGCGAGTTAACCATGGCGGGCTACCTCGAACTGCTGACCAACTCGGGTTGCTGCCAGGATGCCGCCCAGACCTTCGTGCTGCTCGGCGACCCGCTGACCACCGCCCGCGTCACAGCCGCCGAAGAGGTGTACTTGCCGATTGTTGGACGGTGACAGACAGCCGAAGGACGAAGCCTGATTTCGTCCTTCGGCTTTTGTTCTCCGTCCGCAGTTTTCGATCGAGGCTTACCCTCATCACCCGCCGGCAAAGTCATGCTATACTGCCGGTAGTTCCACGACAACACTACCGCGATCAGCAAGAAGTTCAACCGGAGGACAGCCGGATGACCAGCGTAACCGAGGAACCGATTAGCTCTGCGCAAACGACCCTCCCGCCCACCCCGATTAGCTTTGCAGACTTCCTGGAGTGGGTAGACGAGGACACCCACGCCGAGTGGGTTGATGGACAGATCATTATGACTTCACCTGCTAGCGACAACCATCAGATGATCCGGGATTTTCTAATCCTGGTTATGAAACCGTTCGTTGAAACGCACGGTCTGGGATGGATTCGGGGCGGCTTCCTGATGAAAACAGAGGTGCGCCCCAGCGGCCGCGAGCCGGACATCGTCTTTGTGGCCGAGGAGCGGCGCAACCGCGTCATGCCGACTTACCTGGACGGCCCCGCCGATCTGGTGGTCGAGATCATCTCCCCGGACAGCATCGAACGTGACCGGGGCGAGAAGTTTGTCGAGTACGAAGCGGCGGGCATCCCCGAATACTGGCTACTGGACCCACTGCGCCAGGAGGCGCTCTTCTACTGGCGCGGCGAGGATAATCTCTACCACGCCGCCCCGATTGACCCGGAGGGCATCTACCGCTCGCAGGCGCTACCCGGCTTCTGGCTGGACGTGGACTGGCTCTGGCAGCGACCACTGCCGACAATTGAGCCCATTCTGATCGCCCTGGGTGATGAGACCTATGCCTACTATCTGCTGGACCAGCTTCGGGAGCGGCTTGGCGACGCCGGCATCCGCGCACGACTTGAGTCACCGGGAGAGGATGGGGAGTAAATAACAGGAGTTACGCGGTGCGCATGCAAACGGGACATTTCACCCGATGGAAGCCGGATTGGCCTGCGGCCGCATGGTACGATTTTATCTTGTTCACAACCATGTTGCACACAGTGCAACATGGTTGTGAACAAGCATGGGATCTTCCGCCCTGCCGGAGGCGAGGCGGGCCGTTTATTCAGGCACATGCCGGAGTTGGAACCGACCGCGTAAGTCCTATAAATAACCGGCAGGAGAGACAACAAAGCGGCACGCTGAACATTCAGCGTACCGCCGGTTTTTTGTATAAAAATGGCTGGGGGACAGGGACTCGAACCCCAACCACCTGATTCAGAGTCAGGCGTTCTACCGTTAAACTATCCCCCAGTAGGTGGTGCCGAAGGTGGGATTTGAACCCACACGAGGTTGCCCTCACTACGCCCTGAACGTAGCGCGTCTGCCAATTCCGCCACTTCGGCAAAAAGTTACGCGAGTGTCAACGTCCTCACACTCGCGTAATGATACTACACCGCAGAACGTTTGTCAAATAGTTTTGTCGGTAAACAGCGGCACATTTTCAACCGATGCCTCATCGGGAACCCGACGTGCCGGGTTAGGCTGCGTCCCCAGCACCTGAAATGTCGTCTGGATCACCGGGCCGATGCCCAGAGCAAATGCCACCGTGCCAATCCCAACCGTGCCGCCCATGAACCAGCCTACAACCAGCACCGTCAATTCCATCAGTGTGCGGATCAGCCGGATGCTGCGGCCGGTACGCCGCACCAACCCCATCATTAACCCGTCACGCGGACCGGCCCCCATCCCCGCGCTCAGATAGAGACCCGCGCCGGTGCCCAGCACCACCACCCCGACGGCCATCTGGAGCAACTGCACAGGCAGCCAGGTAACTACCGGCAGAAAGCGCATAAACAGGTCAATCAGCAGGCCAATCATCACAATATTAAGCAGCGTGCCGATACCGGGACGCTCCCGCAGCGGCAGCCAGCCCAGCATCAGCGGCGCGGCGATCAGGATCGACGCCATCCCGATTGAGATGCCCGTTTGCCGGCTGATGCCCTGGTGCAGTACATCCCAGGGCCCCAGGCCCACTTGCGCCCGGATCATCATCACCGCGCCCAGGCTGATGCCCACAAAGCCCCCAAAGAGTAGTGCCCAGCGCTGCGGCGCAATCCCGCGCGCGTCGCGTACCAGTCGTTGTATCATACCCGTCCTTTTGAACATATAAATCACTCCAACGCAATAATAATCCGTTTGTTACTTGCCCCCTTGCTGCGAGTCTTGCGCAGCACAACCCGGCCAACCTCACCCGTATGCGCAACGTGGGTACCGCCGTCGGCCTGCAGATCCAGCCCGACGATATTCACCATGCGCACCGCGCTGATATGCTCCGGGGGCAGATTGATTTTCGTCCGGATCAGATCGGGGATCTGGAACGCCTCTTTGCGTGGCAAGATCTGTACCTGTACCGGTCGGTTCGTAGCGACTGCGGTGTTGACCCGGTAATAGATAACTTCCTGGTACACGGCTAGCGGCACCGGCATCGTCGGGTACAACGCCGGAAGCAGCGCCGGATACCCAATGCGTCCCAGGGCAATACGCGGCCCGGTATTGGTCGTCAGTATACCGGATCAGGGCTCACGCCGGTGCGGATGCAGCAGATCTGGCGCGACCTCCTCGGCCCACTCCTGGGCCGTGCGGTCAAGATAGGGGAACGCGTGGCGATCTGGCAGATCGATAAAATCCGGTTTCGACAGCCCCAGCAGTTCCGCCACTTTGCCGGCGGAAAACTGCCCATCCCGGAACGCGGCCGGCACCAGCCGGCGACGGGCGTCCTGCGCTAACTCAGGCAGCGAGCGGTTCATGGCATCGACGAACTCGCGTGGGAGTTCTACGGTGACTGTAACCGGTTCCGATGAAGCCATATATCTCCTACTTCCGATGACCAGGAGGTATCATACCACATTCCGGTGAGCGGAGGCATGCCGGTTTCGTAAGGGGTGTAGGGATCGGTCATTGGGTTTACCTTTTGCCGCACATGGCCTTTCGCCTCGTCAGCGTTGCCCGGTTGTGGCGGATGCACAGCAGCGTGTCCCTCCGATATACATGCGCCATCGTCATATGGCAGGTCAGGTGCGCAGGATGATTGCTGCGATGAGTACCCCCAGCGTCACCGAGCCCAACCCGAAGAGGATGCCCGTCACCCGCAGCGGGCGCGCTTTGTCCGTGATCATCTGCTGCAACTCCGCGCGCATCCCGGTCAGGTTGTGGTGGTAGTGTTTGTAGGTGCGCGGCTGTATGGCCCAGAGCGCGATGAGCAGCGCTCCCAGGTAGCAGACCAGTGCTGCGCCGGCCGCTCGTCTGCCCCGATGCCATACGAGTTTGCCCCCGCCGTGCTCACCTGGTCAGCGAATCGTGCTGCCGATCTGTGCTGATCTGCGCTGTGCTGCGCACGGCAATGATGTGCATTGTGTCGGCAGCCCCTGTCACGCTGGAGCAGGCTGCCGGGTCTGGATTTCCTGTTCGGGTAGGCTGTGCGAATAGAGATGGTGCGCGGCGAATGCGGCGCGTGCGAGCCTGCGGCCGTGGGACAGCCGAAGCCCGCCGCGATGCCGCCTGGTGCGCCTGTCTGGTGGCGCAGTGCTGCCGGCAGCGGCTTTGCGGCGGGCCGGGAATGGATGTGCCGACCGTGGGGCTGAGATCATCCCGCCGTCGGGTGGGGGGTGCGTGCTGCTATGCGGCATCGCCGGGTGACAATGCCGCATCGAGCGCGGCGAGGTTCCGGCGTACTGTGTGGGTGTGCGGGTGGTCCGGGATCGTGGCTTCGAGGATCGCCAGGGCGCGCGCGTGCAAGGGCCGCGCCCCCGCCATGTCGCCCTGCGCACGCAGCAGCATCGCATGAATGATCGGGATTGAGGCGTTGGACGATCATGCACCAGAGTGTGATCAACGGGGTAAACAACCGCCGATACACCACCTGGCGTGGACATGTCTGTTTGAGCAGGTGGATCAGGTGGGTGCGGGAAAAGATGGCGCCAAAGCGGGGAAAGACGTCTTCTGGCGTCGGATGGACGCACACGGGGTTCGCAGGCATGGTATCATTCCTCCATGGTCGGGCCGGCGGCCACGCGCTGGTTGGGTGGTTTCTTCCAGCAGCATACGGCGGTTGGCCCGATCATGCACGCCCCCATCCCGGTGCCGATTTCCCGGCAGGAGTTGTTACAAACATGACTCAAGAACATACTTAGCAGCATTCGGCTAAAGCCGGGACTCCAGGTCATTGCATATCTGGACTATTTTTTCAAACTTCATAACGGTTAACGGTTAGGGGATGTGAGATAACCGTTACCCCCTAACCCCAATACCTTTCAAATAAGCTCCTGGCGTGCTGCAAGCCCACTACATCTAGTCAATTTGTGGGATGTGGAGTACTAAATAACTCTTATTTGACACGACTTACGCGGTGTGCGTTCAAACGGACCGTTTGCTCTCGATAACGGCGTATTTCGCCTGCGGCAGCATGGTACGTTTTTGTCTTTTTCCGGAACATGTGGCTCTCCGAGCCACATGTTCCGGAAAAAGACAGTCCCATTCCACCCTGCCGGAGGCGAATCGGGCCAGTTGTCCATGCAGACGCCTGGGTTTGGAACCGACCGCATAACTTGTGTTATTTGAAAGGTATTGCCCCTAACCCCAATACCTTTCAAATAATCGGACCGACGCGGTAGGCGATCAAACCAGACGTTTGACCAGATGTGAGTCAGACTCGCCTGCGGCAGCATGGTACGTTTTTATCTTTTTTCGCAAAGAATTTTTTACAAAGTAAAAAATTCTTTGCGAAAAAAGGTTGGTATCTTCCGCCTTGCCGGAGACGATATCTCCTTTCAGGGGAGTGCCCGTGTACGTCGTCTTATTTGAAAGGTATTGCCCCTAACCCCCAACCGTTAACCCGTGTGATTCATTATTTATGTATGACATACGCACATGAAGTAATTTTGTCATTGACGTATGCTACAGTAGGTGTCATACCGCAATGGTCGTACTATTTTTTTTGCCCAGATACTCTCGAAAAATAACCTGGTTTTAACCAGGAATGAATATGTAAGGACGGAAAACGGTTATGGCTACAATCCTTGTCGTCGATGATCACACCACAAGTCAGCGCTTGCTCAGTTTTATTCTGCAGCAGGACAACCATGCGGTAATAACCGCTCGCAACGGCCTGCAGGCGCTGGAGTGCCTGGAGTGCATCTCCATTGACCTGATCTTGACCGACCTGATGATGCCCGAAATGGATGGGTTGGCTTTCCTGGAACATTTGCGGACGGAGGAGCGCTATCGGGAGTTGCCGGTGATTGCCCTGACCGGCAGCAGCCGCGAGCAGGATTACAGCCGAGCGCGTGCGGCCGGGGTGACCACCCTGCTCACCAGGCCGGTTGAGTCGCAGGAGATCCTTGCCGCGGTGAATGGGTTAATCCCGCCAACCCGCGAACGGGCAGTCGGATGGTCTATGGCGCCGGCAACCCCGGCATAATCCGTCCTTCTCTCGATGAGCGAGTACAACCCACGCTGCACTCTTACGTCCCACCTCCTGGGATGCGCGCTGCTCTGCGCACGCCGGCAATGCATCCGGCGTGCAAAGCCTGCTGCCGTAGTCCCGGTACTACCGTTTTGCGCGTATAATAAAACAGGTACCAGGAGAGTATTGAGAGTGAAATTGCATGACCACATCCATATCCGGCCGGGCCGCGAGCTTGCAGCGGCAGCGTGATGAGGCACTGCGCCGGGCCGAGAGTCTGCGCCGGGTGATTGAACTGATCAGCAGTGAACTGGCGCTTGCGCCGTTGCTGACCCGGATTGTTGCCGGCGCAACCGAGTTGATCGGGGCGCAGTATGGCTCGGTGGGGCTGGTGCGCAAACGCTCGGGGGGCGCAGTTGTCGAAATTGCCGCCGCCGTCAATATGCCACCCACGGAACTGGGGATGGAGTTCTCGGCCAATGTGGGCCTGGCGGGGCGGGTGTTACGCGAACGGCAGTCGCTCTGCCTGGCGCGGTATGGCGATCTGGAACAGGTCAGCATTCCGGAGTTTGCCGACCACACCGTGATTGGGATTCCGATCTGGTGGGGCCCGCGCATTATCGGCTTCTTTGGCATCGGGGCGGAACCGCCACGCCGCTTCAATGCCCAGGATGTCGAAACGATCACGCTCTTTGCCCGCCATGCCGCGATTGCCATTGAGAATGCCCGCTGCTTTGAACAGGAGCAGCGGCGGAACGAACGCCTGGCGCTGATCGCCCATGTCGGACGTATTATCACGGCCGACCTGCTGATCGACGAGCTATTGCAAAATACGGCGGATGCCATGCATGCACTGCTGGGATATACCGCCGTAACGATCACGCTTGGTCGGCGCAACGATATGCCGCAACCGGATCATACGTTCAGCGAACAGGAGGCAATGGTTGTGTGCTCACGCGCAGAGCCGGCGCGTGATCTGCACCAGTTCCAGGCCGGATTCGTCTTGCCACTACTGCGCGGCACGCAACTGCTGGGGACGCTGGAAGTCGTAAGCAACGATCCATTTGCAGACGAAGACGCGACCTCTCTGCGGATCATTGCCGATCAACTGGTGGTTGCGATTGAGAAAGCACGCCTCTTTGCAACCGAGCGTCGCCGGTCGGCCCGGATCGCAGCGATCAACCGGATTGGGCGCGTGATCACCGGCAACCTCAGCTCGAACAGCCTCTTTCAGGCCGCAGTGACAGCAATGTACGACGCGTTTCACTTTGACTATGTGGCAGTCGGCATTATCGACCCGGATGATCCGGAGCACCTGATCCTTATGGCGCATGTGGGGAGCCAGTCCGGCAGCATGCCGGTGGGCTATCGCCAGCCGCTGCATGCCGGACTGGTTGGCGTGGCGGCCCGGACCCGGCAGCAGGCACTGATGAACAACGGTTCATCCCCCCCCGCCTACCCACCGATATCCAGCGCCGCACCGACAACGGCGGCGCTGGCAGTGCCGATTATTGCCGGCAGTCGCCTGCTTGGGATGATCATGATTGCGGCCGAGCAACCGATTGACGCCGAAGAAGCCGAGGATATCACCATCATTGCCGACCAGTTCGGCGCGGCACTCGAAAATGCCCGGCTGTTTGGGAGTATGCAGCAGGCGTTGGAAGTAACAAAATTGCTGTATGCCGCCAGCCGGCGTATCAGTACGGCGATGAGTGTGGAAGGGGTGATCGTGGCCTACCTGGAACAGGTCGCCGCGCGGGGCCCCTATCCCTGCGCGATTGTGCTGCTGGAGCTTACCCCGCAGGACCGCCGCACTACCATGACGGTACGCGGACGCTGGTCACCCGAAACGGGGATGAACACGGGCGAGGTACGCTGGCCCTACCTCGAGGCGGCCTTCACGCCCCTGCTCGACGCCGGGCAGACCGTCACCTTTGCCAATGTGCAGCAGGACACATGCCTGCCGGAGGTGCTGCGGATGGAACTGGCCGGTGATGGGCAACTGGCGCTGGCGATGATTCCGCTGATTGTACGCGGGCGGCGCATTGGCAGTGTGCTGCTCAGTTGTCCCCACACTCACGAGTGGAGTGCAGCGGATCTGCAACCCTACGAAACCACGGCCGCCCAACTGGCCACCGCGATTGATAGCCGCCAGCAGCATCTGCTCCTCACCGAGCAGGGCGAGCAGATCGCCGTGCTGGAGGAGCGCCGCCGCCTGGCGCGCGAACTGCATGACTCGGTGACGCAGTCGCTCTTCAGTATGAGTCTGCTGGCTCAGGTGATTCCCGACCTCTGGGAGATCGACCGCGATGAGGCCCGCCAGTCCTTGCAGCAGATCCGGGAACTGACCCGCAGTGGACTGGCGGAGATGCGCGCGCTCCTGTTTGAGCTACGTCCGGCAGCCACGCCGGAGCAGAATCTGGCGCAGACGCTGCAGCAGCAGGTTATGGCATTTGAACAGCGCACCCGGATTCCGGTTGTAGTCGAGATCCAGGAAGAAGATGCCATTCCGGCCGCAGTGCAGCCAACGCTGCTGCGGATCACGCAGGAGGCGCTGATGAATATTGAGCGGCATGCGCATGCGCAACGGGTAGACCTCTTCCTCAGCGGGCGATCACCCATGCAGTTGCGCATCAGTGATGATGGACAGGGCTTTGATCCGGCGCAAATTGAACCGGGTCACTTTGGCCTGATTTCGATGCGGGAACGCGCCGCCATTCTGCATGCCCACCTGACGATTCGCTCCGCCCCCGGCCAGGGAACTACCATTCTGTTCGAGTGGACCAATCCTAACCAATCCTAAAAGATGTGCCGCCTGATCTACAGAACTTATACTGATTCATTGTCATAGCCACAGAGAACACCGAGGACACAGAGATGCTACACGGGAACATGCCACCGTTGCACTCGTTGCCGTTGATTGCTGGTTTGCCGGCAAATTGGTAGTACGCGGTGCGCGTTCACATAGGTCGTTTGGTCCCGATAAAGGCGTACTTCGCCTGCGGCAGCGTGGTACTTTTTTGTCTTTTTCAGGAACATGTGGCACAACGTGCCATATGTTCCTGAAAAAGACAGTCCCATTCCGCCCTGCCGCAGGCGAGTCGGGCTGTTTATCCAGGCAGACACCTGGTTTGGAACTGCCCGCGTAACGTGTGGTATCTACGCAATTCCCTTAGAAGAAGATTGGACAAACGCCCGGTGTCAGGTACCCGATATGGTGGCACAATACCACCATGAAAGAAGAGCATGACACAGGTCAATCAACACCACCACACAACCGCTCGATCTTGATTGTCGAGGATGATGATCGGGTACGCCGGATTCTAGTCAAGTTTTTGGGCTGGACCGGCGAGTGGAACGTGGTGGGCGAAGCAACGGATGGAACAATGGCGGTCACGCTGGCCCGGCAGTTGCATCCCGACCTGATCCTGCTCGATCTCTGGCTGCCCGACGGCAATTCGCTGCACCTGATACCGGCGCTCCTCACGCTGACCCCCGCGCCACTGGTCGTTATTCTTAGCGCCGACGATACCGAAGCAATGCAAACGCAAGCCCGCACGCTGGGAGTCGCGGCCTACCTGCTCAAAACCACGCCGCCGGATGAACTCCTGACTGCGCTGCGGACCATCGCCGGCCAGGCATAGGCCGGGCAGTGTCACCTACATGGCGCGCCCAAAGATCCGCAGATTACGCCGTGCGCATAATTCCAGATATAGATTTGATATGCTATAATTAACATATTTCGTAGCTTATCCATGTTACGCAGTTCCTACTTTATTTATACGGAGTTATCGTCTCCGGCAGGGTGGAAGAGACCAGAGCTTTTTCATAAGAAATTGGTACAATACGTCAATTTCTTGTAAAAAAGCTAAAACAGCACCATGCTGCCGCCGGCGATGACCGCTGCACGGTCCGGCACCAGGCCGGCACAGTCCGTACCGTGTACGGCATAGGTGTTCGTGATTCAAGCAAACGAAGCGTCATGAACGAGCGTCTCACCCAACCGATTGTCTGCTCCCTGATCATCGGGCGTGACCCGATGATTGCGACGTTGCAGCAACAGATCACCGAGGTGGGCAGCGCAACCGGGCAGATGGTGCTTATCTCCGGCGAGGCGGGGATCGGTAAATCGCGCCTGGTAAGCGAGGCCCGCACCTTTGCCACGGCGCGGGGCATGCAGGTGCTGCAAGGCGTCTGCTTCCCGCAGGACCGGACATGCCCCTACGCGCCGCTGCTGGAGATTCTGCGCGCGCGCTTCGCCGGGCATGCGCCCGCCGCAATCACGGCCACCGTCGGACCGTTCGTGCGCGAGCTGGCCCCGCTGCTGCCCGAACTGCTGCCGCTCGTGGCAACCCCCTACACCGACGCACCGCCGGAGAGCGAACCGGCGCAGCGCCGGCTGTTTGATGCGCTGATCTACTGCCTCACGCCACCCACCGCGTCGGCGAATGCCCCGGCCGGGATGCTGCTGATTGTCGAGGATCTGCACTGGTGCGATGAGAGCAGCCTGGACTTTTTGCTTTATCTGCTGCGCTATGTAACCAACCAGCCGCTGCTGCTGCTGGGGACATACCGCAGCGAGGAAGTTACCCCCACACTGCAACAGTGGCTGGCCCAATTGGACCGCACGCGCCTGGCGCAGGAGCTGGCCCTGCCCCGCCTGCAGCGCAATGAAGTAGCGGCGATGCTGGTCGCAATCCTGGGCTATGGCACCCCGGTCCGCAGCGAGTTTCTCGACTGGATGTATGAGCTCTCCGAGGGCAATCCCTTCTATGTGGAAGAGTTGCTCAAATCCCTGATCGCGGCGGGAGATCTGTTCTATGCCGATGATGCCTGGCACTACAAACCCCTGGCGGAGCTACAGCTCTCGCGCAGCCTGCAGGCCACGGTACAGCAGCGGATGGGAGCGCTGACCACAGCGGCGCAGGAGTTGCTGACGCCGGCGGCCGTGATCGGACGACGCTTCGACTTTCAGTTGCTCCAGCGGCTGGCACAGATCGATGAGTATGAAATGTTGCGCCGGATTAAGGAACTGATTACCGCGCAGATGGTTGTCGAGGCGTCCCCAGACCAGTTTGCCTTCCGGCATGCGCTGACCCGGCAGGCAATCTATGGGCAACTGCTGGTGCGGGAGCGCACCACGCTGCACCGCGCCATTGCGGAGACGATTGAGCAGGTGTACGCCGAGGCACTTGAGCCCCACCTGGGCGATCTGGCCTACCACTTCTTTGAAGCCCAGGCGTGGGAGCCGGCCTTACGCTATGCACAACGCGCCGGAGCACGCGCCCAGCGCCTGTACGCGGTGCAGGCCACGGTTGAGCATCTAACGCGGGCGCTGGAAGCCGCACGCCAACTCACCATGGTTGTGTCACTGGACGAACTGCCCCGGTTGAACCTGACCCGCACGCAACTGGCACTTGAGCGGGGCCGGGCCTACGAGGCGCTGGGGCGCTTTCTGCCGGCGCGCGCGGACTATACCACGACCCTGGAGTTCGCCCGCGCATCCGACGACACACGGCTGGAGTGGCAGGCGCTACACCAGCTTGGTATGTTGTGGACCGGCCGTGACTATGCCCATGCCGGCAGTTACTATCAGCAGGCGCTGGAGCTGGCGCGCAGACTGGATGACCCGGCGATGATTGGGCATAGCCTCAACCGGATCGGCAACTGGCACGCCAACGCCGCCGAACCACGGGAAGCGCTACGGCTCCACCATGAAGCATTTGCCATCTTTGAGCAGATCGCTGACCGCAACGGCATGGCCGAAACATTGCAACTGCTGGGAACCGCGGGCCATCTCAGCGCCGACACCGACGGCAGTGTACGCTATTTTGAACGGGCCACCCGCCTGTACCAGGAACTGGGTGATGAGCGTGGCTGGACCACATCGCTGACGATGACCATGCTCCGCAGCAGCACCTATACCAGTACCCCCCGGTCGGCAAGTACCGCCGGTTTCCAGCAGGCGGTGCGCGATGGGGAGCAGGCACTGGCCCGGGCGCAGGCGCGGGAGTGGCATACCATCGAAGCCTTTGTTTTGTATATGCTGGGGTCAATTCTGGGGCCGGCGGGCGAGTATGCGCGGGCGCTGGAGATAGCCCGGCGCAGCCTGCAGATCGCCGAGGAGGTCGGCCACCTGCAGCGGCAGGCGACAGCCCACTGGCTGCTGGGGATGCTCTACCTGGATCTGCCGGCGCCCCCGGCTGCCCGGCCGCATCTGGAACAGGCCATGCGGTTGAGCCAGGAGCTTGGCTCAATCTACTGGATCCATGTGGCAACCAGCGCCACCGCCGTCCTGCATATTCTGGAGCGCAATCTCAAACCGGCGGAAAAGCTGCTCATGGATGCAACCACGGCCAACCTGCCGGTTCACTGGATCGGGCATGATCTCTTTGTATGGGCGCAGGTACAACTGCTGCTTGCCCGACACGACCCGGTGCGCGCCCTGCATCTGCTGGATCAGGCCCACCAGTCGGTGCCCGCCGCAGCCGCGCCGGCAGACACACCGCGCCTGGCGGTGCTGCGGGGTGAGGCGCTAATCGCATTGGGCCGGCTTGAGGAAGCCGTCACCGTACTGACCCGGACGCAGGAAACGCTGCGCATGCAGGGTATGCGCGGGCAGCTCTGGCGCAGCCATGTGGCGCTGGGCAATCTCCGGCACACCCGCCAGGAGTTTGATGTTGCCCGGCAGGAGTTTGACAGCGCCCGCGCCATCGTGGAGGAACTGGCGGCCAACCTCTCCGATGACCAGGTGCGCGATACCTTGCTTCAGCGGGTCACCGCGTTGTTCCCCCGGCGCTACCGTATGTCAAAGCGCCGGCGGCAGGCCGCAAAGTTTGGCGGGCTGACCGACCGGGAGCGCGAGGTCGCCATCCTCGTCGGTCAGGGCAAGACAAATCGGGCCATCGCCGACCAGTTGATCATTGGGGAGCGCACGGTCGAAACTCACATCAGCAACATCCTCGCCAAGCTCAACTACACCTCCCGGCAGGAGATTGCCGCCTGGGCCCAGGATCAGGGCCTGGTTCCCACCTCGCAGATGTAGGCCTTGTGTGGTAGGGACGCGCTTCTGCGCGTCCGCAGCCCGTCCTGGTGCGGGACATGGTCTCTGGAGCGGTGGTCGCTGCCGGTCTCGCCAACCGCACTCCACTGCGCTCTAGCGAAAAAATCTACACTTGAGCGCCGGTTCCCCCCGGGTAAGCCGATTCACTCCCCTGAATTACACGAGTTACGCGGTGGGAGTTTGAACTACGAACAATACGACATGCGCGAAACCCGTGAAACGGCCAATGCTGATATGGATCAGCCGATCCCGCGTTTGGCGGGGGTTATCGCCTCCGGCAGGGCGGAAGATTCTCTTTCTTGTTCACAAAACATTTGCACGTTGTACAAATGTTTTGTGAACAAGAAACAACAAGTACCATGCTGCCGCAGGCGAGTCGGGTGTTCATCGGGTCAAACGCCCGGTTTGAACGAGCACCGCGTAACTCCTGTAAATTAGTTAAAAATATCCGTACAAATAGTTAAAAACCTCCGTACCTGAACCGGCAGTTGCACAATTTATCCGGGAAAGCCGCCACAAAGATCCGTACCCATATCCGTGAAACGCACTTCCTCTTCCACGATGCTACGGTAGCCTACTTTTGCTACAATCAACTCACCCGTTGCAACAACTATGTCCAGGATTTGCGCATTGGCATGCGCTATGCCGCCTTATGAACTTTGAAAAAATAGTCCGGATATGAAATGACCGAGAGTCCCGGCTTTAGTCGGTGGAGTGCCTGCCGGGACAGCGGCATACTGCCGGGAACGCCTGATCCGGCTGAAGCCGGGACTCCGATCCGGCAATTAATGTCAGGAGTTACGCGGTAGGCGTTTGGACCACGAACAACACGAAATGAGCGAAAACCGCGAAACGGCCAATGCTGCCATGTATCCGGCGATCCCGTGTTTTGCGGGGGATATCGCCGCCGGCAGGGTGGAAGCAGCCTGATCTTTTGCACAAAAAAATTCACTCTGTGAATTTTTTTGTGCAAAAGATCAAAAAGTACCATGCTGCCGCAGGCGAAACCGGCCTTTCATCTGGTCAAACGTCCGGTTTGGACGCCCACCGCGTAACGCGTGTGATTGAGAAGAGAGAGTGGGAGAGGAACGCCGTATGCCGGTTACTTACATGCAGATGGTAGCCACGGCCATGGCCGCCGTGCCGGGGATCAGCCCGGAAGAGGTCTACCGGCGCATGCAGCATGAGCCGCATCTGCTGCTGATTGATGTGCGGGAGGCCGAAGATATTGCGAGCCAGGGCAAGATTGCCGGCGGCGTTAACATCGCGCTGGGCCGCCTGCCGCTCCGCGCCGATCAGGAGATCCCGCCGACGTTGCGCGACCCCCGGCTCCAGGATCGCACCCGGCCGATTGTCACCCTGTGTGAGGTGGGCTATAACGCGGCGCGCGGCGCAAAGCTCTTGCGGGATATGGGCTTCACCAGTGTGCAGTATATGGAGGGCGGGATCGAAGCCTGGATCGCGGCCGGTTTGCCGCTTACGCAACCACAGTAACAACCGGGCGCACCGCTAGAGCGAGATGCAGCGCGCTATACATGACAGTACTTACGCAGTGGGGATCTGGACCACGAATAACACGAAATAAGCGAAAAACGCGAAACACCGGTGATGTCATACATTACGCGATCCCGCATCTGGTCGGGAGTTTCGCCCCCGGCAGGGCGGAAGACTGCCGCAGGCGAATCGGGCATCCTGCGGCTCAAACGTCTGGTTTGAACACGCACCGTGTAAGTCCTGTAAATGAATAAGCAAGGAGGCAGAACAGATGAGTATGGTTGCCGAACCGATGATGAGTACGATTGATTATCAGCCATTGTTTAATATAAACCAGCCCGGTTTGTGTAGCACACCGGTGCGTACGCGACACCAGGAACTAAACCTGCCGGGCTCACCCCGCGCCTATGCCGATCTGTTTGCCTACCTGCAGGCCGAGCGGGTGTTGCCGGCGTTTAGCGCGGGCGGGCAGGTGCTGGACTGCAACATCGGCACGGTTGCCTTCAGTCTGGAGTTGATCAACCTGCGGGTGCAACTGGATGGCATTGATATTACGCCGCGCATGTTCTTTCCCGGAGCGGGCCGCTCCGGACGGGCGCAGGTTCAAGTGACGATGCACTATGGTATGAATGCGTTCCTGCCCTACCCGACGGACATGTTTGATCTGGCGGTGACCAGCGCACCGATCCTGAGCTATCTGGACAATCCGCGCCGGCGGCTGGCCGAACTGAGCCGCGTGCTACGTCCCGGCGCGCCCCTGCTGATTGTCTTCCCGCGCTGGAACAACCGGCGGCAACCGGCGACCGACCCGGACACAACCGACACGCCGTTAACCCCGCCAGAGGTGTGTGCCTGGATGGAAGCCGGCGGTCTGCAAGCGGTGCGTCAGTATGCGGTCGCCGGCAATCCGGCGCTGGTGGATGAAACAGACCTGGTGTGCGTGGGAGTCACCCGCCCCTGAGCCACCCAACTACTGCTGAGGTTCCGTATGGAGAATATTACAATGATTACCCTGAATAGCGACGGCACATTTCATCTGAGTGGCGGCGACTGCTGCGCGGATCGGCCCCGACAGGGCAGCATTGAGTTATCTGCCGAACTGCTTGCCCAGCAGAGCGAACTGATTGACCGGGTTCTCGACTTTGCCCTCGATGTGCTGGAACTGACAACGGTGGAACTGCGCGTCCGTGAGGTTGGAGGTGGGAAGTAGGGGGCGAACCATCGTCCGCCCCCACAAATTCATCCCTGCCGCCGGTTGGCGCGGCCGGCGCGCCCGGTCATAGCGGCGGCCAGACTGCTTTCACCCGGGCGGTTGTCAAAGATGTGCAGGCGAAACTGCCGGGCCAGCTCCGCGCATACCGCCACCCCCCGGACGCTATACCCGTCCGCGCCCAGCGGCGGCGAGAAGACTGCGATCCCGGCCTGCTGCGGCACCACGGCAAGCACACCGCCACCGATACCGCTAACGGCGGGCAGGCCCACCCGGCTGGTCCAGGTGCCGGCAACCTCGGGCATGCCGCAGGTATACAGCAGACTCAGGATGTCGGGAACATAGTCCGCCGCCAGCGCTACTTCACCCGTTAGCGGGTTGGTACCGCCATTCGCCAGGGTCGCCGCCATGACCGCCAGATCGCGGCCGGTGACCAGCAGCGCCTGCTGTTGAAAGAAGAGATCCAGGGTAGCATCAACCGGCTCTTCCAGGATGCCACAGTTGCGCAGCAGATGGGCCAGGCCACGGTAGTGATGCCCGCCGCTGCGCATCGCAGTGAAAACCTCCGCCGAAACGACCGGCTCATGCCCAACATACCGCTGGAAGGCGCTGATGATCCGGTGCAGTTGATCGCCGGCCGTCGCGCCCTGGATCATGCTGAGCGTGGCAATAGCGCCGGGCGCGCTGATCGGATTGGGCAGCCGCCGGGTACAGGCATCCAGCAGGGTCGCTTCGATATTGGTCGCAGGCTCAATCCCCACCCGGTTAAAGACATGCTCCCGGCCATGATCCATCAATGCCTGGCCGTACACAAACGGATTGCCGATGGCCTGGAGCGGAAACGCCTGCTTTGTCGTACCGACTTCGTATACCTGCCCGGCGGTATCCACCACGCAGATCCCGAACCAGGCCGGATCAGCCTGGGCCAGTTCCGGGATGCTGGTCGCCGGCGTGCCGTCTTGCTGCGCGGCATAGCTGCGGTGCAGTTCGTTGAGGGTGGCGCGCAGGGGTGCTGCGGCGGTCTGCATACCGCGCACAAGTGAGGTCAGATTATCCTGGGGTGACTCGTCTGTCATTGCGTCGTATCCTCCGCTGCGTGATTGGTTGCGGGGGGGGCGGCACCCTGATTGCGTCGGCGCATGCTGCGGGCGCGCGCCTGCAGATCCTGGAAAAAGTCACTTTCTACGATTTCACTCACCTGCTCTTGCTGTTTGTTCTCATCAACCTGGATGCGCAGTTGTTGAATTTCCCGGCGCAAGCCCTGCTCCCGAATATAGGATTCGAGTGCCGCCACCGCCAGCGACGAGAAGGAGGCCATCATCTGCTGCAAGTTGGCGTCAAACGGAATGGTCTGCCCGGTTGCCGGATCTTGTGCATTAAAGAGTTGCAACACGCCCAGCACCTCGTTCTGCGTATTCTTGAGCGGGAGCGCCAGCAGCGACACCGGTTCGTAGTCCAGGTCGGCCGTAGCGGCCGCAAGCCGGGGCGTCTCGAACGGCAGCCGGCTATCCTGGGTATCGGCGATATTGACCGGGGTGTTGTGCGCAACCACATAGGTCGCGGGATAGCGCTCGTCCGGCGCACCGCTTGCGCCATCGTACAGGTCCAGCGGCGCAAGCGTGATCGGCTGCCCGCTGGTGCCGCCGAAGAACGCTTCCCGCGAGGTAATCCGCAGCATCATGAGGCGCAACAGCTTATCATCACGCAGCAGGATCGCGCCCCCATCGGCATTGCAAAAGGCCATGGCCTCGGCCAGCATATTCTCCAGCAGTTGGTTAAAGTTGCGCTCCGACGATAACGCCACCCCGATCGGAATAACCACATCCAGCAGATCATCGGCGCGTTTCTTTTCCCGGCGGATCTGCTGCATGGTCTGGCGCAGTTGCGTGGTCATGCGGTTGAAGGTACGGGCGAAGGTGCCAATCTCGTCGCGGGACTCCACCTGCGCCTGGGATTGCAGGTCGCCCTCCTCGATCTGATGCGCCACCAGCGTTAAGCGGCGTACCGGCCCGGTGATCATGCGCCAGAGGACGAAGGCCATGGCGCTCCCCAGCAGCACCGCCGCCACGCCCCCCAGCAGCGCCTGCTGCCGCGAGCGGTTCAGGCCGGTGCTGCCCCGCTCCAACTCGCGCTCCAGGGCGGTCTGCTGGCTTGTGGTTATATCCCGCAGCAACTGCTGCATCTGCATCGTGAGCGGCTCGACTTCCGTGTCGAAGCGGTAGAGATCTTCACGCCAGGCGTCACTCTCCAGAACCGCAAAGATCTCGGTGGGAACCTGGTTGATCAACTGCTCCCGCTCGGTACGGATCGTCTCGAGCAACGTCTGCTGCTCCGGCGTAAAGCGTTGCCGCTGGTTGAGCAGGTTTTGCCACTCCCGTTCATTAATATCCAGGTTGAATTCATACTCGTAGTGGCGAAAGTTGACATTGCGGGTGGTGACATAGCCGCGCAGACCCGCAAACATGCCCGTAAACGAACTGCGAAAGCGCACGAGATCCTCCAGCAGGGCGATATTCTCCGCCGAGGGTGTCCGCTGCGCCTGGGCCGCGATCAACTCATTGGTTGTGAGCAACACCTGCCCACCATGCTGCGTTCCCGTGGTGTTTAACCAGCGGTAGGCCGGTTCGCGCGCCATCTGGTCATCGCGCAGCGGGAAGAGCGTATCAGGCAGCCCTTGCCACGCCTGAAATGCCTGCTCCAGTTCGGTCAGACGGTTCTGGTTCTCCTGGTCGAATGCAGACGAGAGACGTTGCAACTCGTCCAGGTTGGCCTGGAAATCGCGTTCCGCCTGACGGTAGCTGGTAATAAACCGGCGATCCCCCAGCGCCAGGTAGCCCCGCACATCGGCAAACATCTGCAGCAGGTTGGCCTGGGCCCGCGATGAAACCAGGGCCGCCGGCACGCGCACATCGCTCGTATCATTAATCGTGTCCGTTGCCTCGCCACTGGCGGCGTAGGTCAGGCCCACCACCAGCAGCGTCAACCCGACCAGCAGCGCAAACCCCAGCGTCAGTTTGCTGCCGATGGGCAGATTGCGGAAGAATGCGCCGCCGCTGAAACCGCCGCGCGTGGCTACGGGGGTGTGTAGCTGTTCCGTGGTCATGGTGAACCCTACCTTTTCCAATCTTTGATCTGCCATACCTCGGCATCCCAGGGCGTCCACTCCACCCCGGTCAGCGTAGTGCTAACCCCGGACACATCCGCCACCTGCACGACGGGGAGCACAAAGCCGGCGTCGAGTAAGCGTGCCTGCATTTCCGCAAAGAGTTGTTGGCGCGCTTCCGCATCAAGTTCCGTGCGCGATTGCGCATAGAGTTCATCATAGCGCGCATCACACCAGTTTGCCGGGTTGGTCCCCTGCCCGTTACCGGCCGTTCCCGCTACCTGCGCGCAGGTCCAGCGGCCCAGGTAGATGCCGGGATCGAGCGTACTGCTGGTCACAAGATGCTGCACGATATCGATGGCCGGCGCGGATTGATCAACCACCTCCGCCGCAACGCTCACTGCCAGGGTGCGTACATCAATGTCGGTCATAGTGACGGCAAAGCCAATATCCGTCAAACGCTGCTGCACAAGCGCTGCAACTGCGGTAGAGAGAGGCCCGGTGTCGTGGGTGTAGCGCACCCGCAGCGGTTGCCCGTCGCGCTCACGGACGCCGTCGCCGTCGCTATCGCGCCAGCCGGCCGCCGCAAGCAGAGCCGCCGCCGCCTGCGGATCAAACTCCGCTGCCGATGCCGCCTCCGCCTCCAGGGCGGGTAGAATAGTGTTGACGGGACGACCGGCCCGCCCAAAAATGTCTTGAACAATCGCCTCCCGATCAATCGCCAGGTTCAGCGCCTGCCGCACCTCCGGATCACTGAAGATCGGATGCGGCTGCGTGCCGGATGGATCATCCGGGTCAATACTGTTGAGTTCGAGCAGCAGCAGCTTGCGACCAAAGTTGATCGTTGCCACACCCTCACCCAGTGTCTCCAGCGCCTGGAGCTGATCATCGGTCAACTGCACATCGTACACATAATCGTCGGTCCCACTGACCAGCACCGCCTGCGCCGACAGCTCCGGCAGGCCCCAGCCATGCAGTTCCACCCGGCTAAAGTAGGGATTGTCCGGTTCGCGGAACCGCTCGTTCGGCACATAGACCACTTTATTGGTTTCCACCAGCCGGTCGCCCAGGAAAAGCACCTCCTGGGGCTCAAACGAAACCACGCGGTAGGGTCCGGTGCCGACCGGCAGATTATTGGCGGGAGCCTCGGCATAATTTGCGCCGTTGTACTCCGCAAAAATATGTTGCGGCAGGATCAGGCCATACCGACCGACAAAGGGCACCGCCCAGGCCGGGGTTGGCGCGTTGAACTGCACCCTGACCGTATGGTCGTCAATGATCTCAACCTGCTCCACAGCTTCATAGGCCACGGCTGCGTGACCGGCGACGGCCGGGTTGGTGATATAGTCGTAGGTAAAGCGGACATCGGCGGCGGTGAATGGCGTGCCATCCGACCAGACGACATCCGACCGCAACTGCCAGGTAACGGACATGCCATCGGCTGCCAGGCCGCCATTCGCGCGGCTGGGAATTTCCGCCGCCAGGAAGGGCACCAGTTGTCCCGCGCGGTCAAAACTCGCCAGCGGCTCATAGGCGATCCGGCTAGCCTGAAAATCGTGCAAGCCCGGGCTGATATGCGGATTGAGGCTGCCGGGAGCAATCCAGAGGATCAGCCGGAGGGTATCACCTGCGCCACGGTTTGCCGCAAACGGCGTTGCGGTCGCCGCCGACTGGTCGGGCGCGGCCGCCGGTTGCGTGCCGGTGCCGGTACAGGCACTCAGCAGCAGCAAGAGCAGCAGCGCCGGCAGGCAGCGGTAATACCACTGCCGGGAATGAATGAACAGAGCGCGCATAACGATATTCCTCCGCATATTGCTAATAGACTAATTCTAATAGAGATATCTGCACATTAACCGTACATAACATGACGTACGCGGTGGGCGTTTGGACCACGAACACCACGACATGCGCGAAACCCGCGCAACGTTCAATGCTGCCATGGATCAGGCGATCCCGCATTCGGCGGGGGATAGTGCCTCCGGCAGGGCGGAAACGACCATCCTTTTTCAGAAACATTTTGCGCAAAGCGCAAAATGTTTCTGAAAAAGACAATTAAGATACCATGCTGCCGCAGGCGATGCCTGCATTTCATCTAATGAAACGCCTGGTTTAATCGCCTGACACATATGTCGCGCAAATAATCGCTACAACTCGAGGCTTGCCACCAGTCGCTTGAGTTCCGCCGTCATGGGATGCTGCGGATAGCGCAGCGCAAAGATCCCGCCACTGGCAAGCACCATCATCTCATCGGAGTGGGGCAGCACCGCCGCAACCGGGCAGTCATAGATCTGCTCCACCTGTGAGCGCACTTCGTCGGCATCAAAGGCCTGCGGCACTTTGTTGAGCAGCAGGAACAGGTTGGGCACATCGAGCTTGCGGGCCACCTCAATCGTCACCCCGGTTCCCTGGTAGTCCTGGTTATCGGGGCGCAGAATAATGATCAGCGCATCGGAGATCGCAATTGAGAGCAGCGTCTCCTCGTTCAGGCCAGGATGGGTGTCGATCATCAACACATCAAGATCCAGGTCGAGTAACAGGCGCTGAAAGCCATCGTTCAGCAGGCCCACATCGTAGCCCTCCCGCAGCACGCGCGCAATCTCGCCCGCCTTGATGCTGGAGGGGATCAGGAAGACCTCACCTTTGACCGCCGGGTTCACTGCGCGCAGGGCCGCCGTCACATTCTGCGCCGTGTCTACGATCTCACACTTGCCCCAGAGATAATCGTTCAGTGAGCGGGGCATGCTCTCTTCATTCAGACCAAACAATACATGGATACCGGGTGATTGAATATCGGTATCCACCACGCCGACGCGCAGACCCATCAGCGCCAGCAGCGCGGTGAGGTTGGCAATGGTGTTGGACTTCCCCGTTCCACCACGAAATGAGTGTACCGAGATGATTTTTGCCATAGGTTTACTCCAACCAGTTTGCAACTAACTCGACAGACTGGGTAACGTCGGCAGACGCTGCTTCTGCTGCCGGCTTAACGACACCAGCGTGACACAGAGCGCGGCAACCAACCCGACCAGGATAAGCGGCGACAGGTGATCGCCGGCAAGTGCCGGCAGCAGCACAACACCGGCAGCGGTTGCCTGGGCCCGACTCAGGCGGTTGGACTGCGCCGGTGTATCGCCATGCAGCGACACCGCATTAATCAGGGCTACCGCGCCCAGGCAGAGGGCCACCGCGCCACAGAAGAGCCAGCGATAGGGTGCCGCCAGGGCAGCATTGATGTCAAGCAGAACCACCTTATTCATCGCCACGGCGACGGTGGTAATGCCCACCACCAGCGGCAGATGCGCATAGATCCAGGTGAATGCGCGCCCGTCTCGGATGGTGGCTTCGGGAATATTGTCAAAGTAGAGCCACCAGAGACTCCCGGCAATCGCCAGGCCCAGCGCCCCAAAGATCAGCGTACTCCATGCCACCGGTCCGCCCGCCAGACTCCCCACGACTTTCACAAAGGACTCGCCCAGCACAATCATCGTGAAGAGGGCAAACCGCTCCATCATATGGTGGCTACCCGGCGGCAGTCGGTTCACATGCCGCCGGGTAGCCGGGTTGAGCGGCACCAGAAAATCTACCAGCATCCCAACGATCCAGAGGCCATACCGCAGCGGCATCGGCACAAACGCCGCAACCAGCCAGATCAATGCCGAGAGGCTAAACCCGATGGC
>DAOTUI010000206.1:0-15598 GCA_034437035.1 Chloroflexaceae bacterium
GTAGGGACGCGCTTCTGCGCGTCCGCAGCCCGTCCCAATGCGGAAAATACTGCACTGGAGCGGCAGCCGCTGCCGGTCCCACTGACCGCATTCCAATGCGCTCTGACGAAAAAGTCTACACTTGAGAGCACCCACCCATCCCCACTCAGCCCTCAGCCCTCAGCCCTCAGCCCTCAGCCCTCAGCCATCCACCGCTCCCCGCTCTGCGTTCTGCGCTCTGCGCCCCTCTGTGTTAATATGGAATGAGACAGATCACCCACCTGTATTTCGTTGCGAGGGCGAGGAGATGAATCATGGATAGCAACACACGCATACCACCAGACGTCTGTGGCGACGTGGCCCCCGCACCAACCCCCGAAGTGCAACCCGCTGGCGACCGGCCTGCTCGCACCGCTGCGGACAAGCTCCGCATCTTGCAGGAGTATGAGACTTATCCGCCCGGATCACCCGAACGGGGCGCTGTCATGCGCCGTGAAGGCATCTACACGTCACAGATTTCTACATGGCGCAAGCAGCGCGATCGCGGGGCGCTGGAGCATCTTGCTCCCCAGCCGCGCGGCCCCAAACCAACGCCGCCCACGCTCCTGGCTGATGAAGTAGCACGGCTGCGGGCGGAGAATGTCCGCTTGCAAGCCCGCCTCGATCAGGCCGAGTTGGTGATCGACGTGCAAAAAAAAATTGCGCAGCTGCTTGGGAGCAATCTGCCAACACCGCCGGAGGACGAGCCCTCATGCTAGCGGCCATTCCCAACCTGGCTCCCATGCTGGGCGTCGCCGCGGCGTGTCGCGTGCTCGGCGTGCCGCGCAGCGCGTACTACCGGGCACGCATGGCCAACGCGTCTGTGCCGGCGGATGGTGTGCCATCTCCAACCAGTGAATCGGAGCTTGAACCGGCCAGCGCCCCACTCCATGCGACCACGCCGCATCCAACCGCCATCGCGCACCTGGCACCGTCGCGCACACTGCCGTCTGACTCGTCCCCGATGGCACGCCGCTCGCCGCGGGCCCTGAGCCCGGAGGAGCGCACGCAGGTGCGGACGATCCTGAATAGTGAGCGCTTTGTGGATTGCACGCCCCGCGAGGTCTATGCGACCTTGCTTGATGAGGGACGCTATCTGTGTTCGTGGTCGACCATGTATCGCATCCTGCGCACGACGGGTGAGGTCACCCGTCGCCGGGATCAACCCCGTCGAACGGCCTACGCCAAGCCGGAATTACTCGCCACCGGCCCCAACCAGCTCTGGAGTTGGGATATCACCAAACTGAAAGGGCCGGTGGCCTGGACCTACTACTACCTGTATGTCATCATTGACGTGTATAGCCGGTATGTCGTGGGATGGATGATCGCCGAGCGTGAGTCGGCCGACCTGGCCGAGACCTTCATTGCGGAGACGACGGCCAAAGAAGGCATTCTGCCGGGCCGGTTGACCCTGCATGCCGATCGGGGCAGTGCCATGACCAGCACCAGTGTGACGCAGTTGCTGGTGGATCTGGGTGTCATCAAAAGCCACTCGCGCCCGTCGGTCTCGGATGACAATCCGTTTTCCGAAGCGCAGTTCAAAACGGTAAAATATCACCCCACCTTCCCGGATCGCTGCGGGAGCCTGGAGGATGCCCGGGCGTGGGCCCGTCCGTTTTTCACCTGGTACAACCAGGATCATCATCATACGGGGATCGGCTTGCTGACGCCCGCAACGGTGCATCGGGGTCAGGCTCCCGTGGTGCGGGCGGCCCGCCAGGCGACGCTGGATGCGGCGTATCAGGCCCATCCGGAGCGTTTTGTGCGCGGCCAACCGCAGCCGCCTGCGCTGCCGCCCGCCGTCTGGATCAACCCGCCCGCAGCATCTGCTGCCGCACAGCAGACGGAGCAGGAGCCGGCAGGCGACCAGACAGCCGCGTCCCCGCCGACCCCGGTGGCCGTGTCCAGGGGGAACAGCGGAGCGGCCCTGGACACGGCTGCCGGGGTCGGCTACCATGCGGCATCTGGATCGCCTGCCGGCGGTTCGCCGGATGCCGCACCCAAATAAACGACGGTATCTGTCTCAAAAGTATTGACACATTCCGTAGGGTACAGGGTACAGGGTACAGGTTGCAGGTTGCAGGTTCACAGGTTGCAGGTACACAGGTACACAGGTTCACAGGTTCACAGGTTCACAGGTACACAGGTTCACAGGTTGCAGGTGAAATGCCCGGCAAGCGATGTACGTGTCCAAACTTTAATCCCTCCGCGCTCTCGGCGTCTCTGCGGTGCAAAAACAACCTGCCCACCGTCCGGCCTCTCTGCGGTGCAAGAAATGCGTTATACCAGTTTGCCGGCAAACCAGCAATCAGCCGGAATGGGCGCAACGGGCGCAGTGGTGGCACGTTCCCGTGTTATCATCTCGGTGTTCTCTGTGTCCTCTGTGGCTATGACAACAAATCGGTATTACACATCCTCCTGCAGCAGGCTGGTCAGCAACTCCGCGTCGGCCTGATCCAGCGGCACCTGCGGCCCGCCCTGCACCCCGATGTAGATATTCACCACCTGGCCCTGCGCTTCGCGCTCTGCTTTTAATGAACGAATAAATGCCAGGATTCCGGCAACCCCGCCGGCAATGTTTATGCCCTCGCCTACAAGCTCCAGCACCAGCTTCACCGTCTCCATATCGGCATAGCTCTGCGCCTGGAGCGGGTTGGCATACTCCTCAACGCCCAGTTCCACCTCACGGCGCAGCGCCGGATCGCCGGCGGGCAGGCTAATCGTCAGATGCTTTGGCATGAATATGTCTCCTCAATGATATGCAGGACTGATCAGTATGCAGCGCCGTAAACGCGTATGCGCTACAATATGCATTATACGCAAAATGTCACACTGTGGCGTGGAGTGAACGGTGGTTTTTCTTAACGCAGAGGCGCGGCAATTCGCCAGTCAGCCGTCAGCTCTCAGCCGTCAGCTCTCAGCCATCCCCCGCTGTGCGCTCCTCTCAAGTGTAGACTTTTTCGTCAGAGCGCATTGGAATGCGGTCAGTGGGACCGGCAGCGGCTGCCGCTCCAGTGCAGTATTTTCCGCATTGAGACGGGCTGCGGACGCGCAGAAGCGCGTCCCTCCCATAAAAAGCCTACACTGAGAGGCTCTGCGCTCCCCGTTCTGCGCTCCCCGTTCTGCGCTCTCAGTTCTGCGCTCTCAGTCCTTTGTTCTTTGTTCTTCGCTCTTTGTTCTTTCCCCAACCATCTCAATCAGCACCCGCTCCAGTTCGGCGCAGTGGCGCTGCCAGGAGAAGTTCTCGACCGCGCGCGCCCGCGCCCGTCGGCCCATCGCCCGCGCCGCCGCCGGGTCGTCCAGCAGGCGGGCCATCGCCGCCGCCAGATCGGCCACATCGCCCGCGCGAAATAGCGCCCCCTCCTGCCCCTCGCGGATAACGTCGTTCAGCGGGGGCATATCGCTGGTGACCACCGGCAGGCCCGCCGCCATATACTCAAAGATTTTGATCGGCGACCAGAAGAACCCCGCCGCCCGCAACGCCGGGTGCGTATCGCTGCGGAAGGGTGCCACCCCCACCGCCGCCCGGTGCAACCGCTCCGGCAACTGTTCATACGGGAGCGGCCCGGTGAACTGAAAATGCCCCGGCCAGGCGGACGCCAGTCGCTCGGCCTGCCGGCGCTCCGGCCCGTCGCCGATCAGGACAAAGCGGCAGTCGCGGCCACTCGCTAACAGCAGCGCGCCCGCCCGCACAAAATCAATCACGCCATGCCAGGGGCGAAAAGTCCCCAGGAAGAGCACCGTCGGCGGTTGCCCGGCGCTGATCGGTAGTTCGGCAGGCGGCGCAAAGCGGGCCACATCCGCGCCCCAGGGCAGTTCGACGATCTTACTGCGCGGGATCTCCGGGGGCACCGTGGTATGCAGCGGCGTCACAATCCGCGCAGCCCAGCGGCACTGCGTCAGCGCCCAGCGGCGCATCGGCCCGCCCAGCGCATCATCGAGGCGGCGCTTGGGTACCTCCGGCGGGTCCACGATCAGGGCGTTGACCTCCAGCAGGCAGGGGATACCCAGGCGGTGGGCGGCCCAGACGCCCGTCCCGGCAAAGTTGTAGTAGCGGTCGATCACCACATCCGGGCGGAAGGCGCGCATCAGCCGGAACACCGGCCCGAAGCCGAGCAGCGCGACCCGCTTGGGCACATCCAGGTGGTGCAGGTGAAACCCCTCCAGCCGGCTGGTGACGGGCCGCACAAACGGCCCCAGCCCGCCCCAGCCCTCCTGCGTGGCGGCGACCAGGTGAACGCTGTGCCCGCGCTGCGCCAGGCCACGCGCCACCTCCAGCGTGTGGGTCGAACCGCCGATGGTGCCGGGCACCGGGATACCGCCGGCAACATAGAGTATTTTCATAGGTTTCCTTTAATTCCGGTTAAGTTGACCGAAAAACATCACATTCCGCGTTTACCTGCATGAGTGAGATAGAGTGAAAACATGCCGCCCACAATCCCCATTTTTGCCTGCTTTGTGCTGCCATCTTGCTCTATATAGCCCGATCGGTTATCAGGATTTTGTAAAGAGTACGAACGATGGCAACTATTTCAACCTTTGAAATGTTATTCAAGCGGCTGACCCCGCTGCCCCCCGGCACGCCCGGCACCGTGGCCCCTATCGCCCGCCGGGTGTTGCAGGGCTATTTTCTGACCATTACCAACCTGGAGAATGCAGACTACTTCTACCGGGTGACATTCAACATCAGCTTCCCCGACTCGAACGATCCCAACAAGAAGCTGTTCAACAACCATGTCTTTATCACCGATGTGGCCGGGAGCAATACCTTCGTGACGCTGGCGGGCAACGCCAACTCTACCCGCTACGCGCGCAATGTTACTGTTCCGGCGCGCAAGACGGCGCTGGTGACACTGCTGCCGGCCATTCCTGCCGGCGGGGCGACCATTGACGACTTCTTTGCCACGCCAAACCCGCAACTGGAAGTGCGCGGCTATGTGGAACTGACCCTGCCCCGTACCGGGTTTTCCTTCCCCAACAACATCTCTGGCACGCCGCAGAGCCTGACCCCGGTCAATGTGCTGGTGACAGCCGAGACGCGTGCGACCTTCCTGCCGGACAACTTTCCCAGCGCCAACCCGCGCGACTTCGACCAGGTCAACTCACCGCTGCCGCTGGCCGAGGGGCGGGCCCAAATCCAGATCCCGTCCGATCCGCCTTTCTTCCTCACACTGCCGACTGAGTCGGATAGTGAGTCGGATCTGGACCTCGTGCAGCCAATCGACCCGGATATTATCACAGAACTGGAGGCCACCGATGTAAAGACCCGCACACAGATGCTGCTGACCCTGCTCGGTCAGGCGGGCCAGACGCCCGCAGGACGCGAATCCATCACGCAACTGCTGAACGCTGCGCCGGGGCAACTGGTGGAGAACGGCAACGGGCAGGGGTAGTCCTCTCAGGGTGAAATGTACGCGGTTGCATGTGGTGTCACACGCATTACGCGGTTTTCCACGGTAAGGTATCCTTCGCCTCCGGCAGGGCGGAAGATTCTCGATCTTTTGCACGAAATGTTGGCTCGTAGAACCAACATTTCGTGCATAACACAAGTTACGCGGTCGTTGACCCGACAGGGAGTTTCGCCTCCGGCAGGGCGGAAGATTCCATCTTTTTTTCACAAAAAAGTTGCACAAAGTGCAACTTTTTTGTGAAAAAGCATACAAAAGTACCATGCTGCCGCCGGCGAATCGGGCTTGCACCGGGTGAAACGCTCAGTTTGATCGTCCACCGCGTAACTCGTGTGAATAACAGGAGTTACGCGGTCCGTTCCAAACCGGACATCTGCCTGGATGGACGGTTCGACTCGCCTCCGGCAGGGCGGAAAATACCAGATCGTTTCCACGAAAAATCGGCTCTCCGAGCCGATTTTTCGTGGAAACGAGAAAACAGTACCATGCTGCCGCCGGCGAAACCGGCGTTTGGGTCCGGCACCGGGCCGGAACAGGCCACGCTGCGGAACGCGGGTCATGTTAAAGATGACATGGTACTTCGGTACCCGTTGGCGTTTGACATCCGGGGCATCCTGATCTATACTCTCACTATCCACTTAACACAAACTTAATCAAGGAAAGCGTTAGCGCACGGGGATCAGGCATCCGATGACCAGGAACGCCGTGGTGCGTGAGCTTGCTATTTTCGACACGGTTGTCGGCGCGTAGAGCGTCCGCCCGTGTTTTTTTTGTTGGGCCATGTTTGCCCATCCGGATGTCCGCCGGACAGGTATCCTTTGTAGTATTTAGGGGGACAGATGAAACGCACGCCTATTTCCTGGATCATCGGCATGCTGCTGGTCTTCAGCATGCTCCTGGCAGCCTGTGGTGGTGGCGCGCCGTCCGAGGAGCCCGCCGCCGAGCCCACCGCTGCCGCCGAAACCGAACCGACCGAGAGTACCGCAACAGAAACCGAACCGACTGAAGAAGCAGAAGACGCGGAAGACGCCGAACCAACCGAGGCTCCCGTCGAGGAACCCACCGCCGAGCCGGAGGCGGAGGCCACCGCAGCCCCCGAAGACGATGCAGAAGCGGAGGGCGAAGGGACCGCAACGGGCGAGGAGTTGACTTTCGGCATGGTGCTGGTGGGCCCGATCAACGATGCCGGCTGGAGCCAGGCGCACTACGAGGGTGCGCTCTATGCCGAGGAGAATGTGCCCGGAGCCAACTTTATCTATGTGGACAAGGTCAATCCCGCCGACCGCCCCAATATCACGGTGGAGCAGGTGGTTGATGATCTGGTCAGCCAGGGCGCGCAGTTTATCATCACCAACTCGGATGACTTCAAGGACGGCACGCGCGAAGCGGCCCGCGCCCATCCCGATATTCCCTTCCTGCATATCTCCGGCGATGATGCGCTGACCGGCGAGGGGCCGGAGAACCTGGGCAACCTGATGGGGCGCATGTACTACGGCAAGATGATGGCCGGCTGTGCCGCCGCGCTCCAGACCGAGACGGGCAATATCTCCTATCTGGGGCCGCTGATCAACGACGAGACCCGCCGCCTGGTGAGCGCAACCTACCTGGGGGCGCGCTACTGCTGGGAGAATCTCCGTGAGGAAAAGCCCGCCGAGGAGTTGCAGTTCCAGGTTACCTGGATTGGCTTCTGGTTCAACATCCCCGGCGTGACGCTGGACCCGACGCAGGTGGCGAACGATTTTATCAATGCCGGGAGCGATGTGATTATCTCCGGTATTGATACCACCGAGGCACTGGTTGAGGCAAACAAGGCAACCGAGGCGGGGACGACCGTCTATGCCCTCCCCTACGACTTCGAGGGCGCATGCGAACAGGCTCCGGATGTCTGCCTGGGCGTACCCTACTTCAACTGGGGGCCGAGCTATGTTGATGAGTTGGAAGCCGTCAACGACGGTCAGTGGGAGTCGGAGTGGAAATGGGTCGGCCCGAACTGGGAAAATATCAACGACCAGGATACCAGCGCTATCGGCTTTGTGAAGGGTGACGGTCTGACCGAGGCGAATGCCGCCACCCTGGACGAGTTTATCGCCGGTCTGGCCGATGGCAGCATCGAACTCTACGTCGGCCCGCTCAATTTCCAGGATGGAACGGTCTACCTGGAGGAGGGCGAAACCGCCAGCGATGAGCAGATCTGGTATATGCCGCAACTGCTCGAAGGCATTGAAGGCCAGAGTGCTGCCGAATAACAAAGCGGAAGAACCGAGAACCGAGAACTGGAGAACCTGGTTCTCGGTTCTTAGTTTTCAGTTCTCAGAGACTGGCTGAAACGGGTGTGTCATGGGGATACGGCCCCGGCGCAGGAGTCCCGGCTTCAGCCGGTGTGCGGCCGGAACCGGCTGAAGCCGGGACTCCTGGGGCACTGTCCGGTGTATCCGGGCAACCCGCATGACGTATGATCGACGCAAACCACTGTTTCAGACAGGCTCTCAATTCTCAGTTCTCGGTTCTCGGTTCTCGGTTCTCAGTTCTTTGTTCCCGGTTCTCAGTTCTCGGTTCTTTGTTCTTTGTTCTTAACCCTCCTATGCAAATTCACATCCACAACCTCACCAAAACCTTTGGCACGCTGCGGGCGAATGATGCCATCAGCCTGGAGTTTGCCGCCGGGCAGATCCATGGCGTGCTCGGCGAGAATGGCGCGGGCAAGAGCACGCTGATGAAGCTACTGTCGGGCTTTTTGCGCCGCGACGCCGGGGAGGTGCGGCTGGATGGCCGGCCTGTCCGGCTGGCAAGCCCGGCCGAAGCGCTGCGTGCCGGGGTGGGCATGATCCATCAAGATCCGCTCGATGTGCCCGCCTTCACTGCCCTCGAAAATTTCTACTGCGCCGGCCCCCGCGCCGCAATGCCCAATCTCTCGGCAGCGCGGCGCATGTTATTTGAACTGGCCGAGCGACTGGAGTTCACGGTCGCCCCGGACAGCCCGGTGTCCGGTCTGACCATGGGGCAGCGCCAGCAACTGGAGATTATGCGCCTGCTGGCCTGTGGCGCGCGCGTGCTGATCCTGGATGAGCCAACCACCGGCATTACCGCAGCGCAGGCGGTGGCGCTGTTCGCGGCGTTGCGTCGCCTGGCGGACGAGGGCAAGACCGTGCTGTTTGTTTCGCACAAACTGGATGAGGTTGCCACGCTCTGCCAGACGGTCAGCGTATTGCGTGCCGGGCGCGTGGTCGGGACGCAGATGCCCGTACCGCAGCCGCACGAGCGCCTGCTGACGATGATGTTTGGGCCGGCGCAACCGGAACCGGATGCCGGGGCGGCGTCGGCCACGCCAGTGGAACAACCACCCGTACCGGCGGCTGTTCCGCCGGTCTGGCAGTTAACGGACATCACATTGCGCGGGGGCGCGCTGACCCTATCCAACCTCACGCTGGAGATCCGCGCCGGAACGGTGCTGGGCCTGGCGGGGTTGGAGGGTAGTGGTCAGCAATTACTGCTGCGACTGCTGGCCGGGCAGTTGCGCCCGCCGTCCGGGCAACTGCGGCTCAACGGCGTGGATATGACCGGCGTTTCCATGCCGGCAATGCGCGCAGCGGGGGTGCATTTCCTGCCCGCCGACCGGCTGGCCGAGGGGCTGGTGGGCGCGTTCTCGCTGACTGATCACGCCGCCCTGCTCAACCGTTCGCGCTTCCTGCTGGATCGGCGCGCGGCAGTGGCGGAGGCGCGTACCGCCATTGCCGACTATGACATCCGCGCCACGCCGACCACGCCGATTGAGACGCTCTCCGGGGGCAATCAGCAGCGCGCGCTGCTGGCGCTGCTGCCGGAGTGGTGCGCCGGACTGCTGATGGAGCAGCCCACCCGCGGGCTGGATGTTACCTCGGCCCGCGCTGTCTGGCAACGCCTGCTGGCCCGCCGCAATGCCGGTACTGCGCTGGTGTTTGCCTCGGCGGAACTGGACGAACTGCTGGAGTATAGTGACTATATGGTCGTCTTCTTTGCCGGTCGCGTTTCACGGCCGCTGGCACGTAGCGAACTGAGTGAGACGCGGCTGGCAGAACTGATCGGGGGGATAGGATTTGAGGATGCCAGGTCAAGCACAACAAGCGAAGCATAATGAAGCCCAGTTGGAGCGCCAGTCGTGGGGGACTGAAGGCCCGACGGTGGAGCCGGCCGGATCTACTGCCCCGCGCCTGCGCCTGTGGGGGCTCAAGTCCGGAGCCTTGACGGCCCTGGTCGCCCTGGCGGGCGCATTTTTGTTTACCACACTGGTCCTACTGGTAACGGATGTCTCCCCGCTGGCCGCGTTTCAGTTGATCCTGTTTGATGCGTTCAGCACGCCGATCAAGCGGGCCGACATGATTATGCTGGCGGCTCCGCTGCTGCTCTGCGCTGCCGGGCTGACGTTGACCTTCGCAGTGGGGTTGTACAACCTGGGGATTGAGGGGCAGATTGTGCTGGGGGCGGTCTTTGCGATGATCCCGCTGCGGCTGCTGCCCGACCTGTCGCCACTGCTGCTCTGGTTCCTGGCGTTGGGCGTGGGCGCGTTGGGCGGGGCGCTCTGGGCGCTGATTGCGGCGCTGCTCAAGTTGTATGGTCAAGTAAGCGAGATCTTCGCCGGGTTGGGGCTGAATTTCCTGGCAACCGGGATTGCGCTCTACCTGGTGTTTGGCCCCTGGAAGCGCCCCGGTGTGGCCTCGATGTCCGGGACCGAGCCGCTGCCGAAGGCGCTCTGGCTACCCACGCTGGAGGGGTTGCGTCTGGCTCCGGCGGCCCCGATCATCGCGTTGCTGGCGCTGCTACTGGTCTGGATCGTTCTGGATCATAGCCGCTGGGGGCTCTCGGTGCGGGCGACCGGGCTGAACCCGGCGGCGGCGACCCGCCTGGGGGTGCCGGCCGGTCGCCGCCTGATGG
Organism: Chloroflexaceae bacterium; assembly: GCA_034437035.1. Classification (GTDB taxonomy): domain Bacteria; phylum Chloroflexota; class Chloroflexia; order Chloroflexales; family Chloroflexaceae; genus CAKZQX01. The sequence goes on from DAOTUI010000206.1 coordinate 10,335, forward strand.
AGGCAATGTGCGGGTGTGGCGCGCTGGCGGGGATTGTGGGCGCGCTGCAGGTACTGGCGGTGTTTCACTCGCTGGTGCCCAATATCTCCAGTGGTCTCGGGTTGCTGGCGCTGCTGATTGTGTTGCTGGTGCAGTGGCGACCCGCCTGGGTGCTGCCGGTGGTGCTGCTCTTTGCGATTTTCAGCCGGGGCAGCTTTAGCCTGCCGCTTCGGTTGAGTATCGACAGCAGCATCAGCGGGGTGCTACAGGGCGCGCTGGTGCTCTTCGCGCTCCTCGCCCGCGGCCTACTCCGCCGGTAGTCGCCTGTGGGACAGTTGGTTTTGGCACCGCCGAGACGCCGAGAACGCCGAGAGATTGATATAAACGAGTGAGCGGCGCAGGAGGCTAGAGAATGCATGTGAATGAAATCACCAGAATGGTGATTGGGGCGGCGATTGAAGTGCATCAGACCCTTGGGCCAGGTCTGCTCGAGTCGGCATACGAGGAGTGCCTGTGTCAAGAGTTAATGTTGCGGCAGATGCCGTTTGAGCGACAGCGGCAACTCCCGGTGACATACAAGGGATTACAATTAGATTGTGGCTATCGCCTGGACTTGTTAGTTGCACAACGGGTTGTGATAGAGGTGAAGGCCGTTGAACACCTGCTGCCGATTCACCGGCGTGTACTGAATTTAAAAGAGTAGCCTCTGTGTTTCTGTAGTGTAAATGTAGAAAGTTACCGGAGCGCAAGATCTTACACTCCTACCGAACTATCAGAAAAATAAACCGTGGGGGCAAACATCACGTCCTACTATCCAGATATAGGAGTTCTCGGAGCGCGTTTGTCTCTATCTCGTGGCTATTCCGATGCCTGGACGTGACGATTGCCCCCACGGAAATAAAAGCCTCTGCGTTCTCTGCGTCTCGGCGGTGCAAAACTAGAAAGCATGCATATGGAGCGATCGCAACTAATCATTGACCTGGCGGCAATCCTGGCAGCGGGAGCGCCGTTGATCTTTGCCACCATGGGCGAGACCATTAGCGAGCGGGCGGGGGTGGTCAACCTCTCGCTGGACGGCACCATGCTGCTGGCGGCGATGGTCGGGTTTGCGGCGGGACTGCACAGCGGCAGCGTAATTGTGGGGTTTCTAGCCGCCGCGCTGGTGGGCATGCTGGTGGCGCTGCTGCTCTGCTTCCTCAGCCTCTCGCTAAACCAGTCGCAACTGGCGGTCGGCTTTGTGCTGGCGCTACTCTGCACCGATCTCTCGTCCTTCCTGGGTGCGCCCTACGTGCGCGTGCCGGGGGAGGCAGTCGCGGCCATGCCCATCCCCTTCCTCGCCGATCTGCCGCTGGTCGGGCCGCTACTGTTTGACCATGACCCGGTGATCTATGCCGGCTTCCTGCTGATCCCGGCGGTCTGGTGGTTGCTCTTTCATACCCGTGCCGGGCTGGTCATGCGCGCGCTGGGTGAACGCCCGGCCTCGGTCTTTGCGCGGGGTGTGAATGTCACCGCCCTGCGCTATGGCTATGTGCTGCTGGGGGGCGCGCTAGTGGGTATCGCCGGGGCGGCCTACTCGCTCGATCTCAAGCAGGGCTGGAGCTACCGGCATATCTTTGGCCTGGGCTGGATCTCGCTGGCGATTGTGATCTTTGGGGGCTGGCGGCCCTGGCGGGTGGCGCTGGGCTGTTACCTCTTCGGGGCGCTGCAACTGCTTGCCAGTCGCTCGCAGAGCACGCTGGAGCAACTGCCGACGCAGATTTTTCAGGTGACGCCCTTCGCGGTGATGATCTTCGTCCTGGTCCTGGTGAATACCAGCAGCAATCCCGCCGTGACGCGCTGGGTGGCGCGCCGGCCGGATGCGCTACGCCGCCCGTTGCAGTGGCTGATTACGCGCCTGGCTACGCCCGCGCCGGCGGCATTGGGGCGACCGTTCGAGCGACCATAGCCTCACACCAGTTTGCCATCAAAACAGCAATCGGCGGCTACGTCAGGATCGCCGCCAGGGCTGCGTCAAAATCATTCAGGTCGGGGAGGGTTGCATCAGGCTGGTGTGCCGCGAGATCCGCACAGGTGTAGGGGCCGGTGGCAACGGCGACCGTGCGAGTATCGTTCAGCTTGCCGCAGCGGATGTCGTGCGGCGTATCGCCCACCACGATGATATCCTGTCCAGTGAAGGGGCGACCATAGTGTTCGGCGGCGCGCTCGGCCGCGATAGGCACCAGTTGCGCGCGCTCGTGGTGATCATCACCATACGCGCCGACTTCAAAATGCATAAAGGGCAGCAGACCCAGCCAGTCGAGTTTGAGCCGCGCAATCGGGGCCACATTGCCCGTCAGGGGAGCCTGGATTGCGTGGGCCTGCAGGTGTGCCAGGAGCGTCGTTGTTCCCGGCAATGCCCCACCCGAGGAGATCACATCGGACTGCCGCTGCGCAAACGCCTCCACATAGACCGTAATGAAGGTCTGGAGTTGTTCAAACACTGCCATGGGCGTCAGATCGGGAAACGTTTCCTGAATAATCTGGCGATCGGTTTTCCCCGAATAAAACGCCCGTTCGCGCCGGGACAACGGGCCAAAGACCTGTGTCATCGCCTTACGCATGGTTTCACCGGCAATCCCACCCGTGTGAATGAGCGTTCCATCAACATCCCAGAGAATAAGTTTGTTCATAGATCCGGCGCTCGTGTGGCTATGGTGTAATCCCCATCACGCGCTCGCCCTTGCCGTTGCAGTGGCGGCGCACGGTGTCCAGCAGATCGTCCAGATCGATCGGCTTGGAAAGATAGTCGTTGAAACCGGCCTCCTGGGAGCGGGAACGCTCCTCCTCCCCCAGTCCGCTCATCGCAATCGCGGGACAGCGCGCATATCCGGGCAGTTCGCGCAGACTATCCAGCAGTTCCGCCCCATCCGCATCCGGCAGCATCAGATCGAGCAGCATCAGATGGCAGCGCTGATCGTGGGCTAGACTCAGGGCCATCTGCCCATCGTTAGCGACGACAAGCTCGTAGCCCTGACTGCTCAGAAAATGACAGAGTACCTGTTCCATCAACGGATTATCTTCCACAAGCAGTATCTGCATTAAAATTCCTTTCATTGAGTCTAAAGAGATACTGTCTCCGCTTTTACGTTTCCAGCAGAAAGAGTGCCAACGCTGTCAGGCAGCCGGTGGCTCGGGAGCGGCGGCAACCTCTCAGGTGAAAACGTTTTGTGGTAGGGACGCGCAGAAGCGCGTCCGCTGCCCGTCCTGATGCGGGACATGTTCTTCTTGAGCGATGATCGATGCCGGTCCAACCAACTGCATTCCAATGCGATCTGGCGAAACCGTCTACACATGAGAGGCGGCGGCAACCGGGTACCATAATGCGCCCGGCTGCCCGGCATAGTGGCAGCCATGCTGATGGAAAGAACTGGTTGATTCGTGGGAAAAGTTGACCGGCGACTGGTCTGGTGAGCGGGGCGGGAGCCGTCAAAGCCGAAGTAAACACTCGGCGTACTACTCGGCGGTACGCTATCGGGTTGCGCCCGGCGTAGCGCCGTCGTCACCGGTTCACACGGGCCAGGTGCAAACGCACCGGTGCGACATGTTGTAAATAGCAGCCAACGGCTACATTGAACCGGACAGGTGGGTAAACCCACGGCGACCTCCCGTTTTCCGACTATGTAAGATGTTTGCGCATATACACCCACTCACGCTGCCCAAAGATCAGCCGGGTCAGCCACGAGCGCCGCACATACATATCGCGGAACCCCAGGCGGCGGTAGAGGGTGCGCGCCCCTGTATTTGCGCCGCTCACATAGAGCCCCAGGTAGTGTTTATGCCGTGACTGTGCTTCCTGTTCGGCGCGGGCCAGCATAGCGCCGGCAATGCCCTGTCGCCGGTAGTCATTCAGCACCGCCACGTCGGTAATAAACCCTTCGCCCCGACCAATGCGATGGTCCAGCAGCGATAATGCAAACATTGAGCGAATAGCGCCCCACACCCCCAACACCTGCTGAAATGCCAGCTCCGCGGCCCCGCTGTTGTCGGTTCCCATCTCCCAGGTACGCAGCGTGGTCGTACCGACGATCCGGCCGTCTAACTCGGCTACAAACATTCCCCGCAACGCCTGCATCCCCTGCCGTCGCCAGGACGCCTCCAGGGCCGCCGCGCCACGGGTCATCCCATTTGCACCAAAGGCACCGCCAAACTTATCGGCGAATGCTTCGCAGTGCAGGGTCAGGATGGCGTTAATATCCTCCAGGTTTGCCAGGCGAATAGAGAGCCCTGTCGGTGCCCGCGCCGCTGGAGAGGAAGGGATTGTGGTGCTCACAACGGAAACATATCTCTTCAAACGGCCATCTGATTGCGAATGACCTGCGCTGGTCTTTGAGCGATCATGGCACTACGACTCCTGGGTGGTTAGCTCGGCGACACGCCGGTCCAGTCGGGTCGAAATATCCCGATACATATCGCCGCGCATCTGCGCCGCCTGCAGCCGCCGCCGCAGATCCATGATCCATACAACTGCGCTGATGAGCAACAGTGTTAGCAGCACAACAATTCTGTTCATTGGATCCTCTCCGGTGGGTTACACCTTGTTTATCTGTGCATTCTAGCGCAGACAGCATAATCCTTCAAGTGAGTGCCGTTACACAGTGAACATGCAAACCGGGCGTTCCACTCGATGGAAGTCAGATTCGCCTGCGGCAGCATGGTACTTTTTATTCTTTGTCCCCAAAAAAATTCACTAAGTGAATTTTTTTGGGGACAAGAGCGGGTTTCTTCCGCCCTGCCGGAGGCTGAAGTGCCTTCCGGGTCAGGGACTGCGTAAGTCCTGTCAAGTGACACGCATTACGCGGTGCGCGGTGCGCGTTCAAATCAGACACGTACACTCACACAGGCAGTCTTCGCCTGCGGCAGCATGGTTCTTCTTTTTTCTGTTTCACGAACATTTGGCTCAAGCAGCCAAATGTTCGTGAAACAGAATGGTCTGTTCCGCCCTGCCGGAGGCAATATCCCCCACCAAACGCGAGATCGCCTGATACATGTCGGCATTGGCAGTTTCGCGGTTTTCGCTCATTGCGTGTTGTTCGTGGTCCAGACTCCCACCGTGTACGTCCTGTCAAGTAACAGGAGTTACGCGGTCGGTTCCAAACCCAGGCGTCTGCCTGGACAATCGGCACGATGCGCCTCCGGCAGGGTGGAACATGACATTCTTTTTCCGAAACATGTGGCTCGGAGAGCCACATGTTTCGGAAAAAGACAAAACAGTACCATGCTGCCGCAGGCGAAATACGCCGTTATCG